>NZ_CAJMZE010000004.1:0-312252 GCF_905220235.1 Paraburkholderia sp. J41 | reverse complement strand
GCGCTGGAAATCCAGCGCCTTTTCTACTTCGTCATGTCAAGCGCGGGTCACAGCGGATCGCGCCAGTACGGCTCGCGGCCGTAGTACTCGTGAAGCTGCGTGCCCCACGCCTGATCGGCCATCGAAGGCCAGTGATCCTTGTCGAAACCCGGATCGTCCTTGATGCGTTGCGCGGCAATGTCCACGCGGAAGCACTTTTCCGCCGTGTCGAGCGTCAGCGAACTCCACGGAATGGCGTGAAGCTTGTCGCCGATGCCGAGAAAGCCGCCTTCGGACAGCACCGCATAGGCGACGCGGCCCGAGCGTACGTCAAGCATGATGTCGGAGATTTTGCCGACGTGTTCGCCGTCCGACGTGTAGACCTTGTTGCCGTCGAGCGTATCGGCGGCCATGATGTCCGGGCCCGGGCCTTCGCCGACACCGCCGCCGACGATGCGCGCGCCGCCCGTATTCGATTGGGGATCGAGCATGCTCATGATGTACTCCTCTCAGGGTTAAGGCATGCCGTCTAGCGCATTGCGTGTGCCTGCCGGTGCCGCGCATTCGACGCGCTTCGCGGGTATCCGCTTTGCGGGATCGAGCCGGACGAATTCGGCTCACGCCAGTACATCAACGCATCGGGAGGAAAACATGAACCAGTCATCCATGGCCATTGTCGTGCGCCGCGAAGATCCCGATAGCGACGACGCGCGCATCCTGCTCGACGAACTGGGCGCCCTGTTCGCGCTGCGCCACGGCGAGAGCGGCCAGTCGGCATTCGATCCCGAGGACTTCCGTTCCACGCGGGGCGGCTTTATCGTCGCGCGCACGCTCCACGGCGAACCGGTGGGCTGCGGCGGATTCCGCCGCTTCTCGTATGAAACCGCTGAAATTCGCCGTATTTATCGCCGGCCGGAAATGTCGGGCGTGGGCTCGGCCGTGCTCGAATGTATCGAAGATGCGGTGCGCGATTCGGGTTATCGGCGCGCGGTGCTGCGTCTCTGGTCCGACGACGTGCGCGCGATCGACTTCTTCTTGCGCCACGGTTATGCATCGGTTGAAAAATTCGGCGGCAAGCGTGCGGCCGCGCAAGGCGTGCTGTGTCTCGGCAAGCAATTGGCTGCCGAAACGGCGCCCGAGACCGAAGGGCCGCCGCCGCCCGAAGCCAGCTAGCGAGGATCGCCGGTTAATCGGGATTCCAGATAATCGGGATTCCTGATAATCCGGATCCCTGATTAACCGGCCGGGGAAAAACGCGCGCGCGAAAACATCGACAGATCGATGCGGCTCGCGCCAAGCGTGATGCGTTCGGCAAGCGCTTCGCCCACGGCGCTCGCGAATTTGAAGCCGTGCCCTGAAAAGCCGGTTGCGACGTGGAGGTTGGGACGTTCCGGCAACGTGTCGATGATGAAATGCTCGTCGGGCGTCATGTCGTATTCGCATGCGCGCCCCATGCGCAACGCGCCCGCGCCTGGCAGATAGCGCGCGAGGAAGCGTTGCAGATCGGCATGATCGCCGGGTTCGTCGCCGAAGGGAGCGAGCGGCGCATGGGCGTCCACGGGCTGGCCGCCGTCGTGGCGGCCGACTTTGAGGCCGCTGCCGTCGAGATCGGGGAAACCGTAATACGTGCCGTGGTCCGTGCTGATCGCGAAACCGGGGAAGCGTTCGGGCGCGAACGCCTCGCCGGCCTCGAACCATGCGAAGGTTTTGCGCACGCGCGCAACGGGCACGGCATGGCCCAGCGCGGCCAGCAGCGGCCGCGTCCACTTTCCGGCGCACACGATCGACGTGCGGGCGGCAAACGTCTCGCCGCTTTCCGAAATCGCTTCGATATGGTCCGGCCCGCGCCACGCGAGGCGCGTGATGCGCGTGTGCGTGCGCAGCGTGGCGCCGTGCGCCAGAGCCCCTTCCCGATACGCGCGAACGGCGCGCTCGCAATACAGCACGCCGCCATCCGGCTCGAAGTTCGCGCGCTGCTGCGCGTCGAGCCGCCACGCTGGCCAGCGCGCGCTCGCCTGCGCGGCATCGAGCGTTTCCAGCGGCAAGTCGTGCCGCGCGGCGCTCAATTGCACTTCGTGCAGGAACGTGTCGCCGGGCGAGCCGATATTGACGATGCCTGTGCGAACGAAAAGGGCGGAGCGCGGGGCGGCCCGCGTTTCGCGTTCGAGCGCTTCCCAAAGCGCCTGCGCGCGCAAGGCGAGCGGCACGTAAGCGGCGCCTTCGCCGTACGCATGACGAATCAGCCGCGTGCCGCCGTGATGCGCGCCCTCGTCGTGCGGCGGGTCGCCCGCGTCGAGCAGCAGAACGCGATTGCCCGCGCGCGCGAGGTGGTAACCGGCCGCCATCCCCATCGAGCCCGCGCCGACGACCAGCGTGTCGAACTTGCGCTCGCCGCTCTGGCCACTCCTGCCGCCGTTGCCGGCTTGTAAATCCTGCATACGCGCGCCCTGGGTTTCGTTGCTGCCCGGACGGACAGCACGGTGGGATTGTGGAGGGCAGCCATTGTCGGCGCTTCGGGCATGGCTGTCGAGCGAGGCGGCGCGGTGCTCGCCCTCATGGCAACGGTGTCTGTGCGCTTTATCTTCTTGACGGATTGTATGACAAGAATATAATCCGCTTCATGCACTGCCCACGCACTGCGCCTCACGCACTGCGCCTCATGCCGCAGACCAGAACGCCAAAAGCAGGAGACAGCCCATGCACTGCAACACCAGTCGCGCCCCAGTCCTCGCGGTTGCCCTGTCCATTGCCCTCGCCCGAACCCGCTTCGGGTCACGCCTGCCGTCCGCCGCTTGCATGCGCTGACCGGCCGCGCCTCGATATTTCAACAACAGGACACCGAGACATGTCGTCGCCCATCGAGAACTACCGCATCTACGCCGTCAAATATGCGCACTTCGAGCGCCGCTCGTACCACAACTTCATCGGCGGCGACACGCACGACACGCCCATGCCGCTCGATTATTTCGTCTGGGCCGTGGTGGGCCGCGAGCGCACGTTTATCGTCGATACGGGTTTCGACCAGGCGATGGCCGACAAGCGCGGCCGAACGATCACGAACACGGTGGAAGCGGGGCTCGGCAAGATCGGCATTCGCCCGGACGACGTGAAAGACGTGATCATCACGCACATGCATTACGACCACGCGGGCAACCACGCGCTGTTTCCGCACGCGCGCTATCACATTCAGGACCGCGAAATGGCGTATTGCACGGGGCGCTGCATGTGCCATCACGCGCTCAGCCATCCGTTCGAACCCGCGGACGTGAAGGCGATGGTGGGCCGCCTGTTCGACGGGCGCGTGCAGTTTCACGAAGGCGCTTCCGAAGTCGCGCCGGGCATCAGCGTGCATTGGGTCGGCGGTCACACGAACGGCTTGCAGATCGTGCGCGTGCATACGGAACACGGCTGGGTCGTGCTCGCTTCGGACGCCTCGCACTTCTACGCCAACATGGACGATCACCGCCCGTTCCCGGTGGTCTACAACGTCGGCGACATGATCGAAGGCTACGAAACGGCGCATCGTCTTGCGAGTTCGGCTGCACAGGTGATTCCGGGCCACGATCCCGCCGTGCTCGCGCGTTTCCCCGCGCACGATCGCGAAACCGAAGGCTGGATCGTGCGTCTCGACGCGCCGATGCGGAGCGGCCGATGAGCTTGCGAGGCAAAGGCGCGCTCGTCACCGGATCGTCGAACGGACTCGGTTTCGCGATGGCCACGGCGCTCGCGCAGGCGGGCTGCGAGATTGTGCTGCACGGACTCGAAGCGCCGCAGTCAATGACCGAATCGTGCGCGGCGCTCGCGCGGCGTTGCGACGTGCGCGTGAGTTACGTGCAGGCGGACCTGACGCAAGTGAGCGGCGTCGAAGCGTTGATGGACGCGGCGCTCGCGAAACTCGGCTCGCTCGACGTGCTGATCAACAACGCGGTCGTGCGGCACTTCGCGGGCATCGAAGCGTTTGCACTGGAGCGCTGGAACGAGGCTCTCGCGGTGAATCTCACGGCGGCGTTTCGCGCGATTCAGCTCGCGCTGCCGGGCATGCGCGAGCGCGGCTTCGGGCGCATTATCAACATGACGTCGGTGTACGGTTCGCGCGCGGTGGCCAATCGCGTCGATTACGTGACGACGAAAACCGCGTTGATCGGCCTGACTCGCTCGGTCGCGCTCGAAACGCTCAAGCAGGGCATCACCTGCAATGCGATTTGCCCCGGCTCGGTGCTTACGCCGAATATCGACAGCCGCATCAATGCGTTGATGGAAGCGCGCTCGCTCGACCGCGGCGCAGCCGTGCAGGCGTTTCTCGAAGGCAAGCAGCCGACCGGCGAGTTGATCGACGCGGCGCACGTGGGCGAACTCGTGGTGTTTCTTTGCGGCGCCGCGGCCGCGCAAATCACGGGCGCGACGCTGCCGATCGAAGGAGGCTGGCTTGCAGGCTGATCTTCATGCGGACCTTGGCGCGGATAATCGCGCGCCCGCGCGCACGGACGCATCCCGCGCCGGCGTGACGGACACGCTCGCACGATTCGTCGCGCGCACGCAATGGGCCGACGTGCCCGCCGACGTGCGCCACGAGGCGAAGCGCGCGCTCGTGAATTACTTCGCGGTGGCGCTCGCGGGCGCGCACGATCCGACCATCGACAAAGCCGTGAAAGTTTATGGCGGCTTTGCCGCGCGCGAGGAGGCCACGCTCGTCGGTCGTTGCGAGCGCAACGACATGCTCAACGCGGCGGCGCTCAACGCCATGAGCGCGAACGTGTTCGACTTCGACGACACGCATCTGCCGACCATCATTCATCCGGGCGCGCCGGTGGCCGCGCCGCTGTTCGCGCTCGCGCAAACCATCGCGCTTTCGGGCGAGGCGCTGCTGCTCGCGTTCGTGCTGGGCGTGGAGGCGGCGTGCCGTATCGGCAATGCCGTTTCGCCGGAGCATTATCAGCGCGGCTGGCACATTACGTCGACGTGCGGCGTGTTTGGCGCGGCGGCTGCGGCGGCGCGCGCCATCGCGTTGAACGCGCGCGAGACGGCGTGGGCGCTCGGCAACGCTTCGGCGCAAACGGGCGGGCTGGTCGAAACGCTAGGCACGATGTCGAAAAGCATCGGCGTGGGCAATGCGGCGCGCAACGGCTTGCTCGCGGCGCTGCTCGCGCAGGAAGGGTTTTCGGGGCCGCTTGCGCCGCTCGAAGGCGAGCGCGGCTTCCTGCGTTGCGCGGCCGCGCGGCCCGATTTCGACGCGATCACCGAAGGGCTCGGGCGAGACTGGGCGCTGCGCGCGAACACGTATAAGCCGTATCCGTGCGGCGTGGTGCTCAATCCCGTGATCGACGCGTGTCTCGCGCTGCATGGCGCGAGCCCGAAGGCGAATCTCGATGCGGTCGAAACGATCGAATTGCGCGGACATCCGCTGTTGCGCGAGCGCACGGATCGCCCCGACGTGCAGAGCGGCCGCGCCTCGCAAGTGAGCGCGCAACATGCGGTGGCCGTCGCGCTGGCGCGTGGCCGCGCGGGTCTCGCCGAATTCAGCGACGCCGCCGTGGCGGAGCCCGCCTTGCGCGCGATCGGCCGGCGCCTGCGATTCATCGACGAACCCGCGTGGTCCGTGGAGTCGGCCGAAGTCACGCTCGTCTTGCGTTCGGGCGAACGAATCTCGCAGTACGTGCAGGCCGCGCGAGGCAGTCTGGCCGCGCCGCTCGACGACGCGGCGCTCGAAGCCAAGCTGCGCGAACTGGCCGGGGGACACGGCGCATTCGGCGGTACACGCGACGGCGCGCGCATCGACGTGGAGGCGTTGCTTTCGCAATTGTGGGCGCTCGATTCCGCGCCGGACGCGGCAGCGGTCATGCAACTCGCGCGGGCCGCCTGACCGATACCAGGGATTCCGAAGTTTTATCGAAACGAGGGCGAACATGAGTAGTCAACCAACAGCGGAGCAGCGCGGCGCGCCGCTCGGATTCGTGGGCGTGGGGACGATGGGGCGGCCGATGGCGCGCAGACTGCTTCAGGCGGGGCACGCGTTGATCGTGTTCGATCGCGACGAAGCCGCCGTTGCCGATCTCGTCGCGCTCGGCGCGCAGGCGGCGAAGTCCGTGCGGGACGTCGCGGATCGTGCGCGCATCGTGTTCACGAGCCTGCCGACGCCCGCGATCTTCAAGGACGTGGCCATCGGGCCAGACGGCCTGCACGAAGGCGAAGCGCTGAAGATTCTGGTCGATCTCTCGACGGTCGGCTCGCGCACCGAAAAGGCAGTGGCGGCGGGCTTGCGTGCGAAGGGCATCGAGACCGTCGATGCGCCCGTGAGCGGCGGCGCGGCGGGCGCGCAGAAGGGCGCGCTCACGATCATGGCGGCGGGCGCGAGCGCGGCGCTGGAGGAAGTGCGGCCGCTGTTCGACGTGTTCGGCAAGGTGTTCGTGGTGGGCAGCGAAGCGGGCCAGGGGCAATTGCTCAAGCTGCTGAACAACATGCTGTCCACCACGGCGTTCGCGATCACGTCCGAAGCCTTCGTGGCGGGCATGCGCGGCGGTCTCGACCCCGAGATCATGATTTCGGTGATCAACGCGGGCAGCGGCAAGAACGGTGCGACGCTCGACAAGTTTCCGAAGCACGTGCTGCCGCGCACGTTCGATTTCGGCTTTCCCGTGAGCAGCGTGTGCAAGGACATCGGCCTGGCCGTGGACGAATGCCAGGCGCTGGGCGTGCCGATGTGGGTGGGCAATATCGCGCGCCAGGTATGGAATTACGCGGCGATGCAGGACGGCGCCGCTCGCGACATGACGGAACTCGTGCGTTACGTCGAACATTGGTCGTCCACCAATGGACTCGAATAATCGCAAGCATAACGAACTAATCGGAGAACATGATGATTGTTGAAATGCGTGTCTACCACTGCGCGCCGACGCGTTTGCCGGCGCTGCTCGATCGCTTCTCGTCCACCACGCTCGGCTTCTTCGAGAAGTACGGCATCAAGCCCATCGGCTTCTGGACCACGTTGATCGGCGAGAGCAATCACACGCTCACCTATCTCTTGCGGTGGGAAAGCCTCGCGGAACGCGAGCAGAAATGGAACGCGTTCCAGGCCGACGCCGAATGGATCGAGAAGCGCGCCGCGACCGAGGCCGAGCGGCCTATCGTCGAGCGCATCGAGAGCCACATGCTCGCGCCCACCGCGTTTTCGCCGCTGCGTTAAGGAGAGGTCGCCATGACGCAATCGCAACAGACGCCGCGCAAGATCGGCTTTATCGGCCTCGGCATGATGGGCGCGCCGATGGTGCAATGCCTCGTGAACGCGGGCTACGCGCTCTACCTCGACGACGCCGACGCGGCGCGCGCCGAAGCGCTCGCCGCGCAAACGGGCGCGCAGCGGCTCGGTCCGGACAACGCGGCCGAACTGGACGCGCTCATCACCATGCTGCCCAACTCGGCCATCGTCGAAAACGTGCTGCTCGGCAGCGGCGCGAACGGCTGGGCCAGCCGTCTTGCCGCGGGCACGGTCGTCATCGACATGAGTTCTTCGGAGCCCGAACGTTCGCGCAAGCTGGGCGCGGTGCTCGAGGAGCGCGGCCTTGCCTATCTCGACGCGCCGGTCTCGGGTGGCGTGAAGAAGGCGAAAGAGGGCACGCTCGCGATCCTGATCGGCGGACGCGAGGAAGTGGCCGCGCGTTGCCACGCGTTGCTCTCGGCCATGGGCAAGAGCCTGCTGCATATCGGCGGCGCGGGCGCGGGCCACGCGGCCAAGGCGCTCAACAACTACGTGTCGGCAGCGGGGCTTGCCGCGACGGTGGAAGCGCTGCACGTTGCCGAGCGTTTCGGCATCGAGCCCGGCGTGATGACCGACGTGCTCAATGCTTCCTCGGGGCGCAGCAATACCTCGGAAAACAAGGTCAAGCAGTTCATGTTGAGCGGCACGTTCGGCTCCGGGTTCGCGCTGCAACTGATGAACAAGGACATCAAGATCGCGCGTGCGCTCGCCGAGTCGGTCGGCTATCCGATGACGATCGGCGCGACCTGCGCCACGCTGTGGAACGAGGCCGCGCAACGCGCCACCCCCGCAACCGATCACACCGAGCTGTATCGCCTGTTGCCTCTCGACGCGGAAAAGAACGCGGACTGAATTATTGATTCGGAGTGCGTATGAATATCGAAGTGCATAGCGGGGAATTTTACGTCGATGGCGCGTGGGTCGCGCCCAACGCGCCGCGCTGGTTCGACGTGATCGATCCGGCCACGGAGTCGCCGGTCGCGCGCCTCGCCCTGGGCGACGCCGCCGACGTGGACCGCGCCGTGGCCGCCGCGCGCCGGGCGTTGCCCGCGTGGTCCGCCACGAGCGTGCAGGAGCGCGTGGCGCTCCTCAAGCGCGTGCTGCAAATCTACGAGCGCCGCTACGACGAGTTCGCGGAACTGATGCGTCGCGAAATGGGCGCGCCCATCACGTTCGCGCGCAACGGTCAAGCCGCGCGCGGTCCCGCGCATCTGAATGCGCTGATCGAAGTGCTCGAACGTTTCGAGTTCGAGGAGCAGCGCGGCAGCACGCGCATCGTGCTGGAAGCGGTGGGCGTGTGCGGGCTGATCACGCCGTGGAATTGGCCGGTCAACCAGATCGTCGTGAAGATCGCGCCGGCGCTCGCAGCGGGTTGCACGATGGTGCTCAAGCCCAGCGAATATTCGCCGCTGAGCGCGTTGCTTTTCGCGCAGGTGCTTGCGGAAGCGGGCTTGCCGCGCGGCGTGTTCAATCTTGTGAACGGCGACGGGCCGGGCGTGGGCGAGGCCATCGCGCGCCATCCCGGCATCGACATGGTGTCGTTCACGGGCTCTACGCGCGCGGGCGTGCTGGTCGCCGAAGCGGCCGCCGCCACGGTCAAGCGCGTGGCGCAGGAGCTGGGCGGCAAGTCCGCGAACATCCTGCTCGACGACGTGGACCTCGAAGCGGCCGTCACGCGCGGCGTGGCCGCGTGCTTCACGAATTCGGGGCAATCGTGCTCGATCCCCACGCGCATGATCGTGCCGCGCCGCCTCCTGGGCGACGTGGAAGCGATTGCTTCCAGGGCCGCGCAGGCGTATCGCGTCGGGCCGACCGACGACCCCGCCACGCAGCTCGGGCCGCTCGTGAACCGTAATCAGTTCGAGCGCGTGCAAATGCTGATCCAGAAGGGCATCGACGAAGGTGCCCGGCTCGTTACCGGCGGCACCGGCAAACCGTCGGGCCTCGAGCGGGGGTACTACGTGAAGCCCACGGTGTTTTCGCAGGTGACACCCGAAATGACGATCGCGCGCGAGGAAATTTTCGGGCCGGTGCTTTCGATCATGGGCTACGACAGCGAAGAGGAAGCCATCGCCATCGCGAACGGCACCGAATACGGTCTCGCCGCCTACGTGCAGTCGGGCGATATCGCGCGTGCGCGCGCGGTTGGCCGTGCGTTGCGTGCCGGCGGCGTGCATCTGAACTATCCGCCCGCCGATTTTCACGCGCCGTTCGGCGGCTACAAGCGTTCCGGCAATGGCCGCGAATGGGGCGAAGCGGGCTTGCGCGAGTATCTGGAAACGAAGTCGATGGTGGGCTACGGCACGCCTTGAGCTTTAAAAAATTTTGCCCCGCCGCCTTGTCGGACGATCGTCTTCGACGACATGGCGGCGTATCGATCCCACGACTTAGCACGAAAAAACAGAGAGGAATCCGAAATGAGTGACAACGAGCGTTTTGAAGCCGGTTTTGAGAATCGCAAGGAAGTGCTGGGCGGCGCGCACGTGGAAAAGTCGTGGGCCAACGCCGACGACTTCAATCGCCCGATGCAGAAGTACGTGACCGAGTGCTGTTGGGGCGACATTTGGGGCGATCCCACGCTGCCGTTCAAGACGCGCAGCATGCTCAATCTCGGCATGCTCACGGCCATGAGCCAGCATCACGAACTCGCGGTGCATGTCAAAGGCGCGCTGCGCAACGGCGTGACGAAAGAGGAAATTCGCGCGGTGCTCATGCAGGCCGCGATTTATTGCGGCGTGCCGCTCGCGCTTGCGGCGTTCCGCGTGGCGAGCGAAGCGATCAAGGCTTATGAGGCGGAGAAGAACGCGGCCTGACCCGCGAGGCTGCACGACAAATTCACTATAAACGCGCGCATCGAACGGTGCGCCAAACCCGTTGGAGACAAAGATGAAAACCCTGGCAGCAACCGACGTCGTTCAGCACGAACGCGACGAGTCGATCGAGGCGAAGCGGCGCAACGCCATCAAGGGCGCGTTCTTCTCCGAGTACATCGACATGTTCGATATCTACTTGCCGGTCGTCGTGCTCTCGCCCGTGCTCGCGTTTTTCCAGCCGCCGCATCTGTCGCCCGGCATGGAGACGATTCTCGCGTCGCTCGTGTTCATCACGACGCTGCTCGGGCGGCCCGTGGGCGCGCTGATCTTCGGCATGATCGCGGACCGCGTGGGGCGGCGCAAGGCGTCGATCTATTCGGTGTCGGGGTTCGGCGTGGTGACGCTGCTCATCGCGCTGCTGCCGGGTTACGAGAGCATCGGCATCACGTCTTACTGGTTGCTCGTGCTGTTGCGTTTCGTGGACGGCATCTTTCTTGGCGGCGGTTACACCGGGGCCATGCCGCTTGCGATCGAATACTCGAAGAAGCACCAGCGCGGCTTCGTGGGCGGCTTCATCATCGCGGGATTTCCGGCGGCCTATGTGTCGATCAATCTCGTGGCAATGCTGATGTTCGCGGTCTTTCCGCTCAACGGCGTTCATTCGCCGTACGCGCAATGGGGCTGGCGCATTCCGTTCGTGCTGGGCGCGGTGCTGGCGGGTTTGCTCGCGCTTTACTACGTACACAAGGTTGCGGAATCGGAAATCTGGAAAAGCGAAGCCGCCGACAAACCCGCGGAAACGGAGAAGCTGCCGCTAAGCGACCTGCTGCGCGGCAAGAGCGGCCGCAGCCTGCTGCAAGTGCTCGTCATGATGACGGGCTTCTGGCTCACGCAAAACATCATCACGATCTTCCTGCCCACCGGCCTGCTGTTCAAGACGCTGCACCTCACGGGCTTCCAGATCACGCTCACGCTGATGATCACGTATTTCGTGCTGTTTTTCAGCTATATCGGCTCGGGCATGATCGGGCAGCGCATCGGGCGCCGGCGTTTCTTCGCGATACTCGGCCCCGTGATCGCGACCGTGGGCGCGGGCCTGCTTTACGTGCTCGCGAACGTCGACCTCACGCTGCCCGCCATCATCGCCATTACCTGCGTGCTGGCCGTGATCGTCACGTCGCCGTGGGGCGTGATCGTCACGTACATCAACGAGCGCTTCGTGACGGACGTGCGGGCAACCGGCTTTGGCGTGGGCTTCAGTCTTTCGGTGATCATCCCGTCGTTTTACGCGTTCTACATGAACGCGCTGAGCGCCTTCATGCCGCTGCGGCTCACGCCGGTTGCGCTGCTCTGCGTGGGCGGGCTGATTGGCGCGATCGGTGCGCTGATGGGACCGGAAACGAAAGATGTGGACTTCTAAGCAATTCATGAACAATGAGGAACAACCAGGAACAGCGATGAACAAGGAACGCATAGGCTTTATCGGCCTCGGCAACATGGGCGGGCGCATGACGCGGTGTCTCGTGAATGCCGGCATCCAGGTGCTCGGCTACGACACGGCGCCGGAGCGCGCGCAGGCCGCGGGCGCGCAAGCGGCCGGGACCGTGGCCGATGCCGTGAAATTCGCCGACGTCGTGCTGATGTCGCTGCCCGACAGCAAGGTGGTGGAAGCGGTGGTGGAAGGCGCCGACGGCGTGCTCGCGCATTGCCGCGCGGGCCAGATCGTCGTGGATTTGAGCACGGCCGCCGCGAGTTCGACGATCCGCCTCGCGCAGCGCTTTGCCGAACGCGGTGTGCATTACGTCGACGCGGGCATCTCGGGCGGCGCGGCGGCGGCCGAAAAGGGCAAGCTCACGCTGATGGTGGGCGGCGAAACGCAGGCCGTGGAAGCGCTGCAATGGGCATTCGCGCCGATCGCCGCGAAAGTCGCGCACATGGGCGCAAGCGGCGCGGGCCACACCACCAAGCTGCTCAACAACTTCCTCAATGCGGTGAGCCTCGCGGCCAGCGCGGAGGTGATGGTGGCGGGCAAGAAGGCCGGGCTCGATCTGCATGTGCTGCTCGACGTGCTCAACAGCAGCAGCGGCGTGAACTTCGCCACCTTGAACCGTTTTCCGAAGATCGTCGACGGCGATTATCTCGAAGGCGGCCTGACCGGCAAGCTCATGACGAAGGACGTCGTGCTCTATGTCGATCGCGCGCGCGAACTGGGCGTGGTTTCGCTCAACGCGGCGGGACCGCTCGCCAGCTTCGGTCTGGGCACGGCGCTCGGTTATGGCGACGTCATCAGCAATCGCGTGGTGGATGCGATCGGCGACGTCTCGGGCGGCGTGCGGCTTCACGATGGAAACGCAGGACAACGAAACAAGGAGAACGCAGCATGAAGGTATTTCACGGCAGGGCGGAAGGCGGCAAGTCGGAGCAGCGGGGCGCGACGTTTACGGGCACCGTATGGGCCGATCCGGTGATGGCGCCCACTGACAACGTGACGATCAACACCGTCTTTTTCTCGCCGGGCGCGCGCACGTTCTGGCATACGCACGAATACGGCCAGGTGCTGACGGTCACGGCCGGGCGCGGCTGGGTGTGCAAGGAAGGCGAGCCGCCGCAGGAAATCCGCCAGGGCGACATCGTGTTCATCGGGCCGAACGAGCGTCACTGGCACGGCGCGAGCGACGCGAGCTACATGGTGCATATCGCCACGTCGCTCGGTTCGGCCACGTGGCAGGAGGAGGTTGCCGAGCGCGACTATCCTCAGGGGTTGAACGCGCGCTGAGCGCGTGTTGTGCACGCGTTGGGCGCATGTTGGGCGCGTGCTGGACGCGGCATGAAGCGATGCGGGGCGCGCTCCGCATCGACGAAAACAGCGTCGGAAAAATGACGCGAAAACGGCGGCGAAAAACCCGTGGCGAAAGCCGCACAAACAGGAGGCAGGCAGCCATGACAGACGTGCAAGACCCGGCGCGAACGCGCGATCCGCAAAGCATCAAGGCCGATTTCGTGCGCGTGCATGGCACGTGGAACGCCGCGTGGGAAAGCATGCTGCGTCTGGACGCGGGTTTCGTCGACGCCTACGTGGCCTTTTCGGGCGTGCCGCAGCGGCGCAATCATCTGGACGCGAAGGTGCGCGCGTTCATCGCGCTCGCCGCCGATGCCTGCGCCACGCAGCTTTTCGTGCCCGGCGTCGCGCACCATATCGACGCGGCGCTGGCGTGCGGCGCGACGCGCGAGGAGTTGATGGAAGTGCTCGAACTCGTGAGCACGATCGGCATTCATACGAGCAACGTGGGCGTGCCCGTGCTGCTCGAAGTGCTGGAAGAGGACGGCTTGCGCGCCGGACCCACGCCGCTGGACGAGCGGCAACGCGCGCTCAAGGCGGCGTTCGAGCGCAATCGCGGCTACTGGCATCCCACCTGGGAAGGGCTGCTCGAACTCGATCCCGACCTGTTCGAAGCGTATGTGGCGTTTTCTTCGGTGCCGTGGCGCACGGGCGTTTTGAGTCCCAAGGTCAAGGAATTCATGTATTGCGCGTTCGACGCGTCGTCCACGCATCTCTACGTGCCGGGTTTGAAGTTGCATATGCGCAACGCCCTGCGTTACGGCGCAACGGCGGCGGAATTGATGGAATTGCTCGAAATCGTCAGCACGACGGGCATACACGGTGCGGAACTCGGCGCGCCGCTGCTCGAGGC
The DNA here is from genome assembly GCF_905220235.1 of Paraburkholderia sp. J41. Taxonomy (NCBI): domain Bacteria; kingdom Pseudomonadati; phylum Pseudomonadota; class Betaproteobacteria; order Burkholderiales; family Burkholderiaceae; genus Paraburkholderia; species Paraburkholderia sp. J41. The sequence continues at coordinate 298,516 of NZ_CAJMZE010000004.1, read as the reverse complement.
GGCACTGGCGCGACGGCAGGACGCGCAGCCGCGCTGAAAAGCGGCCGCGGCGCTTCGGGAAACGGCGTGCGGTGCAGTATCATATCGGCTGGAACTTTGTCGGACGGGAAGACAATAATGTCGACTGATATTGGATTGGTGCGGCCCGAAACGCTGCGTCATCAGGTCGAGAACGTGCTGCGCCAGGCCATCATGAGCGGGCGCTTCGCGCCGGGCGCGCGGTTGATCGAGCGCGAACTCTGCGAAACGCTGGGCGTGAGCCGCACTTCGGTGCGCGAGGCGCTGCGCAAGCTCGAAGCCGAAAAGCTCGTGCGCAACGTGCCGCACAAGGGGCCGGTGGTGGCGGTGATGTCGCGCGAGGAAGCCGCCGAGCTTTACGCGCTGCGCGCGTTGCTCGAAGGCTTCGCGGCGCACGAATTCGCGCGCCGCGCGAACGACGCGACCATCGAGCGCTTCGGCGCGGCCGCGAAGGAGTTGCGCGCGCAGGCCACGGCGCAAAGCCAGGAAGGCGTGCTCAAGGCGAAAACGGCGCTCTACGACGTGCTGCTCGATCACTGCGGCAATAGTCTCGTGAAGGAAATTCTCACCAGCCTGTATTCGCGCGTGAACCTGCTGCGTGCCACGTCGCTCATGCATCCCGACCGGCTGCCGAGCAGCCTGAGCGAAATCGACGAACTTTATAAAGCGCTCAAGGCGCGCGATGCGGGCGAAGCGCAGAAACTCGCGCGCCAGCACGTGCTCAACGCCGAAAAAGCCGCGATGCGCATGCTCGACGGCAACGAAAGCGCGGACCCCGCAACGGGCGACGCCGAAGAAGCCTGAACCCGCGCGCGGTGCTTCGCCGCAGCGGCTTGCGGCGATGACTTTCGCCGATATTTTTGCCGATTCTTGCGCCGATATTTTTGCCGATACGTTCGCTGTGACTTCCGCCGCCGCCGTTACTCCGGCTGAGGCGGCTTCGCCGGAGCGGCGGAGCCGGTGGCGCAGTAATGCGCGAATTGCGCCGCATCAGGCGCGAACTGCTTTTGCTGCGCCAACTCCCAGGGGCGTTCGCAACGCTGCGTGTGCTCGCACCACGCATAGCCCGCCGACGCGCGGCATCCGTGCGCATCCGCATCGGCGCCGACGGCATTTGCCGGCGCTTCCTGCGCGCGGTTCGCGCACGCGCCAAGCGTAACGGTCGCAATGGTCGCAACGGTCAAAGCGGCCGCCGTCAGCGCGACGAACGGCAGCGACAAAACATGTCGACGCATGATGCGTTCTCCCGATAAGCCAGTCGACTGAAAACGCGCGAGTCTAACAGCCTTGCGCGCGTGTTTGCGCCTACCTGAAGCGGGCGGTTGATGTCGCTCACCGGCTCGTAGCGCTGATGTCGCGCGGTATCTGAAAGCGGGCGCCAAGCCGCGTGGTGGCGCGCGAGATTCAGAGCGAAGGCGAGGCCGGGCTGTTTCGCGAACGGCTCGAAACGCTCGATCAATTCGGCGGCGATTTCAACGTCGTCGAACCTTGAAAAACCGCCGCGAGGGACAGCGCCTCAACCGGCGGGATTTTCCTCTTCGTCGTGCGAAGGCGCGCTGCTCGCGGGCGTGCCCAGAATGCTCACCTGGAACGTGGGCGTGGCGGCGAGCGATTCGAGGCTCGGGTCTTCGGGATAGCTGAGCAGCAGCGGCAGAATCACCGAACCGCCGATCACGGCGCGGCGGCTGTTGTCGGCGGGGCGCAATCCCCACACGTCCTGATAGACGAGTGGCACCGTGCGGCCGTCGCGTTCGGTGTTGCCCAGATACAGCATGACGTGCCCGCCGATATAGATGAGCGTGCGCATGGGCGCGCCGTGCTGCGTGAGCCACGCAAGCCGCCCGGCGGGCGTGGCGGCCGAAAGATCGGTCATCGCGCCCGCGCTCATTTGCGTGGACGAATGGCGCGGCAGCCACACGCCGAACGCCGCGAAAATACTTTGCAGTTCGGCGGAACAGTCGTTGTCGAAATTCGCGTTGCCCCAGCCGTAGGGGCGGCCGATCAACGCCTTCATGAGCATCGCGAGGTGGCGCGGCGTGGCGGCGAGCGGCGCGTCGGCAATGGCGTTCGCGTCCAGCGGCGCGGTGCGGATCACGGCGCGGCCGTCGATGTCGCGCGCGGGCACGACGACTTCGCGCGTCGCGCCCGCCGCCGCGCGCAGCGGCAGCAAGGTGCCGGCGGGCGCTTCGAAGCGGAACGTGCCGCCATCGTCGCGCAACGCCGCGGAAGCCGCCGTCACCACGCCCAGCGATTGCCGTGCCGCCGCGCGCCATGCGGCCACGAACGTTTCGTCGGCGCCGGCCACGCCGTCGCTACGCACCCAGCCTTGCACGTCGGGCGTTTGCACGTAGCGCCACGCGCCGTCCGCGCTCGTGCCGAGTACGTAGAGCGGCGTGCCGGGCCGCACCGCGCTCACCTGGAGATTGTCGAACGGATACCCTTCGCCCGCGATCCGGTGCGAGTAGAACGAAGGGTCAATGGTCGGCAACTCGCGCACGTAAAGCGCCGACGTGGCTATCGCGCGGCGGTTCGCGTCGTAGCCGGAGGCGCGCTCGAACTGCGCGGCGTTCACGTTTTGCGCGATCGCGTCGATCCACGCCTTCGTGTGCGGGCGAAAGTTCATGCCGTAGCCAATGCGGCGCGGCGGCTTGCCGGTATTGTCGAAAAGATCGAGGCGGCGCCGTTGCAGCGCGGCGATGTCGCTGCCGCCGTCGCGGTACACGCGCTGGTCGACATAGCTGCGATTCCACGGCGAAGGATCGCCGGGCGCGTCGCCGAAATAACGCGCCACGAGCGCCGCGAATTGCGCGCGCTGAACTTCGGGCGCGAGGAAGGGCGTGTCGTAACCGGCGCTTGCGGGGTCGATGGCGCGATCGACGTTCTGGTCGTAGTGCTCGATGGGAAAGAGCGAGACCGTGTCGGGCGGCAACGCTTGCGCGGCAGGTCGGGGCGATGCGGACGAGGGCGGCGCGCTCGCGCAGCCGGGCAGCGCGCAGGCGGCGGCCAATACAAATGCGACGAGCGCGGCGCGCGCAATGCTGCGCGGCGGCGAGGCGGAGGATTCGAGGGACGGGCGAACGAAACGGGCGAGGCGCATGGATTGCAAACGCGGAACGGCAATTTGCCGATGATACAGGAGCGTCCGGGCGCCGCGACCGCCCCGCATCGCGCATGCCGACTGGCGCAAACGCAAACGCAAAAACGCAAACGCAAACACGCAAACGAAAAAGCAGAGGCGCGTCGCGTCAAAAAGCCAGACCGTTGAGTCGAGGTCATTCGCATCGCGAGCGTGCGGCGGCGCGCAAATGGCCGCGTGAAAGTTGCCTCGGCCCGGCGCGGCAGGCGCGCGCTGCTGGATTTTGGCGTAAATCGACGGTTTGATATCCCTAGACTGCACTTCGTGCACCATGCGCGATCGGCCCGCACCAGTTTCGTCATTCGCGGCCTGCCGATCCGCACCGAGGAAAAACGGAGACCGGGGATCAGAAAAATGTCGACAGTGAAAGACTGGGCGCCGCCTGCGCGGCAGGCCCGCGCCGCCCCGCTTGCGCAGCCGCCGGTTCCGACCGCGCATTCGATTTTTCACGAGCCGTGGTGGCTCGACATCGCGACGCAAGGCAACTGGCAGCGCGCGGTCGTGAAGCACAACGACGCGGTGATCGGCGAGATGCCGTATGCGATGCGGCGCACGCGCCTGTGGCGCGTTTCGCATCTGCCGCCGCTCACGCGCACGCTCGGGCCCGTGATCGCGCCCGTGACGGGCAGCGCGGCGCGGCAACTGCGGCACCGGCTCGATGTCACGGCGCGGCTCATCGAGCAATTGCCCGAATGCGACAGCTTTTTCCAGGTGTTCGATCCGCGCGTGGAGGACGCGCTTGCGTTCGCGCTGCGCGGCTTCACGGTTTCGGCGCGCTACACCTTCCGCATCACGCCGCACGATACGGCGGACGCCGCCTGGGCGCGGCTCGACAGCAAGACGCGCAACGTGATCCGCAGCGCGTCGCACGAACTGACGATCGACGCCGACCTCACGCCCGAGGCATTTCTCGCGTTCTACGAGGCCAATCTCGCCGCGCGCTCGCGCACCAACGCGTATGGCTCGGCGGTGATGCGCGAACTCGTCAACGCGTTCGTCGCGCGCAAGGCGGGCATGCTGCTCGGCGCCTACGCGTCGGACGGGCAGCTCGTCGCGGCGATCGGCATCGTCTGGGATCATCAGTCGATGTACTACCTGCTTTCGTCGCGCACGCGCGAGGCGCATTGCGGCTCGATCAGCCTGCTGCTCTGGACCAGTATTTGCCGCGCGCTCGACCGCGGGCTCACGTTCGATTTCGACGGCTTTTCGAGTCCGTCGACGTTCAATTTCCTGAGTGGATTCGGCGCGACGCTCACCCAGCGGCTGGGCGTGGAGCGGCTCGGTACGATGTATCTGCTCACGCGTACGGTGAAGCGCCATTTCGCGCCCGCGCACGTGTTCGCCCCGAACCTTTGACGGCGCGATGCCGGTGCGTTGACGTGCCGACGTGCCGATGCGTTGACGTGCCGATGCGTTGATGCGCTACATGCGCTACACGCGCTACACGCGCGGCGCGGATTCAGACGAGTTCGTGACGCGCGGGATCGCCGGCCTTGCTCGTCGTCGCTTCGGCCAGTTCGAGCGCGCTCGACGCGAACAGCAGCGGCGTCCAGCGGCGGATCGTCGTTTGCGCGTTGGCCGCGAAGCGCTCGCGCAGCGCGCTGTCGCCGCCGAGTTCCGCGATACGGCGCGCGAGCGTGTCCACGTCGCGCGGCTCGACGACAAAGCCGTTCGCGCCGTCGATCACCACTTCGCCCGCCACGCCGCAGGTGCGCGTGACGACGGCCGGGCAGCCCGCCGCGAACGCTTCGCTCACGCACAGTCCCCACTGGTCGAACTCGCTCGCGAGCACCACGAATTCGGCGAGCGCATAGAGATTCGGCATTTCCGGATTGGCGAGCGATTGAAGAATCGTGACCTGGCTGGCCAGTCCGCTCGCGGCAATGCGCTCGCGCAGCGGCGCTTCGAGCGGGCCTTGCCCGACGAGCACGAGGCCGACACCGTGTTCGTGTACGCCCGATTGACGCCAGGCGTCGATCAGCACGTCGACGTTCTTGCGCGCGACGAAGCGGCTCACGCACAGCAGATAACGCTGCGGCAGGCCGAAGCGCGCGCGCACGGCGCGGTCGTTGTCGCGCGCTTGCTGCGCGAGCCGGGCGAAGTAATCGACGTCGATCACGTCGAAGCCGATGCGCGAGCGCGCCATCGGAATGCCGAGCGATTGTGCATAGCGCCGATGCTTTTCGCCCGCGACGAGCGCGCCGTCGAATCGGCTCACGAGCAACCGTTTGAGGCGTTCTTTCAAGCGCCGGCGCAGGCCGTCGTCGGCTTTCGAATCGGACATGTAGATGAGCTTGTAGCGCCGCGTGAGCAGTCGCAGCGCGCACAACAGCGCCGAATAACCCGTGTTGTAGCCGAGCGTGATGACGACGTCGGGGCTGAATTCGCGCACTTTGGCGGTGAGCCGCGCGCTCGCGCCGACGCCCAGGCCGTCGCTGTCGGCGCCGTCCGCGACGAGCGTTTCCGCTCTGCGCGGCCGGTTCGCGAAGAACGCGGCGCGCCGCTCCTGCGGAAAGCCGTAGACGCCCGAGCGCGCGAAGACTTCGAGCAGCGCGACTTCATGGCCGCGACTGGACGCCGCGTTCACGAGCGCTTCGTAGCGGGGGACGTGATAGTCGCCCAGATTGCCGATGACGAACAGGATGCGTATGGACAATGACGGCTCACGAAAGGTGTTGGCTCGAATGCCACGACGGTGCGTGACCGCTTATTTACCTGCGCGCGCGGCGAGCGGTGCAGGCGGTGTCTGCCCGGCTGGTGCGCGTCGCGGCAGACGCTCGAACGCCTGACTACAAACATCGTAACCGCTGACGGACGCATTGGGTCGCGATGTCGGGGATGGGCGAATACTTGTCCGAAAGAAGGGGATGTGGGGCGAAAGAACGACAGTTGGCGCGGGGTTCGGCGGGTTGTGCGGCACGCGTATTACGCTTCCGGCGCCCGGAGGTGGTTTTTTCACATTATAGGATTAATGTCAAATTTCTGAGGCGATGTGATATGAAATTTGACGTTTTACGTAAAATTATTGACGGATTTGTGCTTCGAACCCTTGCATCCAGTTTCTGATAACGTCGATGTGGCGGAAATCCGCCGCGGCGCCCTTCGGAGCGCTTCCGTCACCATCCTCATCCCAATACTGCGTCAACGTCTCTCTGTGTCGGCGTAATTAACTAGTAATCCTCATTAATTAGCGGGCGTTTCAAATGACAAAATCTGTCTTGCGGACGTGAACCCTCCGATATTTCGTTATTTTCCGGCCGATTTTTACCAGGGATCTACACACTGCCTTCATGTTGTGCTATTCATTCGCCCTTCGCCGCAGCCGCCGTTGGGCGCGGCGGAACGCAAAACACGTGCCGGACGGCCTTTACGCGCGTTTCCATATGCAACGCGATTTGCCTGTTTGGCGCGCGTGAGGTAGGGTATGCAGGTTTTCTCAACTCAACACAGGTAGCAGATGAACAAACAGGAACTCATTGACGCAGTCGCCGCAAGCACGGGCGAAACCAAGGCAGCCACCGGCGCCGCGATCGACGCGATCCTCGAAGTCGTCACGCGTGCAGTCACGTCGGGCGACTCCGTGCAGCTCGTCGGCTTCGGCTCGTTCTCGACTGGCCAGCGTGCCGCCCGCGTGGGCCGCAACCCGGCTACGGGCGCGGAGATCCAGATTGCCGCTGCAAAAACGGTGAAGTTCACCGCAGGCAAGGCCTTCAAGGACGCCGTCAACGCGTCGTAACGATGTGCCGCCGCCCGGCGCTCGCACGCGCGGCCACGCAGGCCGGCGCGTGCGATGCGTCTTCTTCCTCGCGGCTCACACCTCCGGCACATTCCCCAGCTTCGCGGCGCGGCCTCGCGCTCGCCTGAATGCACGATCACGAGCCTCGCGCGTGTATCGTCGCCGTTCCGTTTTTCCCTTCTCGCAGCCGGCAGCGCCATCGGAAGTACAACGGGCAGCGCAACGGGCAAGTACAAGCGCGCAACGCAATAGCAGCGGCAGCGCGCGTCACGCCTCGTCGGCCGTGTCCGTCGCTATCGGCGTGCGTGCATTTTCGTTGCGGCGGCGCTTGGCTTCGTACATGGCCGCGTCCGCGTCGCGCAGCATCGACTCCACGTTGTCGCCTTCCTCGCAGCTTGCCACGCCCAGCGAAAAACTCAGCTTCGGGCCTCCGTAGAACTGATTGTTCAGTTCGACGAGCTTCGTGATGCTGTCCGCGACGATTTCCGCATCGCGCAGGTCCGCGCCGGGCATCAGCACCGCGAATTCGTCGCCGCCGATACGCGCCGCCTGATACGGTTTCTGGATCGCCTTGGCGAGCGCCTCGCCCGCGCGGCGCAGCAGCGCGTCGCCGGCCGCGTGGCCGAGTTGGTCGTTCACGGTCTTGAGGTTGTCCATGTCGAGCACGACGGCGCTCACCGGGAACGGCCCCTTGCGCTGGAGGCGATTGAGTTCGTCGACATAAAACGAGCGATTCTTCAGCTTGGTGAGCACGTCGTGCTTGCCGAGGAATTCGAGGTACGCCTCCGCTTTCTTGCGCGCGGTGATGTCGGTGAGCGCGAGCAGCACGAGATCCCACTTCGTCTCGTGGCCGGGGAACACCGAAAATTGCAGATGCACGTTCAGTTCGCTGCCGTCGAGCGCGTAGTTCACGACTTCGCGCTGCTGAAAGAGGCGGCCTTCCCACAGATCGAGCAACTGCTCGCGAAAGTGCGGGCGCATTTCGTCGCGGAAAACGTCGGGCAGGCGCGCGAGCAGCGTGGCTTTGTCGGGCACGCGGAACATGCCGAGCGTATGGTGATTCACGTCCAGCACGCGTATCTCGCTCATGCAGCGCTCGACGAATTCCGGATGCACGTCGGTGAAGGTGCGAAAGTCGACGATGCCTTGCATGCGCACTTCGTCCAGCAGCTCGCGGATCGCCGAAAAATCCTCGACCCAGAGCGAGACCGGCGCGTGCTCGAAAATACCCAGCGCGTATTGTTCGCTCAACGTGGCGCGGTGGCGCGCGTCCTCGAGCGCGGAGACATCCTCGATCGACACGAGCACGCGGCTCCAGTCGTTTTCATGGCCCGGCAGAATCACACCGCGCAACAGGATATCCATGCGCCGGCCCGCCAGCGTGTAGTTCACGCTCTTGCTTTCGAAGGTGGCGCTGCCGGTCCACATCTGTTCGAGTTCGCCCACGTGCGCCTGGAACATGTCGTCGCGCAGCACCTCGGAAAGATGAGCGGAAAGTTCCTCGTAATCGCGCGCGCCATAGAGCGCGAGCGTGTGCCGGTTGACCTTGAGCACGCGGATGCACGCCGAGCATTCGGCCACGCGGCGCGGATCGTCTTCGAGAAAGCGCCGCAGGTCGGTGACGCCCTGGGCGCGCCAGCGTTCGAACAGCGCGCGCAACTGACTGTAGTCTTCGAGCCAGAGCGAAGTGGGCGTGACGTCGAAGAAGTCGAGCAGATCGACGCCCATATTGGCAAAGCTGGCGGCAGTGGCCGGAGTGCCTTGTTGCATGTCGGTTGGATGTAAGGGTGCAGGGCGCGGCCGTCGCCGCGCGCGATTAACCGGTTCCTGGCACACGTTGAAACCCGTGTGAGCGTCAACGACACGGACGTGACGGCGTCGTGACAGCGGATTATCTCACCAGGATTTGCAGCGGGCCACCCTGCATAACGGCGCGAGCGCGCGCGGGCTTGAGTGCCGCTGCCGGGCGTAGCCGTGCTGCGGGCGGGCGCTTAGGGCAGGGTGTCGATCGAATCGACGCGATCGGGGTAGAACGCCAGGTGGTCCTTGATCGCCGCCACGGCCGCATGCGGCGTTTCGTAGGTCCAGACGGCGTTGGCCGCGCGCTCGCCGCCGGGCACGATCGAATAGTACGAGGCCGTGCCTTTGTATGGGCACCAGCTCGTGTGGTCGGTGCGCGCGAGCAGCGTCATGTCCACGTCCTCGCGCGGCACGTAGAACACGGCGGGATAGGTCGCCTCGCGCAAGGCGAGCGCGCGGCGCGTATCGGCGATCACGCGGCCGCCCGCTCTGACCACGACGCGCGCGGGTGCGCGTTCGATGGCGATCGGGTGGTCGGGGCCGGGAATCTTGACGGTTTTCGTATCCATGGCAATGTCCTTGGCAGAGCAAAGGGGAAACCAGCAGTCTAGGCGACGCGCGGCGTCCTTGCCGGGCTCGTTGGCTCGCGCATAGCCGGAATCGTCATGTGGAATTGCCGGCCAACTGGTTAGGGGGAAGCCAGGCGGCTGTTTCAGCAGGGCGAGCAATGCTGTTCGACGCACGGACGGGCGATTGCCGCGCCGCGTTTTGCGCACGGTACGCGCACGATTCGCGCGCGGCGTAGGCTCCCGGCTGCCGCGCGATCGTGCGTCGGGATCAAGCCTGAACCTGTGTGCCGGCGTTGGACGCGAGCGTTGGGGCGCGGACACGACGCTCCCCGGCGGGCAGGAAACGGCGGCGCGGTGCCTGGATGCGTGAATGCGAGCGCGGACAGTTTCGCGCTCCGATCCGCATCTGGAAGAGGCGATTCGTTTCGCCGAACTCGCGTTTTCCCGCTGGTGACGCTGTGCGTTCAAACGCTCACGGGCGGCGCAGTCGATGTGCGAGTGCGCAAGCGGAGCGATGCCGCTCGACGTGGAGCGAACGCAGATATGGCGCAGCGCGGGAACACTTTCGCGCGCTGTCGTCATTATTCCTGTGAGCAATAAAACTATTTTATTCCTGTGAGAGATATTTTGGAAATATTCGCTACAGGAATATAATCGGTTTATGCCTCACAGGAATATGCCATGAAGATCGTCGTTCAGACGCCGGCGGCCCTCGGCGAGATTTTGCAATCGGCGCGCAAGGAAAGCGGCATGACCCAGGCGCAGGCCGCCGCGCAACTCGGCATCGGCCAGCCGCGCCTTTCCGCGCTCGAAACCACGGGCACGGCAAGCCTTTCGCTTGAGCAGATGCTCGCGCTGTTCGCACTTTACGGACTCGAATTCCACGTGCAGTCGCGTGGCCCGGCCAAGCCGCAGCGCGCCCGCGACGACACGCTGGAGTGGTGAAATGGCCCGCAAATCGCATTCACGCGCGCTCTCGATCTGGGCCAACGGCGAGCGCGTCGGCATCTGGCTCGTAACACCGGGCGGCGACACGGAACTGCGTTACGACGCCGCCTGGAAACGTTCGGAACTCGGCCGGCCGTTGTCGCTTTCGCTGCCTTTCGGCATCGGCGACGTGCCGCTGCGCGGCGAGCGCGTTCATCACTATTTCGACAACCTGCTGCCGGACAGCCCGCAAATTCGTCGCCGCATCGCCGCGCGCTTTCGCACCGACACGCTCGAAGCTTTCGATCTGCTCAAGGCGATCGGCCGCGATTGCGTGGGTGCCGTGCAATTGCTGGGCGAGGACGAGATGCCCGAGCGCGTCGAGCGTATCGAAGGCGCGCCGCTGAGTGAAGCCGCCATCGAGCGCCTGCTGCTCGAAACCTCGGGCGCGCTGCCGGGCGCGGGCGACGATACCGACGAACTGCGCATCTCGCTTGCGGGCGCGCAGGAGAAAACGGCGTTGCTGCGCCATCGCGGGCGCTGGCGGCTGCCGCGCGGGGCCACGCCCACCACGCATATCCTCAAGCTGCCGCTCGGCTTCATCGGCCATCGCAAGGTGGATTTCAACACCTCGGTCGAAAACGAATGGCTATGCCTGGCACTCCTGAAGGCCTATGGCCTGCCCGCGTCCGACGCGCAGATCCTCACGTTCGGCGCGCAAAAAGTGCTGGGCGTGGAGCGTTTCGACCGCACGCTTTCGCGTAGCGGCGTGCTTCTGCGCTTGCCGCAGGAGGACTTTTGCCAGGCGCTGGGCGTGCCGCCGCATCGCAAGTACGAAGCGCATGGCGGACCCGGCGTACGCGAAATCGCGGGCTTGTTGCGCCAGTCGCAGCAGGCGCGCGCCGACATCGAAACCTTCCTTCTGGCGCAAATCGTCTACTGGATGTTGGCCGCGCCCGACGGCCACGCGAAGAATTTCAGCATCCGGCTGCTCCCCGGCGGGCGTTTTCAGCTTGCGCCGCTCTACGACGTGATGTCGATCTGGCCCGTGGAAGGCGACGGCGCCAATCAATGGTCGTGGCACAAGGCCTCGCTGGCGATGGCCGTGTGGGGCAAGGCGCGGCACTACCGCATGCGCGACGTGAAACGCGCGCATTTCGACGCCACCGCGCGGCTTTGCCATTACGGCGACAGCGCAGCGCCGCTCATCGACCGCGTGATCGAACGCACGCCGCACGCGATCGACACCGTGGCGGCCGCATTGCCGGCGGGATTTCCCGAGCGCGTGGCGCAACGGCTATTCGACGGACTACGCTTTTCGGCGCAGCGGCTGGCGGCGCAGTGAGATGCGCCGAGTGGCATCAAGCGCGGTGATTTAAAACGCATTTTTCAATCGCATTATGGACGAGCCGAAAAGCGCAATGCGGTCATTCGAGAGTGCCGGTAATGCCGCGATTGCCCGGCGTTAATCCATCGAATTGAAAGCGTTATGTAACGACAATCATCGCGGCCGGTAAAGAGTTATGGCACGGCACATTCGGCGAGGCGCGTCGAGCCTCGCTCTAGCGATGTTCTTTTGACGCCACGTCCCCGCAATTTCAACACCATTTTTATTTTCGACGCCCTATGATGCGGGTTCGTTTTACGCCGGTCTCTCGCCGCGCGAATTTCATTTTTGCATTGCCGTTAAGAATGTCCGCCGAATTGCGTAATTCGCAATAATCGGGTTTGATAATTATTCATTCCGGCAATTCGCAACAGGGAAATGCGCACGCATGCCACGCACTTGCGTGGTGCCCGGCGTGGACATCGGCAACATCGACTCTCGACCACCCGGAGCTAAATCAATATGAAAAAATCGCTACTCGCCACGGCACTCATGGGCGCTTTCGCTATTTCGGCGCACGCGCAAAGCAGCGTGACCCTCTATGGCCTGATCGACACCGGTCTCGTCTATACGAACAACCAGCAAGGCCATAGCAACTGGCAGCTCAACAGCAGCTCGACGCAGAACACGGTGTTCGGCCTCAAGGGGGCCGAGGATCTGGGCGGCGGTCTGCATGCGATCTTCAAGCTCGAGCAAGGCTTTATCCTGAACAATGGCGCGCAGGCATTCTCCGGCGACATGTTCGGCTCGCAGGCATGGGTCGGTCTGCAAAGCGATCCGTACGGCACGCTTACGTTCGGCCGCCAGTTCGACGTGATGAACGATCTCGTCGGACCGCTCACCGCCGAATTCAACACGTGGGGCGGCAGCCTCGCGGCTCATCCGTTCGAGAACGACAACCTCGCCGCGAATTCGGTCGTCATCAACAATTCGGTGAAGTACGCGAGCCCGGTGTGGTACGGCCTGACGTTCGAAACGATGTACTCGTTCAGCAACCAGGCAGGCAACTTCGCGAACAACCGCTCGTACGGCTTCGCGGTTTCGTATAACCAGGGGCCGGTGAACCTCGCGGCCGGTTATCTGCAACTGAACGGCGCGGGCAGCGGCAGCGGCGCGGTCACGACCAGCGACACCAGCGCGAACTTCATCGCGCAACGTCAGCGCGTGTGGTCGCTCGGCGGCAACTATACGTACGGCCCGGCCACGGTCGGCCTCGTCTGGAGCCATTCGCAGATCGACAACGCCGCCGGCGTGTTCTCGTTCGGCACGGGTTCGTATCTCGGCTCGGGCGACACGTCGTCGGGCTCGCTCGCGGGTTCGCTGCGCCTCGACAACTTCGAAGCGAACGTGAAATACGCGCTCACGCCGGCATGGAGCGTCTCGGGCGCGTACACGTACACGCATGGCGCGTATAACGGCTCGAATCCGGGCTGGAACACGGCGATGCTGCAAACGGATTACTCGCTCAGCAAGCGCACGGACTTCTACCTCGAAGGCGTGTTCCAGAACGTGCATGGCGCGCCGAGCGATTCGGTGCTCTCGCACGCGATGATCAACACGCTTTCGCCGTCGTCGAGCGACAAGCAGGTCGCGGTGACGGTGGGTATGCGTCACGCGTTCTAACGTCTAACCCGGCGTTCGTTCTAACGTTTCGTAACGTCGTCCTCGCGCCGGCGGGCTTCCGTCCCGCCGGCCGCCGCGGCTGGCGCGGCGCGGCTTTCATGAAAGTGGAGGCCCGCCGCGCGGTCGCATCCGTGCATACCGGCTTCGCGCCTGCGCGCAAATAGTTGAAATTTTCAACTACGTGACTATACTGGCGAACAGTTTCGGCCAGCCGCCGGATGGAGCCCGCCTTTGTACTCCGATTTCCTCACGTTCAGGCTCGACCAAACGAGCGCGCTTCTCATCGAACGCGCCAACGCCGCGTATCGCGAGCGCTGGGATCTGGACGTGCGCGCCGTGCGCGTGCTGCGCATCATTCGCGCGGAACCCGGCATCACGCCCAAAGCGGTGTCGCAACTCGCGCTGATCGAAAAAACGCTGCTGTCGAAAACCCTCGCCGAACTGGAATCGCGCGGGTTGATCGGCCGCAGCGCGCATTCGGCGGACGGGCGCAGCGTGGCGTTGCGCGTCACGCCGGAAGGCGTGAAGGTCGCGAGCGCTTCGGAAAAAATGGGCGCGAAGCTCGAAGCGGAACTCGCCGCCGCGCTCACCGAGCGCGAGCGCGACACGCTTCGCCACTTGCTCGCGAAGCTCGCACAGAGCCTCGCCGCCGAAGCCTGAGCGGGCGCTTCCGGCTGTTTGCCGCTGAAAAAGCCATTGCTGAAAGCAATAGGGAGTCGTTCATGACGAATGGGATCGAAGCGCGCGTGCGCGAGTCGGCACGCGCCGCCGCCAAACCAGGTTGCGAAAGCGAGGCCGCGTGAGTCCGCATTTCAATGTGCATACCGCGTACACGGCGCTCGATCTGATCGGCACATTCGCGTTCGCGATTTCGGGCGCCGTGGCCGCGCGGCAACGGCGGCTCGATCTGTTCGGCATTATCGTCGTGAGCTTCATGGTGGCGTGCGGCGGCGGCATCGTGCGTGACCTGTGCATTGGGGCGATTCCGCCGGCGGGCCTCGCCAACTGGGCGTATCTCGCCGTTTCGCTGCTCGCGACCGCGTCGACCATCGCCGCCTACCCGCAAGTGCGTCGCCTGCGTCACCCGGTGCTGTTCTTCGACGCGATCGGCCTCGGTCTTTTCGCCGTGGCGGGCGCGCAAAAAACGCTCGCTTATAGCGAGAGCGCGGAAATGGCCATGGTGCTCGGCGTCGTGAGCGCGGTGGGCGGCGGTGTGATGCGGGACGTGCTGCTGTCGCGCGTGCCGGCCATTCTCGAGCGCGACATCTACGCTTCGGCGGCGCTGCTCGGCGCGGCCGTGCAAGTGGGGCTCACGTATGCGGGCTGGTCGCCGTTCTGGACGCCGTGGGTGGCGGTGAGCGCGTGCGTCGCGCTGCGGCTCGCGTCGCTTTACTATGGCTGGCGCCTGCCCGATTTCCAGCGGCGAGCGGCGGGCGAGGGCGCGAAAAACGCGGCAGCGTCGAAGAAAGCGCCCACGCGCGAGGATGCGCGCTAAGCGTCTGCGGGCGTTGCCGCTCAGGCTTTGACGCGTCGCGTGAAGTCGATTTCAGCGCTCGGACGCGCGACGATGCACGGCCCAAAGCTGCGAATATTCGCCAGCGTGGCGTTGTGATGCGTGCGAATGGCCGCTGCATTCGCGTGCGGCTTGTCATGCGTGGTGTGCGCGTCGGCGGCGAGCGTCACGGCGAGGCCGTTGGCGGCGGAGCGGCGCACGGTCGTGTCCACGCAAAACTCGGTTGCATAGCCGCAGATCACCACGTGCTCGACCGCATGACGCTTCAGCACATTTGCAAGTTCGGTGCCAAGAAATGCGTCGGGCGTGCGTTTGCCGACGACATGATCGGCCGCGGTCACGTCGAGCCGTTCCGAAAGCTCCCATGCCGCGCTGCCGCGCGCGAGTTCCTTGTCGTCCTCATGCTGGATCAGAACGACAGGCGCTCGGGCGGCGCGCGCACGCTGCATCAACATGCCGATATTCGCCGCGATTCCGGCCGCGTTGCCGGGCTGCGGCTCGGTGTCGACGAGTCCTTTCTGAAAGTCGATGACGAGCAGCGCGGTGGTCATGGCGAAGGTCCTTTGAAAGCGGCCATTCTAGCGCTCGCCCGCGCGACGCCGGGCACTTGCATCACAACATGACAATCTCCGTGACAGCCGCCTGAAAATCGCGGCACGCTATGTGCTTCAAGTGAGCGTCGCTGCGCTTCGCGTTGACGCGAGCCAGCGTTCAAACCGGCGGCCGAACCGGCCGTAAAACGGGCCTTCCTCGCACCGCTTCGCCCGGCTGCGGCGCTCCCAGAAAGCGTCGTTTCGCGCGAAGCGCTATGCTTTTTTGCACACTTTCCGGCAACACGTTTGCAAAGACAGCGGCGATTCTTACGACCCGGCTATCAGGCCGGACTACGACAAAAGACTCCATCAGGGAGCTGACGTGAAAACCACTCTGGGCGCTGTCGTGCTGTTCGCCGCCGGTTCGGCGGCGTCGGCGCAAACAAGTGTCACGCTGTACGGCCGCGTGGATGGCGGCATCGAATATCTCAACCACGTCGCCAACGGCAGCGGCGGCGTGTCGAGCCGATGGAGTGCCGAAGGCGGCGACTGGGGCACCAGCATGCTCGGCTTCAAAGGCACCGAAGATCTGGGCGGCGGCTCGGCCGCGATCTTCGACCTCGAAACCGCGTTGCAGATCATGAACGGCACCACGGGCGGCGGGCGGCTCTTTTCGCGGCGCGCATACGTGGGCCTGAAGAACGAGACGTGGGGCCAAATTCAGGCGGGCCGCAATCTGTTCATCGACAGCGACGGCATATGGGAATTCGACCCGTTCGTGCAGCAGGCGGTGTCGTCGGCGTCGCTCGTGCGCGGGCGCAACTGGCAGCAGACGAACAACAACGTCGAATACCACAGCCCCGTATGGCATGGCTTCGACGTGCAAGGTCAGTACGCATTCGGCAATCAGGCGAGCGGCTTCAACAACGGTCCCGATGGCGACTTCGGCCGCTCGGACGGCATCATGCTTTCGTATCACTCGCACCTCTTCGACGTGCGCGGCATCTACGACGAGCTGCGCGATTCGAACGGGCGCCTTTCAAACATCTTCACGGCTTCGCGCGAATACTTCGTGGGAGGCAACCTGCGCGTGCAGAAGTTCAAGATCCAGGCGGCATACACGCACTACGCCGCGCCCGACACGCCCGCCGGCATGGCCGACAGCGCCGATCACTACTGGCTCGGCGCAACCTATCAGGCCACGCCGAAATGGGCCGTCACGGCGGCCGGCTTCTACATTCACGTCAACCAGGGCTCGGGCGACGTCGAGCACGACCCCGGTAGCCACGCCACGCTTTATGCGCTCGGCACCACCTATAACCTGAGCGCGCGCACGTTCCTTTACGGCACGCTCGCGTATGTCGACAACAGCCGCAACGGCACCTTCAGCGTGTTCGCCACGCCGCGCGATTCGACTTCGCCGACCAGCCCGATGGCAGGCGAATCGCAGACGGGCGCCTACGTGGGCATGATGCACGTTTTCTGATGCAAGTTCGTTCCGTCTCAGTTCGTTCCGTTTCAGTTCGCGCTTTCCGCGCTTTCCGTATTTTTTCCGCCATGCACACGGCATGCTTCGAAGAAGGTTGAGCACATCATGACCACATCGTCGAAATCGCTGGGCGCCGTTGGCGTCATCTCTCTCGTGTTCGCGGTGCTTACCGCGCTTTATCTGCTGATCGGCGGGGCATGGCTGATCTCGCTCGGCGGCTCGCCGTATTACGTCGTCACGGGCATCCTGCTGCTCGTGTTCGCGTTTCTCCTGTGGCGGCGCAATCCCGCTTCGTTCGTGCTCTACGCGATCGTGCTGGTGGGCACGGCGATCTGGGCGCTCTGGGAGTCGGGGCCCGACTTCTGGGCGCTCGCGCCGCGCTCGGGCGTGCTGGTCATATTCGGCGTATGGCTGTTGCTGCTCGTGAGCTGGCGGCTCGAACGGCCGCGCCAGGCGGGCGTGGTCTCGCTCGTGATCTCGCTGCTCGTGTGGGCGGGCGTGCTCGTCTACGCGAACTTCAACGATCCGCAGCAGATCAACGGGACGATCGCGGGCGCAACGGGTTCGCCGGGCGCGAACATCCCCGGCATCGATCCTTCCGACTGGCCCGCGTATGGGCGCACGCAGGAAGGCACGCGCTATTCGCCGCTGCAACAGATCACGCCTGAAAACGTGAAGAACCTGCAAGTCGCGTGGACGTTTCGCACCGGCGACATGAAAGGCCCGAACGATCCGGTCGAAATCACCAACGAGGTGACGCCGATCAAGATCGGCAACCTGCTGTATCTGTGCTCGCCGCACCAGATCCTGTTCGCGCTCGACGCGCAAACCGGCCAGCTCAAGTGGAAGTTCGATCCGCGGCTCAAGAACGATCCGTCGTTCCAGCACGTGACCTGCCGCGGCGTCTCGTATATCGACCTTTCGGCGAGCGCGAATACCGCTGCGCCCGCTGCCGCATCGGACGCTGCTGCATCGGATGCCGCCGCCGCTTCGGGCGCGCAAGCCGCCGCGAGCGCAAGCGACGCCGCGTCGAACGCGATTGCCGCCGCCGCGAGCGCGAGCGACCCGATCGCGGCCATCGTCGCGGCGAAGTCCGCGGCGGCATCGGAGGCCAGCGCCGCCGCCGCCAATGCCGCGCTCGACGCGTCGAATGCCCAGGCCGCCGCCGCCACCGCGCAAGCCGCCGCGAGCGGCGTGCCGGGCACGACGCCCACCGCCGCGCCGCTCGACGCCGGCGCCGCCTGCACGCGCCGCATCTATCTGCCCGTCAACGACGGCCATCTCTACGCGCTCGACGCGATAACGGGCCAGCGCTGCGCCGACTTCGCCAACAACGGCGACCTCGATCTCCAGCACGCGCAGCCGGTCACCACCGCGGGCATGTACGAGCCCACGTCGCCGCCCATCGTCACGCCGAAGGTCATCATCGTCGCCGGTTCGGTCGAGGACAACTTTTCGACGCGCGAGCCTTCGGGCGTGATTCGCGGCTTCGACGTGCGCACGGGCCAACTGCTGTGGGCGTTCGATCCGGGCGCGAAGGACCCCAATCACATTCCGGGCCCCGGCGAGCATTACACGTGGAATTCGCCGAACTCGTGGGCGCCCTCGGCCTACGATGCGAAGCTCGACATGGTGTATCTGCCGATGGGCGTGACCACGCCCGACATCTGGGGCGGCAACCGCACGCCCGAACAGGAGCGCTTCGCGAGCGGCCTGCTCGCGCTGCATGCGTCGACGGGCAAGCTCGCGTGGTTCTATCAGAGCGCGCACCACGATCTGTGGGACATGGACCAGCCTTCGCAGCCCACGCTCGCCGACATCACCGACAAGGACGGCAAGAGCGTGCCCGTGGTCTACGCGCCCGCGAAAACCGGCAACCTGTTCGTACTCGACCGGCGCACCGGCCAACTCGTCGTGCCCGCGCCCGAAATGCCGGTGCCGCAAGGCGCGGCGGCGGGCGATCACGTTTCGCCCACGCAGCCGTTCTCGCAGCTCACGTTCCGTCCGTCGAAGAATCTCACCGACAAGGACATGTGGGGCGCGACGATGTACGACCAGTTGATGTGCCGCGTGATGTTCCACAAGCTGCGCTACGAAGGCACGTTCACGCCGCCTTCCGAGCAGGGCACGCTCGTGTTCCCCGGCAATCTGGGCATGTTCGAGTGGGGCGGCATTGCCGTCGACACCGACCGCGAGATCGCCATCGCCAACCCCATCGCGCTGCCGTTCGTCTCGAAGCTGGTTCCGCGCGGCCCCGGCAATCCCGAGGAACCGGCTTCGAACGCGAAGGGCAGCGGCACGGAAGCGGGCATCCAGCCGCAGTACGGCATTCCGTTCGGCGTGACGATCAACGCGTTCCTGTCGCCGCTCGGCCTGCCGTGCAAGCAGCCCGCGTGGGGCTATATCTCGGCGATCGATCTCAAGACCAACCAGATCGTGTGGAAGAAGCGCATCGGCACCGTGCGCGACAGCTCGCCAATCCCGCTGCCGTTCAAGATGGGCATGCCGATGCTGGGCGGCCCGATCGTCACGGCGGGCGGCGTGGCGTTCATCGGCGCGACGGCGGACAACTATATCCGCGCGTTCGACGTGAACAACGGCTCGCAGCTTTGGGAAGCGCGCTTGCCCGCGGGCGGTCAGGCCACGCCGATGAGCTATTCGATCAACGGCCGCCAGTACGTCGTGATCGCGGCGGGCGGGCACGGCTCGTTCGGCACCAAGCTCGGCGATTACGTGATCGCTTACGCGCTGCCGCAGCAGTAAAGCGCGCGCGCCGCGCCCGGGCGTTTCCCGGCCGCGCGGCGCACGCCCGATCGACTCCACCCGAAAACGCGGCAGCGCGCGCTTGCGCGGCACGCCTGCCGTTTTTCATCGCCCGTTCACTTCATGAAACAGACCTTGCGCGCGCCGCGCGCGTTGGCCTTCGCGCCTTTTTTTGCGCCTTTTTTTGTCTCGCTGCTCGCGGCGCACAGTTCCTGCGCGCATGCGCAAAGCTCGGTCACGCTATATGGCGTGATCGACACGAGCCTGGAAGTGACGAACCCCGGCGGCGGCTGGGTCGCGCGCATGGATTCCGGCGCGTATCGCGGTTCGCGCGTGGGCTTGCGAGGCGCGGAAGACATCGGCAACGGCTACCGCATTTTGTTCGATATCGAGAACGGATTCGGTTCCAGCGACGGCACGCTGGCCGTGGCGAACACGATCTTCAATCGCCAGGCGTGGGTGGGCCTGGACTCGCCCTGGGGCACGGTGCGCGTGGGCCGCCAGTATTCGCCGATCTACATTCCGTTCAAGGGCGGGCTCGACGCGTTCGGCGCGGGCACGATCGCCTCCGGCCTCAACAATCTCTCGAAGATCACGCCCTACGAAAGCAACGCGATCACGTATATCTCGCCCGAATTCCACGGCTTTTCGACCACGCTGATGGTCTCGCTGCGCGACGCTTCCGAGGACGCCAACGGACTCGACGGCACCATCGAAACCTTCGCGTGGCGTCACGGCCCGTTTCGCATTTCGTACGCGCATCAGCAGCAAAACGGCGACGGCGCGCTGCGCGCGAACCTCGGCGGCGTGTCGTACGCGTTCGGCCCCGTCACGGGCTTTCTCTCGTATTTCAACGGCGACGGCGGCACGCCGCGTTATCACGACGCGGGCGTTGCCGTGTCCGCGCGCTATGCGGTGACGCCGCGCTTTCGCGCTTCGCTCGGCTACGCCTACGTGAGCGACCGCTCGGGCGGCGACAACGACGCCGATCAGTTCAGCGCCGCCTGCGAATACGATCTCTCGAAAACCGTGCTGCTCTATGCGAGCGCGGGCTGGCTGCGCAATCGCGGCGACGCCACCTTCACGCTGCGCGGCGTGAACGTCACCGGGCTGCCGCCGTCGTGGCCCGGCGCGGGCGTGCGCGGCGTGCAGTTCGGCATGATCGACCGGTTCTAGCCCGGTTCCCGCCTGGTTCTAGCCGGATTCGAGCGATTTTCGCGACGTTCGATCCGTTCCCCGGTTTCGCGTTCGCGTTTGCATTCGCGTTCGCGGCGCCGGTCTACGGCCCGCTTGCCGTGCGGTGCGTCAGATTTCGGACCACTCGCGCAGCAGGTTGTGGTAGTGGCTCGTGAGCGCGACGAGTTCGGCGCTTTCGCCGTGGCGCGCGCGCAGCGTCTGAATGGCCTGATCGAGTTCGAACAGCATCGTGCGGCGGCCGTCGTTGCGGATCATGCTCTGAATCCACATGAACGAGCAGACGCGCACGCCGCGCGTGACGGGCGTGACGCAATGCACGCTCGTCGACGGATACAGCACGAGGTCGCCCGCGGGCAGCTTCACTTCGTGTTCGCCGTAGGTGTCGCGCACGGTGAGGTCGCCGCCGTCGTAATCGTCAGGATTGCAGAGGAACAGCGTGGCCGAGAGGTCGGTGCGCAGCCAGCCTGGCCCCTGCGCATGCGCGCGCACCGCTCCGTCGACGTGAAAGCCGTAATGCCCGGCGTTGGCCGCGTCGTAGCGGTTGAACAGCGGCTGCGACATGCGCAACGGCAACGCCGCGGAAAAGAACAGGCCGTTGCGATTGAGCGCCTGCTGAACGTATTGGGCGAGTTCGCGCGCGAGCGGCGCGTCCTCGGGCAACTGTTCGTTGCGCTTGACGTGAGCGCCCGCCGCGCCGACCGTGGCGCGCCCGTCGGTCCACGCGGCGGCGTCGAGTTGCGCGCGCAGGTGGCGAACTTCGTCGGCGCTCAGCACGCCGGGAATGTGCAGCATCATGATGTGAGGCTCGTGGAAAGCGCGGCGCGCCGGACTTCGCGCAAGCCCGCGCGCGCCGCTTCGAGTCGCCGGTTGCCTCGCTTTCGGCGGCCGGCGACGCGTCGTCAGAACGCGAGGTTGGCGGTCACGACCGCCGTGCGCGGCGCGCCGGGGAAGTAGCGATAGCCGCTCTTGTTGATCGACGAAACATAGCTCTTGTCGAACAGATTGTAGACGTTGAGCTGGATGCTCAGATTGCGCGTGGCCTTGTAGCTCGCCATGGCGTCCACGACCCAGTACGGGTCGGTGTGATCGGGCGTGCCCACCGCGCCGTCCGTGCCTCTTTGCAGGCCGCTCACGTAGCGTGCGCCGCCGCCCACGGTGAAGCCGTACGGCAACTGGTAGGTGGTCCACAGCGAGAACGCGTTGCGCGGCGTGTAGGTGAGCAGCGCCGAGCCGTCCTGCGAAACGGCCGTGCCCGCTTGCACGCGCGCGTCCTGGAGCGTGTAGCCCGCCATCACCGACCAGTTCGGCGTGATCTGGCCCGCCGCGCTGAGTTCGATGCCCTGCACGCGCTTCTTGCCGGTCTGGCCGTAGGTGCCGTCGTCGAGTTGCTGCACTTCGTTGGTGATGTCGGTGCGAAAGAGGGCGGCGGTGGCGAGCATGCGCTTGCCGAACAGCTCCCACTTCGTGCCGAGTTCGGCGGTTTTCGCGCGCTCCGGGGCGAAGTCGATGCGGCCCGAGCTGTTGCCGCTGCCGGCCGACGCGAGCGCGAAGTTCGAGCCGCCCGGCGGCTGCTGCGAAACGCCGTAGTTGAAGTAGACGTTGCCGTTGCGCGTGATCCGGTACAGCGCGCCGAGCTTCCAGTCGATCAGGTTGCCGGACTTGCTCGCGTCCACCGTCTGCACGGGCGTGCCCGCGGCCACGCCGGTGGGGCAGGCCACCACGTTGCGGCCTGTGCCGCCGCACGCCGTCGCGCTCGTGTAGTCGGAGTGGTAGTAGTCCCAGCGCAGGCCGCCGTTGAACTGCCAGCGGTCCCCCACGTCGATGGTGTCGAACGCGTACGCGGCCACCGTGTCGGTGCTGCCCGTGGCGTTGGCGCCGTTGCGGCCGTAGTTGCTGAGGAACACGTCGCTGTTGGGCGCATAGATGTTGACGGCGGGCGCCGTGGGCGTGGTGTGCCCGTAGATCGTCTGCTCCTCGCGCGTGAGTTCGAAACCGGCGCTCACGTCATGCTTGACCGGACCGGTGTTGAACGTGGTCGTGACGTTGGTCTGGTTCGTGACGATGCGGTTGTTGCTGTCGCGCAGATTCGGCGTGCGCGTCATCGTGTAGGTGGAAAGGTCCGCCGGGTTGCTGGCCGCGAGATTGGTCGCGGCCAGCATGAACGACGAGAGCATGTAGTTCTGCTTGACCTCTTCCCAGCGCGTCGTGTTGCGCAGCACGGTGTTGTCGCCGAACTTGTGCTCGACGCGAATCGTCGCCATGTCCGTCGTCGAATCGTCGTGATCGGAGGCCGTGCCGTAGTAGTTGTGGCTGTCCACCTTCGGCGCGGTGTTGAGCGCGGAAAACGCGCTGCCCGGCGCCTTGTAGCCGGGCAAACCGATGGTCGGCACGCCGCCGTCGGGCGTGTTGTCCTGCTTGACGTGCATATAGTCGATATACACCGTGGTCGGCGAATTCAGGCCGAACGCGAGCGAAGGCGCGATGCCCCAGCGCTGGTTGTCGGCCTGGTCGCGGCCGGCCACGTCGGCCTTGTGGCCCATCATGTTGAGGCGGAACGCCGACGTGTCGTTGAGCTTCTGGTTCCAGTCGATCGTCGAGCGCGCGTAATTCGAAGTGCCGCCGCTCAGGCTCGCGTCGAAGCTGTTCTTGAGGCCGGGTTGTTTGGTCACGAGATTGATCGAGCCGCTCGGCGCGCTGCGGCCGTAATCCGAGCCCGACGGCCCTTTGATCACTTCGACCTGTTCCGTGTTGAACATGTCGCGGTAAGTCGTGTTGATGTCGCGAATGCCGTCGATATAAATGCTGTTCGACGTGTCGATGCCGCGCATGTAGATCGCGTCGCCCGTGCTCGTGCTGCCGTTTTCTCCCGCGTAGAAGGTGCCCGCGCCGGGCACGTTGCGCAGCGCCTCGGTAAGCGTGGTGGCCTGCTGATCCTTCATCACCTGCTCGGGCACGACGATCACCGTTTGCGTGGTGTCCTTGATCGACTGCGTGAATTTCGGCGAAGCCAGCGTTTCCGGCTTGTACGGATCGGCGCTCGCCGTGGCGTTCACGTGCATCGCGGGCAGCGTGGTTTCGGCGATCGACGTGGCGGCTTGCGCCAAAGCGGGCAGCGGGCAGCCCAGCGTGATGCCGGCGAGCAGCGTGGCCGTGGCGGTCGCCGTGGCAGCGGCGGTGCCGGTAAAAGCGGTCGGTGCGTGTGCGCTGCCCGAATGGGAACAGGGCGTGGTCTTGCGGCTTCGGATATAGGCCATCTTGTGCGTGCTGGTTAGGAATCCTGTCGAATCAGGATTGCATTGTCGTGATGAGGCCGAAGCGGGCCGGGCTCATGGCGAGCGCAGGCGCGTTCCGGGCGAGCGGCGGACGATGTCGGCGGGCGCGGTTTGGTGCCGACGGCACGAAACCCGCGAAGCGGCGCGATTCACGAACGCAGGAAGAAGCTGGCTTGGGTCCGCAAGCGGGACGTGGCTGGCTATCCGGCACGCGGCAGGCGCGCCGGAAGAAGAGGGCGTAACGGCTACCGGCTCGGCCGGATCGACGCGGAACAGGCGGGCGGCGCGGCGCTACGGTTGTAAGGTTCAGGCTTCACGATGATCCGTTAGATTACATCCGGTAATAATTTTGACGTGAATGTAAACAATTCTCATTTGCGTGTCAAACGAAAGTTGGGTTTCGTCTCTTATCTATTACGGTACTCAACCCCTTGCAAATTGGGCATCTTGCTATTCATCCAGCATCTCGTCCGCACTCGCAGACGTGTACTCATCGTCGAATCGGTCGAAACAAAGTGTAATGCTGGCGGGGTCTTATTCTTTCAAATGAAAACGAGTATCATTCACTATTTGTAAAGAAAGCACCGCGTAAAACGCGAAACGACAACGATGAAAGCGACGACAGGGGAAACCGCAGCGCTCGGCGCGCAGCAACGCCAGCGCGCGTTCTGGCTGCGCCATTTGCGCCAATGGCACTGGATCAGCTCCGCGCTGTGCCTCGTCGGCATGTTGGCGTTCGCGTTTACCGGCTTCACGCTCAATCACGCGGCGCAGATCGAGGCGCATCCTCAGGTGGAGCGGCACAGCGCAACGGCGCCCGCCGTTTTGCTCGCGGAACTCAGGCGCGCGAAGCACGGCGACAAAGACCCGGTGCCGCCCGTCCTGGCGGCGTGGCTGGAACGCACGTGGCGCATCGACGCTAACGACCGCGTGGCCGAATGGTCCGGCGACGACGTGTACGTGGCCTTGCCCCGGCCCGGCGGCGACGCCTGGGTAAGCGTCGATCTCGCGAGCGGCGTTTCGCAGTACGAATTAACGACGCGCGGCGTCATTGCGTATCTCAACGACCTGCATAAAGGCCGCAACGCGGGCGCCGCGTGGAATGTGTTTATCGACGTGTTCGCCGCCGCTTGCGCGATTTTCAGCATCACGGGCCTGTTGCTGCTCAAACTGCATGCGCGCGGGCGCGTTGCCACGTGGCCGCTCGTCGGCTTCGGACTCGTTGCGCCGCTGCTGCTCGCGATGCTTTTCATCCACTGACTTTTGTGAGGAACCGTTCTCCCATGCGCCGACTGATCGCCGTCACGCTGACCGGCATGGCCGCCGCCCCGCTCGCGGGCCAGGCCGTTGCCGCCGAATTGACCGTCAACGTGGAGATTCCGCGTCTCGACGTCGCCGAATATCACCGCCCTTATGTTTCGATGTGGATCGAGCGCGCCGACCAGACGCCCGTCACCACGCTCGCGGTCTGGTACGACCAGAACAAGAAGAACGGCGAGGGCACGAAGTGGCTCAAGGACATGCGCCAGTTCTGGCGCAAGGCGGGCCGCGACATGCAGTTTCCCGCCGACGGCGTGTCGGGCGCGACGCGCGCGCCGGGGCAGCAGGCCGTCACCTTCGTCGACGGCAAGGCGCCGCTCGGCAAGCTGCCCGCCGGCGACTATCAGCTCGTGGTGGAAACCGCGCGCGAAGTGGGCGGCCGCGAACTCGTGCGCGTGCCGTTCGCGTGGCCGCCGGCCGCGGCGAAAACCACGCAGGCGAAGGGCGAACACGAACTGGCGAACGTCACCGTGAACGTGAAGCCGTAATGCTTCGTTATCCGTATTAATCGAATCCATCATCCGTTAATCGAATCGAATCGAGTCGAATCGAGTCGAATCACGCTGGAACAACGCACATGAAAATCAACGCACTCAAGGTTTCGGCGCTCGCGCTTGCTGCGCTCATGCCGCTCGCGGCGCACGCGCATCGTCTGTGGATGCTGCCTTCGGCCACGGTGCTGTCGGGCAACGATCCGTGGGTGACGGTCGACGCGGCCGTATCGAATGATCTGTTCTATGCCGATCATTTTCCGTTGCGCCTCGACGGCCTCGTGGTGACCGCGCCCGACGGTTCGGCCGTGAAGCCCGAAAACGAGAGCACGGGCCGCTACCGCAGCGTGTTCGACGTGCATCTCACCCAGGACGGCACGTATCGCCTTGCCGTGGACAATCGCGCCGTGTTCGCCTCGTACAAGGTGAACGGCGAAACGAAACGCTGGCGCGGCGACGCGGACGCGCTCGCGAGGACGTTGCCCGCCAACGCGCAGGACGTGGAAGTGACGGAAAGCGAGGCGCGCGTGGAGTCGTTCGTCACGCGCGGCAAGCCGAGCGTGGGCGCGCTCAAGCCTGCGGGCCATGGGCTCGAACTCGTGCCGGTGACGCATCCGAACGATCTCGTCGCGGGTTCGAACGCGGGCTTTCGACTGCTGCTCGACGGCAAGCCGGCCGCCAACGTGAAAGTGAGCGTGGTGCCGGGCGGCGGCCGTTATCGCGATCAGCCGGGCGACACGACGCTCACCACCGACGCCGAGGGCAAGTTCGACGTGAAGTGGCCGAATGCCGGCATGTATTACGTCGAAGCCGAAGTTCGCGACAACCACACGTCGATCGAGCAGGCGAAAAGCCGCCGCGCCTCTTACGCGGCCACGCTCGAAGTGCTGCCGCAATAAGCGCGCGGCATGAGCTTTTCGGCGCGGCGGACGCATCCGGCCTTCATGAAAGACGCGGCGTGCGGGGCCCAGGTGCGGCGCGTGCTCGTTCCCGCTCGTCTCGACGCAGGGGCGCTCGCGCCGCTGCGCGACGGGCGCATCGCGTCGTATTCGGGCGAGACGATGGGCACGACGTGGTCGGTGTTGTGCGTGCGCCCGCGCGCTTCAGGCGGGGACGCGCGCGATGCGGCGTTATCTAACGCGTTGTCCGATGCGGTGTCCGACGCGTCGCCCGATGCATTGTCCGACGCGCTACCTGGCACGATACGCGCCGTGCTCGACGACATCGTCACGCAGATGAGCAACTGGCGCGCCGATTCCGCCATCAGCCGCTACAACCGCGCTCCCGCGGGCGCATGGATGACGCTGCCGCGCGCGTGCTTCGACGTCGTGAGCGCCGCGCTCGAGGTTGCACGCGAAAGCGGCGGCGCCTACGATCCGAGCGCGGGGCCGCTCGTCGATCTGTGGGGCTTCGGTCCCACGCCGCGTCGCACCGGGCCTCCCGGCGCCGCGCTCATCGACGCCGCGCGGGCGCGCTGCGGTTTTCGCCGCATTCGCGCCGATCGCGATTCGTTGCGCGTGCAACAGCCTGGCGGCAGTGCGCTCGATCTCTGCGCGATCGCCAAGGGCTATGCCGTCGACGCCGTGCGCGACGCGCTCGCGGCACAGGGCGTGGCGCATATGCTCGTGGAAATCGGCGGCGAACTGCGCGGCGAGGGCGTGAAACCCGACGGCATGCCGTGGTGGGTCGAACTGGAAACGCCGCCGCTCGAAGGCGTGTGCGCAACGGCCGCATCGCAACCGTCGGTCGATCTGATCGCGTTGCATGGCCTGGCTGTGGCAACCTCGGGCGACTACCGGCGCTATTACCTCGACGCGGGCGCGGTGCGCCGTGCGCACACCATCGACCCGCGCACCGGCTACCCGGCGAGCCACGCGCTGGCAAGCGTCACGGTGCTGCATCGCGAATGCATGCTCGCGGACGCGTGGTCGACCGCGTTGACCGTGCTCGGCCCCGAAGCCGGCATGGACCTCGCTCGGCGCAAAGGGCTCGCGGCGCGCTTTCTCGTGCGCACGCCCGAGGGTTTTCGCGAGCGCGTGAGCCCCGCCTATGCGGAGATGCTCGCATGAAGCATGGCATTTCGCGCGTGGCGTGGCTGCTCGCTTTCGCGAGCGCGGCGCTCGCGTGGTGGTGCCCGCAACGCACGGCGAGCGCCGCGTGTGTTGCGCTGGCCTATGGCTGCGCGTGCGCGGCGATCGTCGCGCGGCATCGGCAACGCGGGCGCGCGAGCGTTTCGCTGCACGACGGCGAACGCATTCTCGTTGCCTACGCAAGCCAGACCGGCACCGCCGAACAACTCGCCGCCCAAAGCGCGGCATGGCTCGAAGCCAACGGGGCGCGGGTGCGCATGGCGTCGCTCGGCACACTCACGCTCGCGGAGCTTCGCGCTTATACGCATGCCTTGTTCATCGTCAGCACGACGGGCGAGGGCGAGCCGCCGGATGCGGCGCTGCCGTTCGTGCGCCGGGCGATGGCCGCTTCGGCAACGCTCGCGCCGCTGCGTTGCGGCGTCCTTGCGACGGGCGACCGGAACTATCGCCAGTTCTGCGCATTCGGCAAGAAACTGTCAGGATGGCTAATCGAATGCGGCGCCCAGCTTCTGTTCGAAACGATCGAAGTCGATAACGGCGACGCCCATGCGCTGCGGCGCTGGCAAACCGCGCTTTCGACGCTCTGTGAAGGCGGCGCCGACACGCCCTGGAGCGCGCCGCGCGACAGCCTCTGGACACTGGAGGCGCGCACGCTGATGAATCCCGGCAGCACGGGCGCCGGCGCGTATCACCTCGTACTGAGTCCGCGCGATCGCACGGCGCTCGACTGGAACGCAGGCGATATCGCCGAGATCGCGCCGCGTCACGCATCGTGTTCGATCGAGCGCTGGCTTGCCGTGCGCGGGCTGAACGGCGCGACGAAAGTGAAATGCGACGGCACGCGCATGCGTTTTGCCGATGCGCTCGCCACGCGCGAACTCGACCGCGACGAAAGCATCACGCTAGCGCCGCAAGCGTGGATCGAACGGCTCGCTCCGCTGGCGCGGCGCAGTTATTCGATCGCGTCCTTGCCTCGCGACGGGCGGCTCGAATTGCTCGTGCGCGAGACTTTGCGGCACGGCGAAGCATGCGGATTCGGCGTGGCTTCCGGTTGGCTCACGAAACACGCGCAAGCAGGCAGCGAAATCACGCTGCACGTGCGCACGAATCGCGGTTTTCACGCGCCCGCCGACCCTCGTCCGCTCATTCTCGTCGGCAACGGCACGGGACTCGCCGGTTTGCGCGCACACCTCAAAGCGCGCGCGCACGCGGGCCACGCGCGCAACTGGCTGATCTTCGGCGAACGCAACGCCGCGCACGACGCGTTCTGGCGCGACGACATCGCGCGTTGGCGTGCGCAAGGCATGATCGAACGCGTCGATCACGCCTGGTCGCGCGACGGCGGCCTGCTACGTTACGTGCAGGATGCGTTGCTCGCCGCAAAAGCAACCTTGCGCGAGTGGATCGACGACGGCGCGGCGATCTACGTTTGCGGCAGCCGCAACGGCATGGCGTCAGGCGTCCACCAGTCGCTCATCGACATGCTGGGCGCGGCGCGCGTGGACGCGCTCATGAGCGAAGGCCGTTACCGGCGCGACGTCTACTAGTGGCTGCCGGCGGCCTCAGAAGCGATAGGTCAGCGCAAGCTGAACCACCGGATACCAGCGGTATTTCTGGATCTTCGAAGTGAGATCCTGTTCTTCGTCGTTGATGTCCTGCTGCGAAACGAAAAGCTGATAAATCTGCGGCACGCTGTAGGTCACGTGCGGGCGGCCGTACGCCACGCCCAGATCGAACGTCACGCCGATGCCGCGCACCGGTTTCTTGTGCCCGTAGCCCACGCCGAAATACGGCATCACGCGCGGCATGGTCGCTTTCGCGGTGGGCGCGCCGCCCACCGCCGGCACGAAGTCGTTGCCGATCTTGTAGTTGCCGTCGGCGTTGGGAATGGCCGTGGCCGTGAGCGTGTCGCCGTTGATGAGCGCGCCGCCCGTGAAGCGGAACGCGCTCGACGCGAACGGGAACACGTCCAGATAAAGGCCGCCTTGCGCGAGCGTCAGGTGCCCGCTATAGCGATTGTCGCCCGCGGTGAAGTCGTGGCTGAAGCCCAGGCCTTCGGCATCGGCATGAACGCCGAAATGCGGTCCGAGATTGAGCGCGCCGCCCAGGCCCGCGCCCAGCGTGCCGCCGGTCACATAGATTTCCTGCGCGTGCGCGGCGCTTGCCGCGCCAAGCAGCGCCGCCGCACATGCCACCGCGCGCGTTGCCCGATACATTGTCTTGCTGATCGAATTCACTGCTTTATCTCCCTGAAGCCGGCTCGCTGAAGCCGGCGAAAACCACTCGCTGCCTTGGCCGACGGAGGAGACTTTACGTTCGTTGCATGCGCTTCAATCGAGCGAGTTGCGGGGTGTTGCGGCCTCAAATCGCAAGGTTCGCAAACTTCAATTCGACCCTTCTTTTATGCCTCGTCAATTCATGGGCAGTGCTTTCGTATGAGGTTTCGAATGCGCGGATTAGACCGTGTTTCAAGGGCTGATCGCTCAATTGCGGCGCTTTTTTCAAATCAATAATTCACGCATGGCGAAGGGTCGCCGATTGAAACCAAGCGGAGCAGGGATGTCTGGAAAAAGAATGGCGCAGTCGGTTGCGGTCGCAACGATCGTCGCGGCAACGGTAAGTTTGACTGCATGCGGAGGCGGTTCGAGCGCGCCCGCGAGCGCGTCGGGCAACGAGCTCAAATTATCGTCGGCGGTTCAAAGCGAACACGTTGCGCGTTACGCGGGCGCGTTCGGCTTGATCGGCGGTCCCGGCGTGGGCGCGATCTACGCGTCGGTGGCGCAGACCTTCCTCAACAAGTCGCTCGCGGGCATCGCGAGCGGCAGCACTTCGTGCGCGGGCGGCGGCACGTATACGGTGAGCGTGCCGGCCGCGACCACGGGCATCGTGGCGGGCGAGAACGCCAACGTCGCGTTCGCCGGCTGCGTGGGCGTGATCGACGCGCCGGGCGTGTCGGCGCAGGATTCGGTGGCCGGTTCGATGTCGGTGCAAGTGCAAAGCGTGCAGGGCACCGTGGGCGCGACCGGCACGAACTGGTCGTACACGGCGCTTGCAAGCGCGAACAACGTCGTGCTCACTTCGTCCAACGGCACGACCACGCTCAACGGCAGCGTAACCTACACCACCAGCTTCGACGCCGCGACCGGCACCACGACGACCACGGCCAGCGCGCCGTCCGTCACGATCGCGCGCACGCTGCCGGCATCGAATATCACCGGCACGATCACGGTGGCGTCGCTCGCGTTCACGCGCGCGCAAAACGCGCCGGCGCAAACGCAGACGATCACGGCATCGGCATCGCTCGGCATTGCCGCCAGCGACGTGACGATGACGTTCGACATTGCGACGCCCACGCCCATCGCAATCGCTAACGGCGCGCTCAAGAGCGGCACGGTCACGCTCACGAGCGACAATGCCACCGAAACGCTGGCCGTGCAGGGCGGCAGCACGCTCGGCGTCACGGTCACGTCGAACGGCAAGACGGGCACGTACACGGAGCAGCTTTCGGACTTCGAGTCGCTGCTCGGAAGCTGATGGCGGCGTGGCTGGCTCGGTGCCGGCCTATCGCCTTGACGGGCTGGACTGGCTGAACGGGCCGGACTGGCGGGGATGCGGTAATAAAAATCGGGCGCTTGCGAGCGCCCGATTTTTCGTGACGAAGCAGTGCGATTACTGGAACGGCGCGCATAGTCGTTCGATCGGCGCGGCGACCAGAATGCAGCTCGAAAACGCAATGCCGAACGTGAACGCGACCGAGGCCGCCGCGCCGCACCAGGCGACGAAGCGATGCGCGTCGCGTTTGCCGGTCGAGACGGAGAGAATCTGCCGCCACGCGCGCCCGGCCGCCCACGCAATGCCGAGCGCCGCCACGAACGCAAGCGCGGAACTCACGCCGATGATCCAGCGAATCGCTTCCCACGATGGCACCGCGTGCGCGACGGCGTCGCCGCAAATGCGCGAGACGAGCACCACGCCGATCGTGAGATGCACGAGCCAGATCAACGGCGTAGCCACCACGCCGAGCCAGATGGCCGTGCGCTGCGCGCGCGTGGGTTCGACGCCGGCGCTCGCAGCCGCGAGCGTATCGGTGGGCTGGGGAGTGGGTGCAGGGATCATGGTTGGCGCGCCTAGTTAGTGGACGTTGGCGGTTTCGTGGCGTGCGCTGTTCGCTCGAGTTTGCCGATTTGCCCGGTTGGCTATTTGCGGTATTCGCGGATCGGGCGGGCCGGTGGATTGTCAAGCTATGTCGATATTATTTTACATAACATAAATTATCGACATTTTTCGTGCATCACAAAACGTCACCTACGTTCATCGAACAGACTGGTCAAGGAACGTGTGCCGTCAAAGCCCGACCATCGGCGTTCACGCGTCGAGCCTTTACGCCGCGCGGCCGCGCCGCTTGTCGCGCGAAAGTTCGGCGGGCGGCACGGCGTCGCGCTCCTGGAGCGGCTCGCCGGCGTTGCGGCGCTTGCCTGCCTGGTCGCTCGGCACGCCTTCGGTCCCGTTATCGGCGGCATATTCGGCGGAGATCTGCTTTTCCGCCCGGCCCCAGTATTCGTCGGCCTTGCCCTCGGGCGCGCCGTCGTCTTCCCATAGCTGATAGGCGCGGCGGCGGATGCGTTCTTCGCGTTCGACATTCATGACGATTTCTCCGGTTATCCACATGCCGAGCGCAAGCGCGGTGCCCGCTAACTTTCGGCCGAGCGCGTGGTGCCGGGCGGAATCGGGTTTTTATCCTGCGTCGTCGGCAACGCGTTTTCCGAGGGCGTGTGCCGGCGCTGCTCGGCGGTGTCCTTGTCGGTTTGATGGGTGTGCGCGGGGGTGTGCGCGGGAGGCGTGGTCGTGCGGTCGTCGTGTACGGGCCGGCCGTCCTCGCCGCGGGAGCGGTTCGAATCGGGGGCACTGTTCGGCTGCGGATCGGGATGCATGGCGGACTCCATTCAACGGGTGGAGGGTTCGGCGGCGCGCTCGGGATTCGATATCGACGAATCAAATCGACAAAATCGACGAATCAAATCGACGAATCGACAGATAAATCGACGAATCGACATCGCGACATCGTCAACGACATCGCGACCTCGCCAAACGCGACATCGCCGGACGCATTTTCCGCAAAGGCCGTGCCGCTGCCGGGCGCGGACGTTGCTTGAGCAATGGCGTCATCGACACAACAAGGAGCCAGCCATGGGTATCGCCATTTCCCCGCAAACCGATGCCGCCGACGTCGGTCTCGTCGGCACCGCCACGCTCAGCGGCGCACGCGTGATCGCCTCGGACGGCAAGCACGCGGGCAAGCTCGAACATGTCATGCTCGACGTGCGGCGCGGCCGCATTGCCTACGCGGTGATTTCCGTGGGCGGCATCGCGGGTCTCGGCAGCAAGCTGTTCGCGGTGCCGTGGCGCGCCGTGATGCTTGACGTGCAGCATAATCACGTGCTGCTGGACGTGCCGTCGGACCGACTCAAGGACGCGCCCGGCTTCGACAAGGCGCACTGGCCCGCCATGGCCGACCCGGACTGGGAGCGCGGCATCTGCGAGTATTACGGCAGCGCGCCGTACTGGGGCGTGGAGGACGGCCGCGTGGGCGCCCTGCCCTCCGGCTCGTCCAACATGCCCGGCCCCGGGCGCGGCGTGGAGCCCTGAGTGCGCGCCCCGCCCGACCCAATGAGAAGGAACCGGAATCCATGTTCGCCGCCGTCACCACCGTTGCCTTGCTGATCGTCGGCTATGTGCATACCAGTTTGCCGCGCTTCACCGCGCCGGGGCGCAAACGCGTGATCGCGCATGCCCTGCTGCTCGTCGTGGGTCTGATGTTCGGCGTGATCGGCGCGATGCTGGCCGGCACCGTCGCGCCGCCGTGGGCCGTGATCGCGTGCGGCCTTGGCGTGGTGCATCTGCCCGCGCTGTGCGTGCTGGTGCTCAAGCGGCTGCGCGGCTCGGGGCAAAGTTAAACGCGAAAGTTGAACGCGAAGTTGAACGCGAACGGCAGGCGCAAAGGCAAACGCAAAGACCATGCAAAGCGCGGACGCCGGGCTCACTCGCGCGCGCCGCTCGCCTTCGCCCCGAGCGTCGCGCTCGACGTCACCGACGAAGCGCAGGCGCGCGCGGCCGTCAACGCCGCCATCGCGCGCTTCGGCCGTATCGACGTGCTCGTCAACAACGCGGGCTTCGGTTTGCTCGGCGCGGTCGAAGCCGTCGCCGGACCGGGACGTGCGCCGCCGCGCGCGGGAGTCGAACCACAATCAGCCTGGCGATCCGGTCAAGCTGACCGCCGCCATAATCACGCTGGTGAATGCGCCGAACCCGCCGCTGCGCTTGCCGTTGGGCACGGACACGCTCGCGGCCATCGAGGCGAAATCGAGGCGAAAAACGCCTTCGTGGCGCAGGAAATGAAAACGTGGCGCGCGGTGCCGGCGTCAACGAATTTCGCGGCTTGATGCGCGGGGAGCGGCCGGAGGAAATCGCGCAGGCGGCGCTCAGAAACCCGCTGCCGCCTTCGCCAGCAACCCGCACGCGACGCACACGAGCACGCTCGCGAAGCCGATCTGCGTCGGGCGCGCGCCCACGCGCCGCGACGCCCGGCGCCCGAGCACCATGCCCGCGACGGTCGCGAGCGTGAACCACAACGTCACGCCGGGGCGCAGCGGCACGCCGTGCAGCACGGTCGCGGCCACGCCGCCGCTGCCCACGAGCGCGATGACCATGAGCGATGTCGCGACGATGCCGTGCATCGAGATATTCGTGAGCTTGCGCAGCATCGGCACGATGATGAAGCCGCCGCCCACGCCGAGCAGGCCCGTCATCAGGCCGGTGAGCGCGCCGGTGGAAGCGAGCGCGAACGCCGTGCGCGCCGACCACGCGAGCCGCCCCGTGTCGGGATTGATGCGCGCGACACACAGCCGCGACGCTTCGGGCGGCGTCTCGCGGCGCGCAACGGTTTGCCAGAGCAGCCGCACGGCAACCACGAGCATCACCACGGCGAACAGCGCGAGCAGCACGCGCTGCGAAAGACGCTGCGCGAGCTGCACGCCGAGCCAGGTGGCGGGCACGCCCGCGAGCGCCATGCAGCACGCCGCGCGATAGCGAACGAGCCGCCGCCGGAACGCCTCGATCGCACCGATGGCCGCGCTGCACGCGACCGCGATCAGCGCGACCGGCGTGGCCTGCTGCATCGGCCAGCCCATGCCGACCACGATCGCGGGCACGGCGAGTATGCCGCCGCCCGCGCCCGTGAGCCCGAGCAACGCGCCGATCATCGCGCCGAGTGCGAGTGAGACGATCATCGGGACTCCGAACGAAGGTTCAAACCGTGGCGTCGAGCGATTGGCGCCGTGCTTGCTCCGGCTGGCATTGCGCCGCCACGCGCGCGATGGATTCGATGGCGAACGTCACGTCGTCGTCGGTGGTGAAGCGGCCGAGGCTCAGGCGCACCGTGCGGCTTGCGGCTTCGGCGCTCAGACCGATCGCCGTGAGCACGTGCGAAGGCGTGCCCGCCGCCGAATTGCACGCCGAGGTGGACGAAATCGCCATGTCGCCGGTCAGCAGGAACGGAAAGAAGCCGGGCAGATCGATCGTGAGGCTCAAGGTGTTGGGAATGCGCGGCGCGCGGCTCGCGTTGTGCGAGACGCCGGGCAGCGCGAGCACGCCCGCGAGCAGCCGCTGCGCGAGCCGCTCGATGCGCGCGTGGTCGTCGTGCAGGTGCGTGCGCGCGAGTTCGCACGCCACGCCCATGCCGACGATCTGATGCGTCGCGAGCGTGCCCGAGCGCAGCCCGCGCTCGTGGCCGCCGCCGTGCATCTGCGGAGCGATGCGCTCGAACGCCGCGGGGCTCACGTAGAGCGCGCCGATGCCCTTCGGCCCGTACACCTTGTGCGCCGACATCGACATCAGGTCGATACCCAGCGCTTGCACGTCGATGGGCGTCTTGCCGAGCGCCTGCGCCGCATCCACGTGCAGCAGCGCGCCGGCCGCATGCACGACGCGCGCGATGGAGGCGATATCGGTGAGCGTGCCGATCTCGTTGTTCACGAGCATCAGCGAAACGAGGCCGGTGTCGGGGCGCAACGCGGCAGCCACGCTTTCGGCCGTGATCGCGCCGTTGGCCGCGGGCGCGAGGCGCGTGACGCGCATGCCGTGCCGTTCGAGATACGCCGCCGTGTCGAGCACGGCCTTGTGCTCCAGTTCGCTGGTGACGAGATGCGCCGCCTGGCCGGCGCGTTCCGCATAGCCCTTGAGCGCGAGATTGTTCGATTCCGTGGCGCCCGAGGTCCACACGATGTCCTGCGCGTGGGCGTTGATGAGCGCGGCCACCTGCCGGCGCGCCGTTTCCACGAGTTGCCGCGCGCGCTGGCCCGCGTCGTGCGAACTCGAAGCCGGATTGCCGAAGTCGCCCTCGATGCCGAGACAGCCCGCCATCGCCGTGATGACGCGTGGATCGGCGGGCGTGGTGGCGGCGTAATCGAAATAGTGCTGCTGGCCCGTGTGCGTCATGGCGTGTTTTCCGTGTTTTGCGCTGAATGGAATGCGGGCAATGCTACGCGTCGACGCGGGAAAACGGCTTCCAAAATAGCTGCCGATATCGGGATGGACGTAGAACGATTTTCTCCGTTATGCGCACCTGACGAGAAATCAGTTTTGCGCGGCCCGAACGGCCGCTGCGCAATCACACGAGCAATCACACGAGCGATCGGCACGCGCGTTGCGCGACGATTGACATTTCGAAGGAGAGTTTCGATGGCCATTCCGGCATTCACGCGCGCCGCGCTTACGGCAACGCTTGCGCTGGCGTGCGCCGCGCCCGGTGTGCAAACCGCGCTCGCGCAAACCCAGACGCCTGCGCGGCCGGCCAATGCGTCCACGCCGCCGTATGCGCTCAGCAACAGCGGTCAGGGCATGGGCCAGCAAAGCGGCGACGCGCTCATCACCGCGAAGGCGAAGGCCGCGCTGCTCGCGGCCTCGGGCCTCGATTCGGGCAACATCCACGTAACGACGGACGCCGGTGTCGTGACCTTGAGCGGCGCGGTACCGCGTCGCGCGCAGAAGGAGCAAGCCGAGCGCACCGTCAAGCAGATCGACAACGTGGTGGGCGTGCGCAATACGCTCGCGGTCGACGAAGCGCCGCAGTAGTTCGTTTCTGTGTTTCCGCGGTAGTTACGCAGTCGTTTGCCGCGGTGGTCAGTCGTCAGGCTTCAGGCTTCAGGCTTCAGGCGGGTTACGCGTAATGCGCGAAACGAGGCGCGCGCACCGCGCCGCACGAACGCCTGGAAACCCGCGCTTACGGCTCGGGCGTGGCGATATCGGCGCGGATCAGCTGGTCGGCCAGCGCGAGCGCCGCGCGGCGTGCGTCCGGACCGGTTGCGCAGGGGCCGGGGCGCGAACAGCCCTCGAACGGATAGATGATCCGTCCGTCGAACTTGCGGCGTATGCGCAGCAGGCCGAAGTAGCGGCCCGCGCTGTCGATTTGCTCGCCGCAAAAAACGTCATAGTCGTCAGCCGTGGTCGGGCGTCGCCCAACCGGCTGCGGCCTTTTACCTGACATGGGCAACTCCGCAATGACCGTGGGATATGCGCAAGCGACCGCAAGTGTCGGGCCTGCTCGCTGGAATCCCCGCGCCGCGTGCGTTGCAGCGAGGTGCCGGGGCGCGGACGCAAGCCGCGTTCGCGAGCGCGCGCCCCCTCGCCCGCGACGGACTTTGCACGGCCGCGCCCAATCCCGGGCAAAATACGCGTTCGCCACGAAAAAGCGTCGCCCTCGCCCCTGCACTCGCAAGCCCGTTCGCCAGCGAAAGGAGCGCACCTGGCCCGCGACGCCGCTAATCCGCCCCCTGCGCCTCACATGAACGACCACCCTCGCGCCGCCGTTGCGCCCGCCGCAGCGAATTCGCCGCGCTTCCTGCTGTTTTTGATCTGCCTGTTCGCGTCGGCGGGCCAGCTTGCAATCGACATTTACGTGCCCGCGCTGCCCGCCATGGCGCGCTATTTCTCCACGTCGCCGCAAGCCATCCAGTCGAGCGTCTCCGTTTATCTCGCTGCGTATTCGCTCGGCCAGCTCGTGTTCGGGCCGGTCTCCGACGCGTTCGGCCGCAAGCGCGTGCTCGCGTTCGGGCTGATCGTCTACACGGTCGGCTGCGTGCTTTCGCTGTGCGCGCCCAACCTGGAAGTGTTCGTGTTCGCGCGCTGCCTGCAAGGCTTCGGCATTGCGGCGACCAATCTGCTCGCGAAGGCGATCATCACCGATTCGTTCACGGGCGTCGCCGTCGTACACGCGTTCACTTATATGTCGATCACGTGGGGACTCGCGCCGATCGTCGCGCCCGTGATCGGCGCGCATTTGCAGGAGTGGTTCGACTGGCAGGCGTGCCTCGTTTTCCTGCTGATCTACTCGATCGCCATGTGGGCGATCCTGTGGCGCTATCAGGAAACCTTGCGTCAGCCGGTGCATCTCGAACTGCGCACGTTGATCGCGAATACCGGCAAGGTGCTGTCCAGCCCGGTGTTCCAAAGCTGCTTTCTCGCCCAGGGGCTGTGCTACGCGATCCTGCTCGTCTTCAACGTGGTCGGGCCGTTCATGGTGCTCAACACGCTGCACAAGCCGCCGACTTTCTTCGGGTATCTCGCGCTCGGCATTGGGCTCATGTATTTTCTCGGCGGACTGTCGAACCGCGTGCAGGGGCCGCGCTATCCGTCGCCCGAGCAGCGCCTGCGCTGGGGTTCGCGCGTGATGGCGGGCGCGGCCGTCGTCATGCTGGCGCTGGGCCTCACGGTGGGCTTGCGCGTGTGGACGCTGGCCGCGCCGGTGCTGGTGATGGGGCTGTGCGCGGGCGCGATGTACCCGACCTTCATGGCGAAGGGCAACTCGCTGTTTCCGCACATCGCGGGGCTCACGAGCGCGATTCTCGGTTGCGCGCTGCTGCTGGTTTCCTCGGCGATGATGGGGCTGGCGGGCTTCGTCTCCGTTCACGTGCTCACGCCGCTCGCCGTGTTCTTCGTGCTGCTCGCCTTGACCGTGGTGACGATGACGACGAAGCTATTGCGCCATCTCGCGCAGATGGAAGCCGAAGCCGCCGCCGTCGCGCCCTGCAACGGCGAGGCGGCGTGATGCGGCATGATGCGATCTGATGCGGCGTGAGCGCGTCGAATCTGGACGCGCCGGAACCGGAACTGCGCGAATCGGGCGAACCGGGCGAATCGAATAAATCAAGTAAACCGGCGCGACAAGTCGAATCGGCCAGGCAATCCGATGGATCGACTCACCGAATCGACTCGCCGAACTAACAACGAGTTAGCCCGGCGGATCGGCCCCGTCGCCCCAATCAGCGAATCGCGCGCGCCACGTCCTGCAACTGCGTGAACGCGCGATAACGCGCCTCGTGCCGCGCGGCGATCTCGCCCGAGGCGGGCGCGTAGACCTTCTCGATCTGCGACATCGCCGCCATGGCCGTGCGCACGTCCACGTACAGCCCGCCGGCCACGCCGCCCAGCATCGCCGCGCCCAGCAGCACGGGCTCCTCGGCCGCGGTGGCGAGCACCGGCTTGCCGGTGGCGTCGGCAAGAAGCTGGCGCACGAGATCCTGGCGCCCCGCGCCGCCGCTAATCACGATCTGCTCGATGGGCGCACCCGAGCGCGCCTGCACCTCGATGATCTGCCGCAGCCCGTAACCGATGCTCGCGATGCCCGCCACGTAAAGCGCAACCAGGCTTTCGACGCCGGTTTCCATGCTCAGGCCCGCGATCACGGCCCGCGCGTGCGGGTCGGCGAACGGCGCGCGGTTGCCGAGAAATTCGGGCACCACGTGCAGCCCCTCCGCAAGCCGTATCGCGCCCGACAGCCCCTCGCCGCCGGCGGTTTGCGCGGCGAGCGCGGCCAGCATCGCAGGCAGCGGCTGCCCCTCGCGCGCCGCGCGCCGCGCCGCTTCGTGCGCGTGAGGATGCATCGCCACGAGCCGCTCGATGGCGGCGCCCGCCACCGACTGCCCGCCTTCGTTGAGCCACGCCTCGGGCACCATCGCCGAAAAATACGGGCCCCAGACGCCGGGCACGAACACGGGATCGCGCGTGGTCGTCATCGTGCAGGACGAGGTGCCGAACACATACGCGAGGCACGCCTCCGGCCGCCCTTGCGCGCCCACCGTGCCGATGCCGCCCGCGTGCGCGTCGATCACGCCCGTGGCGACCGGCGTGCCCGCGCGCAAGCCCAGTTGCCCGGCGGCTTGCGGCGTCAGGCCCTGGCCGAGCGGCGTGCCCGGCTCCACGATGTTCTGGCCGATGCGCGCGAATTGCTCGTCGGCGAGCACGCCCAGCCCCACGGTGCGAAAGTAGCTTTCGTCCCAGCGCCGTTCGTGCGCGAGATACGTCCACTTGCAGGTGACCGTGCAGGTCGAGCGCGCGAGGTCGCCGGTGGCGCGCCAGGTGAGGTAATCGGCGAGATCGAAGAATTGCCACGCCGCGGCGAACACCGCCGGGCGATGTTCGAGCAACCAGAGCAGCTTGGGCGTCTCCATCTCGGGCGAGATTTTTCCGCCGACAAAGCGCAGCACGTCGTGATTCGTCGCGTTGATGCGTTCGGCTTGCGCGAGCGCGCGGTGATCCATCCACACGATGATGTCGCGTTCCGCGTTTTCCGAAGGCCCGACGGGCAGCGGCCGGCCGCCCTCGCCCAGCACGACCAGCGAACAGGTGGCGTCGAAGCCGATGCCCGCCACCTGCTCCGCCGCCACGCCCGCCTGCGCGAGCGCGTCCTTCACCGAATCGCATACGGCACGCCAGATTTCCGTGCTCGATTGCTCGACGATGGCGCCGCTTTCGTGGAATACGGTGATGTCGCGTTTGGCCGCGCCGACCATGCGGCCGCGCGAATCGAAAATGCCGGCGCGCGCGCTGCCGGTGCCGACATCGACGCCGATCGCGTAGCGTTCGCCCGCTTGCTGTTGAGTGGTCATGACTTCCCGGTGTGTGGTTCGCGCCGCGGTTCAAGCGGATTCAAACAGGTTCAAACGGATTCAAATGGCTCGCCCTTCGGCGTCGCGAAAGGCGCGTACAGGGTAATCGCGTTCACAGATCGACGCTATTGGGCAGAATCACGAGATCGCGAATGGTCACGTTGCGCGGGCGCGTGAGCATGAACACCACGGCCTCGGCCACTTCCTGCGGCTGCATCAGGCTGCCTTGCGCGAGCGCTTCGTCCATCTTCGCCTTCGGCCAGTCGTCGAGCAACGCGGTCACCACGGGTCCCGGCAGCACCGCGCCCACGCGCACGCCGTGTTTGGCCACCTGGCGGCGCATGGTGTGCATGAACGCCTGCACCGCGAACTTCGAAGCCGTATAAACCGGCTCCCACACCACCGGCACCACGCCCGCCACCGAACTCGTGAACAGGATGTCGCCCGACTTCTGCGCGACCATGTGCGGCAACACGGCCTGCACCGAGCGGAACGCCGCGTTGATGTTCAGGTTCAGCATGCGGTCCCAGTCGTCGGGATTGCCGTTGACCACTTCGCCGCCGATATAGGCGCCCGCGTTCGCGTGAAAGATGTCGAGACCGCCCGCGAGGTCGAGAATGCGCGGCAGCATGGTGGCGAAATCGGCGGGCCGGAGCAGGTCCATGGCGAGCGCGAACGCGTTCGGCCCGAGTTCGCCGCAGCACTGCGCGAGGCGGTCCTCGGCGCGGTCGATCAGCACGACCTTCGCGCCTTCGTCGATCAGCGCGCGCGCGCAGGCGAAGCCGATACCCGAGGCCGCGCCCGTTATGGCGGCCACTTTTCCGTTGATGGATACAGACATGAACGACTCTCCTCAGAGGTTTCAGGCGCGGGCTCGCAGGCGCGCGCGTTATGCGTCGTCGCTTACGCGCGGCCGTGCGAAACGCGCGACTGGCGCGCGAGCGAATCGACGATCACGGCAATCGCCAGCACGGCGCCCGTAATCATGAAGCGCAGCGACGACGACAGGTTCAGCAAGGTAAGACCGCTTGCGATCGACTGGATCACGATGATGCCGAGCACCGCCGACCACGCGCTGCCGCGTCCGCCGAACAGGCTCGTGCCGCCGATCACGGCCGCCGCGATGGCGTTGAGATTGACGTCGCCCGTGCCGGCTTGCTGGCTGGCCGAGGCGAGCCGCGCCGCCGTGAGCACGCCGCCCAATGCGGCGAAGCCCGCGCACAGCACGAACGCGCTCGTATAGATCGCGCCGACCTTGATGCCCGCGCGCCGCGCGGCTTCGTGGTTGCCGCCCACGGCGTTCATGGAGCGGCCCCAGCGCGTGCGCGTGAGCGCGTATTGCATGACGACGGCGAGCGCGAGAAAGAGGCCGAACATGAGCGGCACGCCGCGCCCGCGATTGAGGTACGCGACCACCAGTTCGAGAAACACGGTGATGGCGGCCGCGCGCGTGACGAGGCTCGCGACCGAAGGCGCCGAAAGCCGCGCCGCGTGACGGCGCGCGCGCGTGCGCATGCCGAGCAGCAACAGCACCGCGCCGGGCAAGAGCGCAATGACGTGCGAGACCATGGCGGGAATCACCATCAACTGCCCGAAGTTCACGATGGTCGAACCGTACGGCAGATTGATCGAGCCGGTCGCGCCCAGCACGTAGAGTTGCAGGCCGAGAATGGCGAGCAGGCCCGCGAGCGTGGACACGAAACTCGGCATGCCGATCCAGTTGAGCAGCAGCGCATAGAGCGCGCCGATGACCGCGCCCACCACCAGCGCCGCGACAATGGCGAGCAGCACCGGCCAGCCTTCGTTGACCCAGAGCGTGCCCACCATCGCCGAAGCAAAGCCGCTCATCGAGCCGACCGAAAGATCAATCTGCCCGACCAGCAGCACGCACACGATGCCGAGCGAAATGACGCCCACCGTCGAGCAGTCGAACAGCATGTTGACGAGATTGTCGGCGGAAAGAAACACGGGGTTCAGACTCGTGAAGACCGTCCAGATGATGACGAGCCCGGCGATGACCGGCAGCGAGCCGAGATCGCCCGAACGCACGCGATCGACGAACGCCGACACCGTTTCGCCGATGCCGCTCGCGTGCTTCACGCGCACGTCGCTGCGGTCGAGCAGCGCGGCTTGCGCCGACGGTGCCGATGGTGTCGACGGTGCTGATGGTGCCGATGGCGCGGCGTGCGTGGGCTGCGTGGGCTGCCCGGAAACGGGCTGATTAGGATTGCTCATGATGCTGCCTTTCATTGAACGTCCTGTTGCGCCTGGCGGCGGTCCGCGCGCCGCGACACGGCGTTTTCGGTCGCGCCCGTGATCGCGGCCACGAGGTCCGCGTTCGACGAATCGGGGTAGAACACGCCGTTGTTGCGCCCGAGCCGCAGCACGACGATGCGGTCGGCCACGGCACGCACGTCTTCCATGTTGTGGCTGATCATGATGACGGCGTGCCCGCGCTCGCGCACGCGCTCGATCAGGTTCAGCACTTCGGCGGTTTGCGCTACGCCGAGCGCGGCGGTCGGCTCGTCGAGCATGATGAGCTTAGGATCGAGCAGCAGCGAGCGCGCGATGGCCACGGTCTGACGCTGGCCGCCCGACAGCGAAGCCACCACGTCGCGCACGCTGGGAATGCGCGCGGAAAGCTCGTTGAGGAGCGTCCACGCTTTCACTTCCATCGTCACTTCGTCGAGCCGGTACGGGCTCAGCTCGCGGCCCAGAAAGATGTTGGCGACCACGTCGAGGTTCTCGCACAGCGCGAGATCCTGAAACACCGTGGCAATGCCCAGGTCGAGCGCCGCGCCGGGGTCGGAGAGCGTCACGCTGCGGCCGCCGAACGTGATGGTGCCCGCGCTCGGCTGATGCACGCCCGCGAGCACCTTCACGAGCGTGGACTTGCCCGCGCCGTTGTCGCCCACGAGCGCGACCACTTCGCCCGCGTGCACGTCAAGCTCGATATCGGTGAGCGCCGAAACCGCGCCGAAGTGTTTGGAGATGCCGCGCAGGCTCAGCACCAGTTCGCCGCGC
Source organism: Paraburkholderia sp. J41 (assembly GCF_905220235.1). Lineage (NCBI taxonomy): Bacteria > Pseudomonadati > Pseudomonadota > Betaproteobacteria > Burkholderiales > Burkholderiaceae > Paraburkholderia > Paraburkholderia sp. J41. Next base: position 254,687 of record NZ_CAJMZE010000004.1, on the reverse strand, counting down.
TTCGCACGGGTGGACTGCGTGGTGGAGGGCTCAGACATGAAAGGAATACCTCTTCGTCGTCATCGTGGCGCTTCGCGTCCGGCGCGCATCGTCGCGCGCGCCGGACGCGAATTCCCGGCTTTAGTTAGCGATGCCAAGCTTCTTGCAACCGTCCGCATAGCGTCCGGTGCAGAGATCCTTCGCGCTCGCGAAACCCTTGTCGATCACTTCGGCCTTGAGGTTTTTCTGCGTGATCACGGCCGGCTTGAAGAGTTGCGTGGGCGTCTTGAACAGCGTGGTCTCGCCCTTGACCGGCTGGCCGTTGAGAAAGCCCACGGCCACTTTCGCGGCCGCGCCCGCGACGATCTCGCTGGGTTTGAGGATCGTGTTGTACTGGTCGCCCGCGATGATGAGTTGCAGCCCCGCCGTGGTGGCGTCGTTGCCGGTCACGGGCGGCACCGGGTTCACGCCCGCCGCCTTGAAGGCCGCGATGGTGCCGCCGGCCGTGCCGTCGTTGGCGGCCACCACGCCCACGATCTGCGTGGAAAAGCGCGTGATCTGGCCGCTCACCCATTGCTGCGCTTTCGGCGGCGCCCATTCGGGCGTGTCGTATTCTGCGAGCGTCTTGTAGCCGCTGCCTTGGAGCCCTTCGTGAATGCCCTTCTTGATGAGCCCGGCCGCCGCATCCGTGGGCGAGCCGTTGACTTCGAGCACGCCCCCCTTGCTTGCCGCCACGCCGCTTTCCTTCAGGTGCTGCACGAGCGACTGCGCGATCGACTTACCGATGTCCTCGTTGTCGAACGAGACGTAGTAGTCGGCCGGCGTGGAAGGAACCGGGCGGTCGTAGGCGATCACCTTCACGCCGCGCCCCTGCGCCATATGCACGAGCGAAGCGGCGGCGGTCGAATCGACCGGATCGAGCACGATCACCTTCGCGCCCTGCGCGATCACCGAATTGAACTGTTGCTGCTGTTGCGAGGCGTCGGCGTTGGCGTTCTGGTAGAGCACCTTGCAGTCGGGGCAGAGCTTGCCCATTTCGGCCTTGAAGCCCGGAAAATCGTGCTGCTCGTAACGCGTGGACGCCTGATCGGGCATCAGGAACGCCACCGTGCCGCTGGGCGCGGCATAGGCGGCGCTCGCGCCGGCAAGGCCTAACGCGGCGGCCAGGAGTTGCAGGCGCGCTTTCCTGCGGGCTTTCGTGCGCATCGTCTTGCGCGCCGGCGTGCGCGCTTGCGTCATGAGTGTGTTCATCGAGTGTCTCCGTTTATTGATTGATGTGACGATGAAGGCGGGTTGGAACGGCCGGCGCATCGCACGGATGAGCGCATCTTGCGCCGTACTTGCTACAGGCACTGCGTGTGAATCGACCTCGAACCAAGCGGCCTCAGCCGAAAGCCTGCGCGCCGTGCATGGCGTCGTCCGGCGCGCGGGCCGGGTTTGCGCTCGCGGCGTTGAGCCGCTGATACGCACGCCATCGCGACGGCGACATCTCCTTGAGCAACAGGAACTGCCGATTGAAGTTGGAGAGATTGTTGAAGCCGACCTGATAGCAGATGTCGGTAATGCTGTGCTCGCCCGACATCAGCAACTGGCACGCGAGATTGATGCGCAGCCGGTTCACGTAGCGCACGAACGACACGCCCGTATGGCGCCGGAAATAGCGCGAAAACGCGCTCACGCTTTGCCCCGCGAGCGCCGCGAGTTCGGTTTCGCGCAACTCCTGCGAGAGATTCTTGCCGATGAACCCCAGCACGTGATTGATGCGCGTGCCCGCATAGCGCGCGGGATCGGCTCGATAAGCCACGCTCGCGAGCATCGCGGGCTCCGCGCTTTGCACGAGCAATTCGAGCAGCGCGATAAAGAGCGTGATGCGACGCATGCCTTGCGCGTGCAGCATCTCGCGCAAAATGGGCTCGGCGGCCGCGCCGGTTTCGGGCGTGAACAGCAAACCCCAGCGCGAGGCGTCGAGCAGCGGCGCCACGCGGCGGAACTCGGGAAACACCTCCGTGGCGCGCGCGATGAACGCCGAATCGAATTGCAGCACGAGGCAGCGCTCGTCCACCTGCTCTCCGGGCGCGACGTTGCTCACCCAGTTATGCGGCAGATTCGAGCCGATCATCACGAGATTGCCGGGCGCGAAGCTGCCGATGAAATCGCCGACGAAATATTTCCCCGTGGTAGCCGTGATCAGATGAATTTCGTACTCCGGATGAAAATGCCAGCGCACCGTACGATACGGATAACCATGCGACCACACCTTGAACGACTCGTCGCGCGGCACGGCCACGAGTTCGAGGTCCGGAGGCGAGAGCCGCGCGCGGCGGGCGCCGGGCGCCTCGGTAGGCGCGGCGCCCGGCTTCGCGCCTGGCTTCTCGTCCGGGCGCGCGCCCTGCCCGGTCTCGATCGTCTGCATGTTCCGTCCTCCTCCCGCACCGCTCTTGTTCTTGTGCGACGCCCTGTACGCTGAACCGGCGGCACCTCGGCCGCCAATCGCCATAACCGAAAATTACCCGCGGCGCACCTGCGTCGCCACTGAAAATCAGACCGCAGACTGATACTTTCTTGCATTCGGGTAAGCCCTGGCGGGCTTAAGTGTCAACTTTTGTGCAAGGCAGCAGGCCAGCGCAGCCAGGTGGCGCGCGGCGAACCATCGTTCGCGCATCGGTTCTCGCCACCGCGAGCGGGCGTGCCAGGCTCGTGGCGTTCCGGCCAGCGCGCGTACCGCGTGGGCAGCACACGAAGGCCGCTCGCCCTTCAAATGCTGCGCGGCGCGATGCGGACAATGCACGTCGAAAGCCTGCGCATCGAAAATCGTCGGGCGGCATGGCGTGCGGCACGCGCGGCAAATTGGCGCCGAAGGCGATGGCCGAAGGCGCGACAGGCGGCCATGCGCGTTGCCGCGCAAAAAAAGGGCGGCTTACTCCACGCCGAGATTGCGCCACATCTTCGCCGTGAGCCGCTGGCGCGCCTTGTCGTAATCGCGCCACGGATCGTCGTGCAGCGCGTCGAGCCGTTCGTGCAGATTCGCCACGTTCCATTGGTCGCCGCGCGTGACGGAGTCGAGTTCGTCCCAGTCGATCGGCACGGAAACGCCCAGCCCCGGCCGCGCGCGCGGTGCGAACGCGGCGATCGTGCTCGCACCGCGCCCGTTGCGCAGGTAATCGACGAAAATGCGGCCCTTGCGGTTCTGCGGCCCCGCTTTGGCGCTGAAGCGATCGGGCAGCGTGGCGGCCATGTGGCTCGCCACGGCATGCGCGAAATCCTTCGATTCGTCCCAGCTTGCATGGCGTGCGAGCGGCACGACCACGTGAAGGCCCTTGCCGCCGCTCGTCTTGCACCACGAACGCAAGCCCAGCGCCTCCAGCAGCTCGCGCGTGAGCCGCGCCGCCTCGATCATGCGCGCCCAGTCCAGCGCGGGGTCGGGGTCGAGATCGAACACGATGCGATCGGGCTTTTCGATGCTCGTCGTGAGCGCGTTCCAGGTGTGCAGTTCGATGGTGTCCATCTGCGCCGCGCCGACCAGCGCCTGCACCGAATCGAGCGTCAATAGCGGCTCGTGGCCGGGATCGAGATCGGCATGCTGGGTGGCGTGGGGAATGCCCAGCCTCGTGGCGTGCTTCTGGAAGAAAAGTTCGCCGCCCACGCCCTTGGGCGCGCGCGCGAGCGCCACGGGCCGCTGCTTCAGATGCGGCAGCAGCCACGGCGCGATCCATTCGAAATAGCGGACGAGATCGAGCTTGCGCAGGCCGCTTTGCGCGTCGATCACGCGATCGGGGTTGGAGATGCGCACGCCGCTCACCTGGGTTGCCGCGTTCGCCGCGCCGCCCGTTGTTCTGGATTCCGAATCATTGGATGCGGACGGCGCACGCCGCGCGGCCGACTGTTTCGTCTTGCTGACCGGCACCGATTGTTTTTCCTGCACGATATCCTCCGCTGGCTTATCCGTGCGCAAGCCGATGAACGACGCCTGGCGCACCACGCCCGCGCTCGTCCACGACTTGAAGCGCACTTCGCCCACGAGTTCGGGCTTGACCCAATGCACGCGCGCACGCGTTTCGACGGCGGGCACGGCGGCAAACGGCGAAGTCGTGCTCGCGCGCGACTTGAGTGCCTTGGCGATGGACTTCAGCCGTGCGTTGTCGAAGCCCGTGCCGACCTTGCCTGCGTAGCGCAACTTGCCATCGCCTTCATACACGCCGAGCAGCAGCGCGCCGAAGCCTTCGCGGCTGCCCGTCGGATCGGTATAACCGCCGATCACGAATTCCTGGCGCTGCGAGCAGCGCAGCTTGAGCCACGCCGAACTGCGCGTGGACGTGTAATGACTGTCGCGCCGTTTGGCGACAAGGCCTTCGAGTTTGGCCTCGCATGCGGCGGCGAGCAAGGTTTGCGGGTCGCCCTCGAAGGCTTCGGAAAAGCGCAGCGCCTCGTCGTCGTGGTTCGCCAGCACGGCTTCCAGCGCCTTGCGCCGCGCTTCGAGCGAGCACGCGCGCAAGTCCATGCCGTTGAGCCAGGGCAGATCGAACAGCCAGAACGCGATGCGTTCCGCGCGGCCTTCGTCGAAGGCATTTTGCAGCGCCTGGAAGTCCGGCACGCCCTGCGCGTCGAGCACGACCGCCTCGCCGTCCAGCCACGCCGATTCGACGTCGAGCGCGCGCAGCGCTTCCACCTGGCGCGGAAACTTCGCGGTCCAGTCGTTGCCGGTGCGCGTGTAGATGCGCACATCGGCGTCGGCGCGCGCGTTGCGCTCGATGCGCGCCAGCACGCGGTAGCCGTCGAATTTCATTTCGTAGAGCCAGGCATCGCCTTGCGGCGGCGTTTCGGCGGGTGTGGCGAGTTCGGGCGCGAGCGTCGCGGGCAACTTTCTGCGCACGGCGCCTTCGGGTTTCATCGCGGCTTGGTCGGCGGCGGTGTCGGCGGCTTTGTCGTGGGCTGCTTTACCGGCGGCGTTTTTATCGGCGACTTTATCGGCAGTGTTATCGTCGGTCTTGCTGGCGGCTTTGCGCGCGGTTTTGCGAGCGCCGGTGCGCGCCGGCGCGGCAGCCTGGGCCACGCGCGCTTCGGCTTTCGTCGACGCTTCGGCTTTCGTCGACGATACCCTGGCCGCGCTTTTCGCCGCGCGTTTCTTCGCCGCCGCGCGCTTGGGCGGCGCGCCCGCTTCGTCGTCGATCACCTTGAATTCGTCCTCGGCAACCGCCTCCTCGTCGCGCTGCTTGATGAGCAACCAGCTTTCCTGCTTGCCGCGATGCATGGGACTGCGCACGAGCGTCCAGCCGCCGTGCAGCTTGCCGCCCTCGAGCGTGAACTTGAGCTTGCCCTGTGCATAGCCTTCGCGCGCCGCGCGCATGCCGCCCTCGGGGTGCCACACGCCGCGGTCCCATATGTCGACGATGCCCGCGCCGTAACTGCCCTCGGGAATGCGCCCTTCGAACGAGCCGTACTCCACCGGATGATCTTCCACCTGCACCGCGAGGCGCTTGACCGTGGGATCGAGGCTCGGCCCTTTCGGCACGGCCCACGACTTGAGCGTGCCGTCGAGTTCGAGCCGGAAATCGTAGTGCAGATGGCTCGCGTCATGCCGCTGGATCACGAACGAGGCCTCGTCCCTGGCGGCCCGTTTGCCGCGTCGACGGCCCGGCGGTGTGCCGCCGCGCGGCTCCGGCGTGGCGTCGAAGCGCCGTTTCGATTCGTAGACTTCGAGCTTGTGCTTCATCGCAGTTCCCCTTCATGGCGCGCACGCGGCTTTCGTCGAGGCTGTCGTCGCGGCATTCGTCACATCGCTCACGCCGCCTTGCGGCCGCGCTTCGCCGCGGGTTTCGCACGCGGCGCTTCCTCCTCGCCCGCGCCGCCCTTGCGCTGACCGAGACTGCGTTTGAGCAGTTCGGAAAGATCGACGATATCGGCGCTGCGGCTCGGCGCTTCGGCGTGCTCGACCGGCATGATTTCGTGCGCCTTGCCCTCGCGCACCTTGCGATCGGCGAGCGCCAGAATGGCGTCGCGGTAAGTGTCGTGATAAGACGCGGGGTCCCACGTCGTGCTCATGTCGTCGATGAGCTTCTTCGCCATGTTCAGTTCGCCCGCGCTCACGCCCGCCGCCTTCGCGCTTTTCGGCAAACCCTGGATTTCGTCGATGTCGCGCACCTCGGTGGACCAGCGCAGCGTTTGCAAGGCCAGCGCGGGACCGGCCGCCACCAGCGCTGCGAGATGCTGGCGGCTATGCAGCACGACGTTCGCAATGCCGATCTTGCCGCTCGCCGCGAGCGCATCGCGCAGGAGTGCGTAGGTTTTGCCGGCGCGCTTGTCGGGCGCGAGCCAATAAGGCGTGTCGAGATAGAGAAACGATACCTGGGCGGCTTCGACAAAACCGAGAATGTCGACCGTTTGCGTCTGCTCGGGACTGGCCGCGTCGATTTCCTCGTCGGACATCACCACGTAAGCGCCCTTTTCATACTCGTAGCCGCGCACGATGTCCTCGCGCTTGATCGGCTTGCCCGTGCGCTTGTTGATCTGCTGATAACCAACGGGGTCGAGCGAACGCTTGTCGAGCAGATTGAAGCCCGTGTGTTCGCTCTGCGTGGCCGGAAAGACTTCGATAGGCACGTACACCAGCCCGAAGCTGATGGCGCCCTTCCAGATCGCGCGCGGCATGAGGGGTTCTCCTCGCAGGTGAGGTGGTCGTCGGGGAAGCTTTCATCAAGCAATCGCGATGCCCGCGCGTTGCGCTTTATGTATCGACTCGTCTTGCGCCGGAGCAAACGACCGCGCGACGTTAGCCGGGGGCTCGCCTTGTCGTCGGCTGGAAATCATTACGGAAGTTACCAAAAAGGGCCGCAACACAGGCGTAACAGGGGACCGCGACGGGACCGCGCCGCGTCGGTTGACGAACCGCATGACGGAACCGGCAACGGGAATAAGCAATGCTGTGCGGGAGTCAAGCGCCAGACATCGCGCCGCAACGCACTGCGCGGCAGGTGTCACGGCGAGAGCCAAGGGAGGCTGAAGCATGCCGGACGATGGCGCATCCGCGCTTAACGTCGACGACGTCCTCATTACCGAACTGCTGGCGAGCCGGCCCAGTCGCCTGTCCGACTACGAGGGCGAAAGCGGTGCGCTGGCGGCGCTCGCCCAGGAAATGGCGCGCAATCCTTCAGGTGTCCTGCACAAGGTCGCCGACTTCGCGCGCACGCTCTGCGGCGCCGATTCGGCAGGCGTGAGCGTGTTCGAGCGCGACGGCGGCGAACCCGTGGTGCGCTGGTGCGCGGTGTCGGGCGCGTACGCCGCGCATCTGAACCGCGCGCTCCCGCGCGACGCGTGCGCCTGCGGAACGGTGGCCGAGCGCAATGCGTTGCTGCTGTTCGAGCGGCCGGGGCGCTGCTTCGCGCCTTATCACACGATCGAGCCCGCCATCGACGAAGCGCTGCACGTTCCCTGGATCGTGGACGGCGAGGTGGCGGGCACCGTCTGGGCGCTCACCCACGCGGCGGCGCCGGGTGCGGACCTGGACGCGGCCCCGGCCCCGGCCAAGCACTTCGATGCCGAGGACGCGCGCCTTCTGCAAGACCTCGCATCGTGCGCGTGCGCCGCGCACCGGATGACACGCGCGCTGCGCGACGCGCAGAACGCGGGCGAAAATCTCGCCGCCCAGGTGGCCGCGCGCACGCGTTCGCTGCAAGACGTCAACGCGCGCCTGCGCGACGAATCGAAACATCGGCGCGAGGCCGAAACCGCGCTGCACGAAAGCGAGGCGCGCTTGCAGGCGGCGGTGTCGATCGACACCGTCGGCGTGCTGTTTTTCAACCTCGACGGCACGATGGCCGACGCCAACGAAGCCTTCGAGCAAATGAGCGGCTATAGCCGCGCCGATTTGCGCGCCGCCGCCCGCGCCCAGCCGGCCCGCGAACGCGGCCGCGATGCGCAGCGCGAGGCGCGCAGCCGCACGCGCGTGCCGCTCGACGCGCTGGGCGTGACCACGCGCGCGGTCAACGACCTCGCCACCGCCGGGCGCACGCAGCCCTACGAGCGCGAACTCGTGCGCAGGGACGGCACGCACTGGTGGGGACTTTTCGCGCCCACGCGTCTTTCGGGCGCGGGCATGGAGTCGAAATGCGCGGAGTTCGTGCTCGACATCACCGAGCGCCGCCGCGTGGAAACCGAATGCCTCGAAAGCGAGGAGCGCTTTCGCGCGCTCGTGGAAGGCTTCGCGCAGGCCGTTTGGGAAACCGACGCGCAAGGTCTTGCCGAAAGGCCCTCGGCGAGCTGGTCGGCGTACACAGGCCAGCCCGCCGACGAATGGTTCGGCGACGGCTGGTTCCACGCGGTGCATCCCGAGGACCGCGCCCTCGCGATGGAAAACTGGAAGGAATCCGTGGCGACGCAGCGTGTGGTGAACGCCGAATTCCGCCTGCAAATCGCCACCGGCGGCTGGCGCTGGACCAACCTGCGCGCCGCGCCGCTCTGGAACGCCGACGGCAGCGTGCGCAAGTGGGTGGGCATGAACATCGACATCGACGACCGTCATACCGCGCAGGAAGCGCTGCGCGAAAGCGAAGCGCGGTTTCGCGCGCTCGCCGACGCCTCGCCCGCGCTGATCTGGCAGATCGACACGCTCGGCAACACCGTTTATCTGAACCAGCGCTATCTGGCCGCCATCGGCCTCACGCCCGACGAGCTGCTGCTCACCGCGTGGCATGCGATCGTGCATCCGCTCGATCTGCCGAGCTTTCTCGCGAGCCTGCAAGCGGCGCAGCGCGAGCAAAGCGCGTTTCAGAGCCGCATTCGCATCAAGGTCAAGGACGAAAGCTGGCATTGGTTCGAGACGGGCTGCGCGCCGTGGTTTTCGGCGAACGGCGAATATCGCGGCCACGTGGGCGTTTCCATCGACATCACGGAGGCGGTGCGCGCCGAGGACGCGCTCAAGGAAGCCGACCGGCGCAAGGACGAATTTCTCGCGACGCTCGCGCACGAACTGCGCAATCCGCTCGCGCCGATCGCCAACGCCATGCATCTGCTGCGCCGCCACGACGTGTCCGCCGACTCGCGGCCGATCCTGGAGATGCTCGATCGCCAGGTGCATCACATGGTGCGGCTCATCGACGACTTGATGGAAGTGTCGCGCATCACGCGCGGCAAGATCGGGCTCGTGAAGGCGCCCGTCGCGCTCGCGGAGATCGTCGGCAACGCGCTCGAAACGAGCCGCCCCGCGATCGACCAGGCGGGCCACGCGCTCACGGTGTCGATGCCCGAGGCGCCGCTGATGCTCAACGCCGACAGCACGCGGCTCACCCAGGTGTTCACCAATCTGCTCAACAATGCCGCGCGCTACACCGACAAGTCCGGCCGCATTCACCTGAGCGCGCGGCGCGACGGCGACTGGGCCGTGATCGCGCTGCGCGACACGGGCATCGGCATGTCGGCGGAACAAATCGACAAGGCATTCGAAATGTTCGCGCAGTTGCAGCGTTCGGCCATGCGCAGCCCGAGCGGCCTGGGCATCGGGCTGACGATGGTGCGCCACCTCGTGCGCATGCACGGCGGGACGGTCGAGGCCGCGAGCGCCGGACCCGGCAAGGGCAGCGAATTCACGGTGCGCCTGCCGCTCTTGCGCGAGGAAAGCGTCTCGCGCGCCGAAACGGCAAGCGGGCGCGCGAGCCGGCCCGGCCCCGGCGAGCCGCTCGCGGGCAAGCGCATTCTCGTGGTGGACGACAACCGCGACGCCGCCGATTCGCTCGCAATGGTGCTGCAAAGCGAAGGCGCGGACGTACATGTGGCCTACGACGGCGCGTCCGCGCTCGCGGCGCTCGAAGCGGCCGCGCCGCAGGCGCTGCCCCAGGCCATCGTGCTCGACATCGGCATGCCGGGCATGGACGGTTATGCCATTGCGCGGCACATTCGCCAGAGCCGGCGCTTCGGCGGCGTGTTCATCGTCGCGCTCACGGGCTGGGGCCAGCACGCCGACCGGCTGCGCTCGCGCATGAGCGGCATCGACTCGCATCTCACCAAGCCCGTCGATTTCCGCACGCTTCTGGACTTGCTCATCGCACATTGAGCCTGCGGTTCGCCGGCGCGCGGCATGTCGCGGCATGTCGCGGCACGTTACTGAACCTGCGGTTTGATTCGACGGGGCGATGACAGAATGTCTTATGACGATTCATCGACGCGCCCGCGAATTCATCGGCGGACTGAAAATGATTGACCCTGCATCCGTTGCATCGGGTATGCGCCGTGCTGCGCAGATTCGGCTGGCGGCTCGCAATGGAGAGACTACAATGAATTGGTGTACCTGATATCCGCCTGGCAGTGAGTTCAGTCAGTGAAGTTCAATAGCAGTTGGAAATGACACGGTTCTAATCCACTCATTCGCTATTCCACTTCTGGAGGCATGCATGACGTGCCTGAACGAAAGGATCGTCGGCGCTCTCTTGCTTATGCTGAGCGGATACGCGCTCGCCGACGGCCCTGCTGCCGACGTGCCCGAAACCATCACGGTTGCCAATATTGCAACCGTGCCGATGGAAGTCGGTTCATCGTTGCCGGAAACTACGGCCTATTTGCATCGCTACGAAATGCAATATCAGGCAAGCCAGTCCCATCAAGCCGATCCTTTTTACGCGCAAATGGAAAACTTCTATAGCGCGCCGCTCGACACCAACGAATTCTCGTTCGCGAAGCCCGCCGGCAGCAAGAACCGGCGCGACACGGCGCCCGCCGCCACGGCGAGCGCGCTACGTATCGGCCCTTCCACGGCGCCGCAAATCTCCATCGTGCAAATGCCGAATCAAACGCTTACGCTCGGCGCGCAACCGCAGCGGCGACTGTCGTTGACGGTGGACGACTGGGTATTCTCGGCAACGGCGCGGCTTGCCGTGCTGAAGTCGCACGATACCGGCGCGACGCTCACGGTGCGCAAAGGCTTCTAAGTTCGGCACGCGCCCCGAATCCCTTAGCACTCCTTTTCATGAGCGACGAAATCGTTGCATGAGGTTGCCGCCTCGCGCGGCACAGCACCGCATTCATAGCGGCCGCACCGCCACCGCGAGGCCGCCGTTCTCGGACGGCAGATGCGCGACGCTCGCGGCCGGGCCGGGGCGCTGGTAATAAAAACCCTGCGCGTAGGCAATGCCGAGACGGCATAGCATCTGATGCTGCGCCTGCGTTTCCACGCCCTCCGCGATGATCTCCATGCCGAAGTGACTCGCCACCGCCGCGATGCCCTTCATCAACTGATCGCCGCGCCGCTCGAGCTGCTGCACGAACTGCCCGTCGATTTTCACGTAGTCGAACGGAAAGCGCGCGAGCAGATCGAGATTGCTGTGATGCGTGCCGAAGTCGTCGATGGCGAAACGCACGCCGCGCGCCTTCAGCGTTTCGAAAATCGCCTCGGTATGCGGGCGCTTTTCAAGCAGGAAGCGCTCGGTCACTTCGAGAATCAGCACGACGCCTTGCGGCAGGCGCTCGACGGCCGCGAGCACGTCGGACACGAAGTTCTTGCGCTCGAAGTCGGCGGGCGCCACGTTCACGGCAACATGAAACGGCCGCGAACCGCTCGCCTGCGCGCTCATGCGCGCGCCTTCCGTGCTCGCGCGCTCCAGCACGAAACGCGTGATGCGGCCCAGCAACCGGCTCGCCTCGACATCGGCCATGAACACGGCGGGGCTGATCGCGCCGAACTTGGGATGGTTCCAGCGGATCAGCGCTTCCACGCCGTTCACGCTGCCCGTGGCGAGTTCGATCACGGGTTGGTAGACGACGTAAAACTGACCGTGCCGCAGCCCGCGCTCGACCGCCGAAAGCAGCAGCCGGCGCGGCGCGAACGCGATGAGCCAGATCGCGCCCATCAGGAGATCGACGAGCAGCGCCGCCGCGCCGAACATCAAACAGTATTTCCAGCGCGCCGCGTCGTAGGCGGCCGGCGCGAACGCCACGCTCACGTCGAAACCCCAGCGCTGCGCGGCGGCGCGCGCGCCCGGACGGCCTGGCGCATGGTCGGCGGCTTCTTGCGCCGCCTGCGCCGAAGTCCAGACACCGAGGTCGTCGAGCGTGCCCGCGCCGGGAACCGTGAGCGTGACGCGGGACGCGCCATAGCGCACGCCGTGCGCGAGCGCATCGGTGATATAGGTCGATTCGATCACGTAGAGCAGGCCGAGCCCGTCGTGCGTGGGCACGTAAAGCGGCATCACGGGCACGGTGGGTTGCCACGGCGAGCCGCCGATCAGGTTGATCGAAGTGCGCGCGGGAACGGTGGCGAAAAACGGCGCGAGCGGCCGGTCGAGCGGCCCGAGCGCCGACGAGCAATAGATCCTTCCGTTGGCCACGAGATTGACGCCGCGCACGTAGTTGACGTGCGTGCGCAGCTCCGCGAAGCGGCGCGCCACGCTTTCGCAGCGCTGGCCGGGCAGCGCTGCCAGCGCGCCGCGTTGCGACGTGTGTACGCTGTCCAGCATGCGTTCGACGGCGGCGACCATGTCGACTGCGATCAACCGCTCGCGCGCGCGTATCGACTCGGTGCCCTCGCGCACGCCCGCAATCATGGCGAGCAGCAGCAAGCCCAGTGCGCACACGCAGGTGGCCGCGAGCGCGAAGGTGGGCATGACGCCCGACAACGGGCGCTTACGAATGGGAAACCAGGCGGCACTTGATGTCATGAGTACACGGTATCGTGCGGCCCGCGCACACAGTCGCGTCGCCTGTGCCTCTCGTCGCGCAGTCTAACCGGCCGTTTTTTGTATGACGGAAATGATACGACAGCGCCTGTTGTTTGACGATTTTTACGGCGCAATCCGTTGGAGAAATGCACCGGGAATGCAGCATGCGCATCCGCAACCCGAGCCGCTTTCGCCATTCGCCTGGCCTTATCCGCCGAAGCCGACATATCCGACGAATCCGCCGAAAATACCAGGAGACTCCGCGCCGATGAATTCGCCCACCACGTCGACCGACGCGCCCGCCATCGTCGAAACCACGCTGCCCGCGCGACTCGACCGTTTGCCGTGGGGGCGCTTTCACGTGCTGATCGTCGTGGCGCTGGGCGTGACGTGGCTGCTCGACGGCCTTGAAGTCACGCTTGCGGGCGCCGTGGCGAGCGCGCTGAAAGCCAGCCCGGTGCTGCATTTCGACAACGCGCAGGTTGGCCTCGCGGGCAGCGCCTACATTGGCGGTGCGGTGCTGGGCGCGCTGGGTTTCGGCTGGCTCACGGACCGGCTCGGGCGCCGCAAGCTGTTCTTCATCACGCTCGCGGTGTATCTGCTGGCCACGGCGGCCACCTCGCTCTCGTGGAGTTTCGCGAGCTTCGTGCTGTTTCGCGCGCTCACGGGCGCGGGCATCGGCGGCGAATATGCGGCCATCAATTCGACGATCCAGGAGTTCACGCCGGCGCGCGTGCGAGGCTGGACCGACCTGAGCATCAACGGCACGTTCTGGGTGGGCGCGGGGATCGGCGCGGCGGGCTCGCTCGTGCTGCTCGACGCGCATCGGCTTCCCGCCGACTGGGGCTGGCGCGCGTGCTTTTTGATCGGCGCGGTGCTGGCGCTCGCGATCTTGCCGATGCGCCGCTGGATTCCCGAAAGCCCGCGCTGGCTGCTCACGCACGGCGAGCACGACGAAGCGAAGCGTATCGTCGACGACATCGAGGCGCGTTTTCGCGAGCAAGGCCATACGCTCGACGAACCCTCGCACAAGCCGCTGCGCCTGCATGCGCGCAGTCGTACGCCGCTTCGCGAAGTGATGCGCGCGATCTTCGTGGTGCATCGGCGGCGCGCGCTGGTCGGGCTTTCGCTCATGACCGCGCAGGCGTTCTTCTACAACGCCATTTTCTTCACCTATGCGCTGGTGCTCACGGAGTTTTATCGCGTGCCCGGCGGCGCGGTGGGCTGGTATCTGCTGCCTTTCGCGCTCGGCAATTTTCTTGGGCCGATCCTGCTCGGACGCTTGTTCGACGTGATCGGCCGGCGTCGCATGATCGCGGCCACCTACGCGATTTCCGGCATTTTGCTTACCGCGAGCGGCTGGATGTTCGAGCAAGGCATGCTGACGGTCATCACGCAAACGATGGCGTGGATGGTGATCTTTTTCTTCGCTTCGGCGGCGGCGAGTTCCGCTTATCTGACCGTGAGCGAATCGTTTCCGCTGGAAATTCGCGCGCTCGCCATCGCGGTGTTTTACGCGTTCGGCACGGCGCTGGGCGGTATCGTCGGTCCGGCGTTTTTCGGGCGCCTGATCGACACGCATCAGCGCGGCGAAGTGTTTACGGGCTATCTGGTGGGGTCGGCGCTCATGATCGGCGCGGCGATCGTTGCGGCCATCTGGGGCGTGGACGCCGAGCGCAAATCGCTCGAACACGTCGCCGCGCCGTTGTCGGCGGTCGGCGACGAATAGCGCGTGTTACTTCGGCATCCTTAGAATTTGTGCGTGATGCCCGCGAGCACCGCAAGCTGGTTGGGCGTGGACGACGCCGAAAGCCCGTTGATGTTCGCCACGGCCGCCTGGCCCGTCGAATCCGTGCCCGAGGCATGCTGATAAAGGCCGATCAGATACACCTGCGTGCGCTTGGAAAAGATATACGTCGCGCCCAGATCGCCTTGCTGGTAATTCACGCGGTTCACGCCGTAGCCGTGCGTGTAATCGTACGCGGCGCCCAGCAGGACGGAAGGCGTGACGAGATAGCGCACGTTGAGTTCGCCGTTATGGAATTTCGCCGCGCCGCTGTAGCCGCGCGGATCGAGGCTCGCGAATGCGCCCAGATCGCGGAACTGCGTGTTCGTGTACACGGCGCCGAGCGTGGCCGCGCCCACGCGATAGGTGCCGCCCAGCGCGAGAATCTGCTCGCTGCCCGCCGAGGCATAGCCCGAATAAACGCGGCTCGCGGCCATGTTGCTCGCGCTCGCGCTGGACGTGGCGTTGTTGCCGAAGTACGAGAAGTTCGGATCTTCGACATGCACGAACGCCGCGCCGAGCGTGAGCGGCCCGTTGACATAACCCGCGCCGAGCGACCAGATCGCATTGCGGCTGAACTGCCCCGCCACGCCGCCGAAACTGTAAAGCCCGCTCACGCGCAAGCCGTTCCAGGTGGGGCTCGTGTACTTCACCGAACTGTTCGAGCGATAGTCGTTGTTGGTGTTGTCGAGGTCGCCCGGGTGTCCGCCCAGATACGTCGCCCATTGCGTGCCCGCGATCAGCGGCCCCACGAAATCGACGACCGAATCGTATTGGCGGCCGAGCGTGAGCGTGCCCGCCTGCTTCGACGTGAGGCCCACGTAGGCCTGGCGTCCGAACAGATCGCCGCCCTGCTGAAAGCCGCCGGTGTTCGACGAATAGCCGTTTTCGAGCAGGAAAAGCGCGCCCGCGCCGTTGCCGAGATCCTCGTAGCCGCGCAGGCCCCAGCGGTTGCCGAGCACGTTGCTGCTGTTCATTTCCACCTGATGCTTGCCGCCCGCGTTGTTCGCGTAGACGAGCGCGGTGTCGATGGTGCCGTAGAGCGTGACGCTCGATTGCGCGTGCGCGGCGCCGGCGCAAGCGGCGAGCGCGAAAGCGGTCAGAACGGGGCGCGTGGGGGCGAAAGCTTTCCTCAATTGATTCCTCGTTTTATTTAGCAGTCCGATCGGTCGGCGCAGGCGCGAAGCCGTGCGGGAGACGACGTGAGCGGCGGCGATCGGAGCGCGGGGCTGGTCGATGCGAGAGTGTTGCGATTTCGGGCCTGCCCGGTCCAACAAGAAAACAATTTCGCGCTGAAAAGATTTTGCTATCAATGATCGCCACACTGGCCGCCATTGCGACCGGACGGCGAGACTGGACGGCGATCAAATCGACAAAAAAAACGGCGCGTTATGATGCGGGCTCGCTATGTCCCACGCCCGTGCGCACCATGAACATCCGGTTTCTCGAAACATTCATCTGGCTCGCGCGTTTGCAGAATTTTCGCCTCACGGCGGAGAAGCTGCATACGACGCAGGCGGCCGTGTCGAGCCGCATCGCGTCGCTCGAGGAGAGCTTCGACGTGCGGCTGTTCGACCGCAATTCGCGCTCGGCCACGCTGACGCCCGCGGGGCGCAAGATGCTCGCGTACGCCGAGCGCATCGTGAATCTCGGCGAGGAAATGCGCCGCGAGGTGGAGGACGCGAGCGGCGACGGCGGGCTGATCCGCATCGGCGTGGTGGAGTCCATCGTGCATAGCTGGTTTCCCGCGCTGATGGCGCGCGTGCGCGAGCGCTTTCCGCATCTCGAAGTGGAGGTGACGAGCGACACCACGATCCATCTCGCGCAACTGCTGCGCGCCGACGCCGTGGATCTGATCCTGCAAACGCACGCGCTCAACGACCGCGAGTTCGCCGATCAACCGCTTTGCGAATTCCCCATGCGCTGGGTCGCGAGTCCGGCGCTCGGTCTTTCGGGGCAAGCCGTGGATCTGGCGCGCCTCGCCGAATTTCCCGTCATCAGCTTTTCGCGTCATTCGGGGCCGCATATCGCGCTCGAACGCGAGTTCGCGCGCGCGGTCGAGCGGCCCGTGCGCATCAATTGCATCAGCTCCGTGGCGGCGATGATCCGGCTCGTCGCGGACGGTTTCGGCGTGAGCGTGCTGCCGCCCGCCATCATCCAGCGCGAGTTGCGCGAAGGCGCGCTCGAAGTGCTCGACGTGGAAAGCGGCTTCGTGCCGCTGCCGCTCGTCGCGAGCTACCGCTTGCAGAATCACCCGATGGCGGCGCGCGTCACCGAACTCGCGGGCGAGCAGGCGCGCGCTTTCGTGCTGGCTTTGGGGCCGGAGCTGGAAGGCGGGAAGGCGCCGGCCGGCAGGGTTATCGACGAAAACCAACCGCCCGGCGGCGCGCGCGCGGCCGCGAAGCGCCCGAGCGGGCGCGCGGCGGAACACGCCGGCGAAGCGGCGGACCGAGCGGCCAGCCAGTCGAACGCCACGGCGGCGCGCAACGCGGGCCGCAACGCCACCGCGAGCGCCAACCTCACACCCGCCCAGGCGCCCGCCCGGCCGCGCGCGCCGCGCGCCGCCCGCAAGCGATAAGAAAACCCTTTCACTGCGTATTTTTTTTCTTGTTGGACCGAAATGCCCCGCTCTCGCCAAACTGCGCTGACCGATTCAACGACTCAACGCTTTGCGCAGGAAGACCCGATGAGCCTCACACCGCACGCCCCGGCCGGCCAGCTTTGCATCTGGACCGACACCGACCCGCAAGCCGAAGCCGACTTCAACGCCTGGTACGACCGCGAGCACATGCAGGAACGCGTGGGCATTCGCGGCTTTCGCCACGCGCGCCGCTTTCTCGCCAACGACGGCGCGGCGCGCCGC
Organism: Paraburkholderia sp. J41; assembly: GCF_905220235.1. Taxonomy (NCBI): domain Bacteria; kingdom Pseudomonadati; phylum Pseudomonadota; class Betaproteobacteria; order Burkholderiales; family Burkholderiaceae; genus Paraburkholderia; species Paraburkholderia sp. J41. The sequence continues at coordinate 237,421 of NZ_CAJMZE010000004.1, read as the reverse complement.
TACCTCGCGCTCTACGTCACCGAATCGCTCGACGTATTTCGCAGCGACGCCTACCGCCAGGCGTTCTCCGGGCAAACCGACTGGTCGCTGCGCAACTTCGCACGCATGCGCGACACGCAGCGGCGCGTGGGCGAACTCGCGTTCGAAGCGGGCGAAGGCGAAGGCGCGCACCTCGCGATTTTCGTCGCTTCGCCGCACGCGCTCGCCGCCTCGAACTGGTGCGCCCGCGCCCATGAAGCCGCACGCGAAACCGGCGTGCATGCCGTGCGCGTGTTCCGCACCGAAGGCGCGCTTTCGGCGCCGCTTGCCACGGGCGACGGCGCTGCGCCGCGCGCCGCGCAGGAAGACGCCGTCGTGTTCGTGGAAGCCAGTTCGAACGACGCGGCGCGCGCCGCCGCGCAAGCGCTCGCCCAGGCCGCCGACGTCGAGCCCGGCGCGGTGCGCAGTTTCGACATGCTCTGGCGCCTCGGCGCGTGAAGCGCGCGCAGCCAGCCCCGCCAGCCCCGCCAGCGAATAACGACGCCAGCACCCAGATGGAGAACCCGATGAACTCTCTCGCACAAGAAGCCCCGGCGGCCGGCCGCGCGCGCGCCGGACGCGGCCGGCTCGCCACGGCCAGCATGATCGGCACGTCGCTCGAATGGTATGACTTCACCGTCTACAACACGCTCGCCGCGCTCGTTTTCAATCACCTGTTCTTCCCTTCCGTCGATCCGCTCGCGGGCACGCTGCTCGCGTTCTCGACCTACGCGGTGGGCTACGTGTCGCGCCCGCTCGGCGGTTTCATCTTCGGCAATCTCGGCGACCGCGTGGGCCGCCGCGCCGTGCTCATGCTCACGCTCGTGCTGATGGGCCTGACCACGGCGCTCATGGGCGTGCTGCCCACGTACGCCAGCGCCGGCATCCTGAGCCCGATGCTGCTGGTCGCGCTGCGCTTCGTGCAAGGCATCGCGCTGGGCGGCGAATGGGCGGGCGCGGTGCTGCTCGCCGTCGAACACGGCGACCAGAAAAAGCGCGGCCTCAACGCGTCGTGGGCGCAGGTCGGGCCGTCGTTCGGCACGCTGCTCGGCACGGGGTTCATCGCCGTCATCACGCTCGCCGTTTCTTCCGACGACTTCCTCGCCTGGGGCTGGCGCGTGCCGTTCCTCGCGAGCCTGCTGCTGGTGGGCTTCGGCCTGTGGGTGCGCCGCAGCGTGGGCGAGACGCCCGCGTTCGAAAAGCTCAGCGAAGCGCACGCCACGGCCAAGGTGCCGGTGCTCGAAGTGTTCCAGCAGCACTGGCGGCGCCTGATCGTCGCGGGCGGCGCGCGCATCGGCTCGGACGTGCTCTATGCGCTGCTGGTGGTCTTTACGCTCACTTATGTGACCACGGTGCTCAACCTCTCGCGCTCGCTCGCGCTCACCGCCGTGCTCGCGGGCACCGCCTGCAACGCCGCCACGGTGCCGCTGTTCGGCGCGCTTTCCGACCGCTTCGGGCGCCGCCCCGTGTATCTCGGCGGCGTGGTCGCGGCCATCGTGTGGGCATTCGGCTTCTTCATGCTGATGAACACCTCGCAGCCCGCGCTGATCGTGCTCGCCGTGATCGTCGGCCTCGTGATCCATGCGGTGATGTACGGCCCGCAAGCGTCGTTCGTCACCGAGCAGTTCCCCACCCGCGTGCGCTACGCCGGCTCCTCGCTCGCCTACACGCTCGCAGGCATTCTCGGCGGCGGCTTCGCGCCGCTCATCATCGTCGCGCTGTTCCGCGCCTCGCACGGCACGACGGCCGTGTCGCTCTACGTGACGGGCGCACTGGTCGTCACGGGCATCGCGCTGCTCTGCGCGCGCGAAACCGCGCGACGCCCGCTGCAAGACTGAACCCGCACTTGCGCCCGGCGCGCGGGCCGTTCCCGAACGGCTTCGCGCGCCGGGCTCGCTCCACCTTCCCCGAACTTCCCATCATGACGACGCTTTCCTTCACCGTCCTTCCGGCCGGCGGCGCGGCCACGCCGCTCACACTCGACATCGACACGCTCGTGATTGCCGGCTGGGCCGGGCGCGACGCACACGCCATCCAGCATCACATCGACGAACTCGCGGCGCTCGGCGTCGCGCCGCCGTCGGGCACGCCGCTCTTTTACCGCGTGGGCGCGGAGCAACTGAGCCAGGCCGCAACCGTCGACGTGCTCGGCACGCACACGAGCGGCGAAATCGAATGCGTGCTGCTCGCGAGTCCGCTGGGCACGCTCGTGACGATCGGCTCCGATCACACCGACCGCAAAGCCGAGGCGTACAGCGTGGCCGTTTCGAAGCAGGTGTGCCCGAAGCCGCTCGGCCGCGAAGCGTGGCGCTACGAAGACGTGGCCGCGCACTGGGACACGCTGACGATGCGTGCGACGCTGATCCGCGCGAGCGGCGCGGCGCGCGCGTACCAGAGCGGCGCCGTGGACGGCCTGTTGCCGCCCGCCGACCTCTGGCGCCGCTACACCGAAGACGGCGCGTTGCCGCCCGGCAGCGCGATGTACAGCGGCACGCTGGCCGTGCAGGGCGAAATGGCGGCGATGGAATCGGGCGACGCGTTCGAGCTGGAACTGCACGATCCGGTGCTCGGTCGCAGCCTGCGCGCGCGCTACGCGATTCGCGCGCTGCCCGTGGTGGCCTGACGGCCCGCTTCTTTCTCCAGTATTCACGCCCGGAACCCCATGTCATTCGCTCCTGCCACGCCGCTGTCGCAACTTGCCGCCGACCTCGAAGCGGGCCGCACCACGAGCCGCGCGCTGGTCGAGACCGCGCTCGAACGCATCGCCGCCGAAGGCGGCAACGGCGGTCACGCCTTTATTTCCGTGAATGCCGAACGCGCGCAGCGCGAGGCCGACGCCCAGGACGCGCTGCGCCGCGCGGGCGTGAAGCTTTCGCCGCTCGCGGGCTTGCCCGTTTCCATCAAGGACCTGTTCGATGTCGCGGGCGAACCGACGCGCGCCGGCTCGCGCGTGCTCGACGACGCCGCGCCCGCCGCGCGGGACGCAAGCGCCGTGGCGCGGCTGCGCGGCGCGGGCGCGGTGCCGCTTGGGCGCACCAACATGAGCGAATTTGCGTTCTCAGGGCTCGGCGTGAACCCGTGGTACGGCACGCCGCGCTCGCCGTGGCCCGGCGCGGAAAACGGCGAACAACGCGTGGCGGGCGGCTCGTCGTCGGGCGCGGCGATGTCGGTGGCGTTCGGCATGGCGGCGGCGGGACTCGGCAGCGACACGGGCGGCTCGCTGCGCATTCCCGCGGCGTTCTGCGGCCTCACGGGCTTCAAGCCCACCGCGCGGCGCGTGCCCACGCACGGCGCCTTCCCGCTCTCCACCACGCTCGATTCGGTCGGCGCGATCGCGCCCAGCGTGGCCTGCTGCGCGTTGATCGACCGCGTGCTTTGCGGCGCAAGCCTCGACGAAGCCGCCGTGCAGGCGCGCGCCGCCGCGCCCGCCGGCCTGCGCCTCGCAGTGCTGACCCACTACGTGACCGAAGGCATGGACGCGCACGTGGCCGAAAGCTGGGAAGCCGCGCTCGGCCGCCTGTCGCGCGCGGGCGTGCAACTCACGCCGTTGCGCCTGCCGCTGCTGGACGCGCTGCCGTCGATCAACCGCTTCGGTTTTTCGCCGATCGAAGCGTACGCGACGCACCGCGACCGCCTGCCCGCGCACGCGCAACGCTACGATCCGCGCGTGCTGGCGCGCATCCGTATCGGCGAAACGGCGCTCGCCGCCGACTATATCGACCTGATCGCGGCGCGCGCCGCCGCCATCGCTCAGGCGCGCGCCGCGCTCGACGGTTTCGACGGCTTTCTCATGCCGACCGTCCCCATCGTGCCGCCCGCGATCGCCGCGCTCGAAGCCGATGCGGCGCATTTCGCCGCGACCAATGCGCTCGTGCTGCGCAATCCGTCGACGGTCAATTTTCTCGACGGCTGCGCGGTCTCGCTGCCGTGCATGCCGCGCGGCGCGGCGCCGGTTGGCCTGAGCGTGGGCGCGCTCGGCGGCAGCGACGAGAGCCTGCTGCGCGTGGCGGCGGCCATCGAAACCGTGTTCGAGGGCGCTTGATACGGCCATCGGAAGGCATCGCCTCAAGACGAAGGCCGTAGTGCGCACGATCGGCTAAGATACGGCCCATTTCATCGATCAACGGAGCACTGCTGTGATTCAGCCGATTCAACCGGGCCACGTCTTCAAGGAAAATCTCGCGCAACTGCCGGCCATCGACGGCATCGAGCGCCTCGATCTCGCCGACGGCCACGGCGCGGTGCTGGCAAGCATCGAGAACAAGCCCGGCAAGCAAGGCTCGCTCGCGGTCTATTACTATCTGCGCGAAGCGTTCGGCTCGCTCGACGCGCGCGCGGCGGAGCACGGTCTTGCCGTGTTCGCCGAACATACCGCCGACGCGCGTCATCGTCCGGGCGCGCATCCGAACGTGGATCGCCTGCTGGAAATCGCGGCGGGCGGCCCGGCGTTGAAGATCGAGGTCGTCAAGGCTTGATGAGCGCTTGAACACGGCGCGGCGCCTCGCGCGCCGTGCCGGCAAAAGGCTCGCGCATCGAACCGCGAGCCTTTTTTCGTTCCGGCCACGCGCTCGCGAAGGCGCGCCGCGCCCGCGTCAGCGCTTCGTCATGTGGATGCGTCACAATGCGTCGATCCCCCCTCGCGAGGAGTTACGCATGGCCCTGCCGTATGGTTTCGTCAAGACGAAGATCGTGAGCGCGCCGCAACTCAAGTCCACGCGCCGGCCGCACGAAGTTCAATACCATCTGCACTTCGGCGTGAGCGTGAGCGGCGCGCAGTGGGATATCGCCGTGAACGTGGGCACGACCGACGCCGACGACTTGCTCAAGTACAAGCTCGTCTACGACTTCCGCCATCCCGTCGTCGAGCAGCTCAAGGCCGCGCCCGCGGGCTCGACCACGCTTACCGGCACGCAGGCGCTGCCCGCGCTCGACTTCCAGCGCAGCGACTTTCTCGCGAATACGGGCGCGTGGCGCGACAGCGACGTGATGGACGGCTCGGACGCGGTGCAACCGGTTTCGTCGCTGCAACGCCTTTTGCTGAACGCGCAGCACTCGTCGTTCGACGTGTACGTGTTCGGCCGCTTCTACAGCGAAGGCGACGGCCTGCACGACGTTCACATGAATCAGGGCTCGAAGGGCGAATTCGTTCACCGCCAAGGCAACGACAAGAACGATCACAACGACATCTGGCAAGACGGCGCGCTGCTCGTCGATATCGGTCAGCCGCAGTGGGTGCTGTATGCGGCGGCGTTCGACCAGCAGTATCTGCCCACCGACGATCTGGGCAATCCCACGGCGGATTCGAAGCCGATTTCGTGACCTGGCGCGCGGCGCGTTTCAAGCGCGGACCCGGCAAACCGGGGGTTTCATTTCGAAGCGATGGCGCGAGTCGGCGCTTACCGGAGCGTATTGCGCACCTGCGAGAACCTGCGAGCACGCGTTGCTACGCATCGGCGAACGCCAACTCGCACGTCATTAAACGTGAACGCCCGGCGCGCGCGGCGGGGCCGCTTGGGGAGCGATTTCGGGGGCGATTCCGGGAGCGATTTCGGGCACAGCGCCCGGCACGCGCTGGGGCGCCGCCGCGGGCGTGGCCGCGCGGCCGCGCGCCGGTCCCGGATACACGACGATCACCGGCTGCGGCATCGCCCACGCGGGCACGGCGAGCAAGACCGGCATTGGCGCGGGCATCGCGAGCGAGCCATTGAACGCCGCCTGCTGGAACTGCTGCATCTGGATCTGCATGGCCTGCATCTGCGCGTTCATCGCGCGCATTTGCGCGAGCGCCCAGTCGGGCGGCGGCCCGCCGTTGCTCGACTGCACCACGACGCGGCTCGCGCCGTTCGGGCTATGCCAGCTCCACGTACTGACTTTCACCGGTCCCGCCGAGGTCTGGACCACCCGGGTTTCCCCTTGAGCCGGCACCGTGTGGCCATCCACGTTGACGAACAGCGGCTGGGCCGCCAGTGCGACGGCCGGCGCAATGACCAGCGCGGCCGCCGCGATAGCAGTGCGAAAACGCATTTCATCCTCCGTTGATCGAGTCTTCGCGCGCGATCTGCGCGAAGGCATCCATCAATATGTCGCGCAAGTCTTAAAGGTCGCTTAAAAACGCCCTTTCGCGACGCACGGCGGCGGCCACGTTCGCGCGCCGCGCTGATCGCACATCGACGCGGCGCCGATGACGCACCGACCCGCACCGAACCGCACCGACGGCTTACTTCGCGAACAGTTGCCCGATGTCCTTGAACGCCTTGAATTCCAACGCGTTGCCGCAAGGATCGAGCAGAAACATCGTGGCCTGTTCGCCCACTTGCCCCTTGAAGCGCACATACGGTTCGATCACGAACTGCACGCCGAAGCCGCGCAGGCGTTCGGCCAGCGCTTCCCACTGATCCCAGCCGAGCACGATGCCGAAGTGCGGCACCGGCACGTCGTGGCCATCGACAGGATTCGTGTGCGCATGATCCTGCGACGCCGTTTTCGGATGCTCGTGAATCACGAGTTGATGGCCGTAGAAGTCGAAGTCCACCCATTGCGTGCTCGACCGTCCTTCGGCGAGACCGAAAACGCGACCGTAAAAGTCGCGCGCGGCCGCAAGGTCGTAGACGGGAATTGCCAGATGAAACGGTGAAAGCGCCATTTTCGTGGTCCTGAATCGTGGGGAAGGGTCGAACTATCGCGCCATCTTAGTCGCGGCGAATCAAAAATAAAACCAATATATAATTTTCCGATTCACAAACAAAATTGATCAATGATACGCGAGCTGAGAACGCTGGTGGCCGTGGCGCAAGAAGGCACGTTCGCCGCCGCGGGGCAAAAAATCGGCCTCACGCAGGCGGCCGTGAGCGCGCAAATGCAGCGCCTCGAAACGGAACTCGGTTTCGCGCTGTTCGATCGCGAAGGCCGCGCCGCGCGCCTCAACGCCATGGGCGAACAGATTCTCGCGCAGGCGCAGGAAGTGATCCGGCTGTATGAAAACCTCAGCACGAGCGCCGCCGGACCGGCCGCATCGGGGCGCGTGACGGTGGGCGCGATCGCGTCGGTGCAGCGTTCGCTGCTGCCCGATGCGCTCGCCGCGTTTTACCGGCGCTGTCCCGCGTGCCGCACGCGCGTGATTCCGGGGCTTTCGATGGATCTGCTGAATCTCGTCGATGCCGGCGATATCGACGTGGCCGCGATCATTCGCCCGCCGTTCGCACTCCAAAGCGATTTGCGCTGGACCACGCTCGCGCGCGAGCCGTTCCGGCTGATCGTGCCGCGCGACATCAAGAGCGACGACTGGGCCGCGCTGCTCGCGCGCGAGCCGTTTATCCGCTATGACCGCGCTTCGTTCGGCGGGCGTCAGGTGGACCGCTTTCTGCGCCGCATGCACGGCGCCGTGCGCGATCTCTGCGAACTCGACGAACTGGACGCCATCGTCAAGCTCGTGGCCAACGGCGTGGGCGTCGCGCTCGTGCCGCAAACCTCGGCATGGCGGCGCTGGCCCGCGAAAGTGCGCGCGATCGACCTCGGGCCGCACACGTTTCATCGCGACATCGGCCTCGTGCATCGTGCGCCCGGCACATTGAACGAACCGGCGCGCATGCTCGTGCAAGTGCTCGAAAGCCATGCGCTGCCGGCCGCATGAGCGGGTTCGTCACGCCGCCGGGCGCGTGCGTGCCCGCGCAGAGGCTTCCGGGAGAAGGATCGAGCGCGGCTTGTTGGTCGAAACAAGGTCGAAACAACCAAAATCGGCAAAAAATACATTAAAAATAACTGGACAAAAATCAATACGATTGCGGAATTCACTGGCTTGCCTTGCATCGCCAATATCACGCAACGCTCTTTCCAGAACCGCCCAAGGCGACCCAACCTGCCCCAACCCGTTTATGCCGCGCCCCATCCTAGCCCGCATTCATCCCGAAGCCATCCGTCACAACCTGCATCTCGCGAAGCAGTGCGCGGCGCACTCGCGCGCGTTCGCGGTCATCAAGGCCAACGCGTACGGGCACGGCATCGAACGGATTTATCCCGCGCTGGCAAACGCCGACGGCATCGCGCTGCTCGATCTCGACGAAGCCGTGCGCGTGCGCGAACTCGGCTGGACTCGCCCGCTGCTGCTGCTCGAAGGCATTTTCGAGCCCGCCGACGTCGCGCTCGCCGTCGCGCACCGGCTCACGGTGGCCGTGCATTGCGACGAACAGCTCGACCTGCTCGCGGCGGCGCGCCTCGAACGCAACCAGCGGCCGCTCGACATCCAGCTCAAGATGAACTCCGGCATGAACCGGCTCGGCTTTCGGCCGCATGCTTATCGCGCCGCGTGGGAACGCGCGCGTTCAATCGCGTCGATCGGCGAGATCGGTCTCATGACGCACTTCGCGAACGCCGACGACGGGCATGTCGACTGGCAGCTCGATACGTTCGATGCGGCCGTGCGCGATTTGCCCGGCGAGCATTCGGTATCGAACTCGGCGGGCGTGCTCTGGCATCCGCGCGCGCACCGCGACTGGGTGCGGCCGGGCACGATCCTCTACGGCGCCTCGCCCACGGGCGTGGCGCGCCATATCGAGGGCGTGGGCCTGCGCGCGGCCATGACGCTCACGAGCCGCATCATCGGCGTGCAAACGCTTGCGCCGCACGAAACCATCGGTTATGGACGCACCTTCGCGGTCGAGCAACCGATGCGTATCGGCGTGGTCGCGTGCGGTTACGCCGACGGCTATCCGCGTCATGCAAAAAGCGGCACGCCCATTGCCGTCGACGGCGTGCGCACGCGCGTGGTGGGCCGCGTTTCGATGGACATGCTCACCGTCGATCTCACGCCGTGCCCGCACGCCGGCGTCGGATCGAGCGTCGAACTGTGGGGCGACCAGGTTCGCGTGGACGAAGTGGCCGAGGCCGCCGGCACCATCGGCTACGAGTTGATGTGTGCGCTCGCGCGGCGCGTGCCGGTAGAAGTGGCGCACGTGGCCGCCGAATCCGGCGAGCGCGCCGTTTCGCCCGCGTAACTTCATGGCGCGCGCCTGCCCGGCACGAGCTTTCACAAGCCCTACATTGATCTATCAATAACGCTAACGGTTGCGTCTTGCGGCGCGGCCGTTACGCCTCGATCTCTCCCCGATGGTTGCCCGCGCAACGAGCGCGGCCTCACGCCATCGTGCTCTACTGCCGTGCTCTGCTGCCGCGATCTGCTGCCGTTAATTCGCCTGCGAACGCTTCGCGCATAAAACCTGCGCAAGGTTATGCAACAATGGCTCAAAAGATATCTAGCCTGGTACGCTAGAGCATTCTCGCAAGGTGAGACTATGTCCGATTGGCCCAACCCAGCGCCCGAGGTCGAGGACGGCACCGCGACCGGCGTGGCCCTCGTCGGCCGCGACGCTCGCGGCGAGTTTGTCATCACGGCCTGCAACGACGCCTTTCTGCGCATGACCGGCGGCGCGCGCAACGCGCTCCCGGCAACCTCGGTAACCTCGGCAACTTCGGCAATTCCGGCCTTTCCAATTGCATTCGACGCGCTGGTGCCCGCTGCCGTGCGGCCCGCGTTCGCGGCCAAACTCGCGGCGTGCCTCGCGTCCGGCGCGGCGCAGGAACTCGATCTGGCCCAGGCGTCAACCGATGCACCGGCCGAAGGCGCGCGCCGCGCGCGCGTCTCGCTCACCCCCATCCCGCACGCGCACGGCACCCAGGTGCTCGTCACCGGCCTCGATCCCGCCGCGCCTTACCCCGACGCCGCCAGCGCCGCGCGCTATCACGCGGTGGTCGATTCGGCTTACGACGCCATCGTGACGATCGATCAGCAGCACAACATCACGCTTTTCAATCACGCGGCGGAAAACCTGTTCGGCTATACGGCCGGGGAAGTGCTCGGGCAACCCATCGTCATGCTGTTGCCCGAGCAGTTTCGCGCTAAGCACCCGCACAACGTGCAAACCTTCGCGGACACGGTGCAAACCAGGGTGCGGCGCATGACGCCGCCGCGCATGGACGGCAGCAACAGCGTGTACGGCCTGCATCGCAATGGCTCGATCATTCCCGTTGAAATTGCCATCGCGAAGATCGACGTCAACGGCGCAACGGAGTTCACGGCGGTCGTGCGCGACATCACCGATCGTGCGGAACTCATGCAGGCGCTCAAGAAGCAGGCCGTGACCGATGCGCTCACCGGACTGCCGAATCGCCGCGAATTTCTCGATTTCGTCGACAAGGCGCTCGGCGCGAACACCGTACTGTCCGTGTTCATTCTCGACATCGACTTCTTCAAGAACATCAACGACACGCACGGCCACGATGCGGGCGACGAAGTGCTGCGCATGCTGGGCAACGTCGGCATGTCGATTCCGCATGCGCCCACGTTGTTCGCGCGCTGGGGCGGCGAGGAATTCGTCGCGGCGCTGCCCGGCGCGGATGCGGATACCGCGCGAGCGATCGCGGAAACGCTGCGCGGACGCATCGAAAAGCAGGACGTCGAACACGCATGGCGCGTGAAGCCCATCCCGTTCACGGTGAGCATCGGCGTAGTCACGCGCGACGCCGACGACCGCGACGTGGGCGCGCTGATGAAGCGCGCCGACCGTGCGCTCTACCGCGCGAAGGAATCGGGCCGCAATCGCGTCGAGGTCGGGTAAGAGCACGAGGGCACGCACGGCGACGCGCGCGCTCGCTGCGCCTTGGCGGCTTGTTTAACGGCTTGCTTAAGGGGCTTGCTTAAGGGCTGGTTTAGCGACTTATTTCGTGACGTTCGCGTTCGCGACATGGGCCCGCCGCGCGACGGCGCGCATGGCGACGGCGGCGGCCGCGAAGCCGGCCGCGGCGCCTACCAGCAAGGCCCAGCGCGGCCCCCAATGATCGGCGATCCAGCCGACGATGGGCGCGCCGATGGGCGTGCCGCCCAACGCCACGGCAAGCCGGATCGCAAGTACGCGGCCGCGCATGCCGGGCTCCGTCGAAAGCTGCATGAGGCTGCTGGTTTCGGTCATGAACGTGAGCGACGCAATGCCGATCACGACCAGCGCCGCGCCGAACCACCAGTAGCCCGGCGCAATGGCGGCGAGCGTGCAGCCCACGCCGAACACGGCCGAGGCGATCAACAGCGACATGAAACGCGGGTGGCTGCGCCCCGCGCCGAAGAACGCGCCGCTCATCGTGCCCACGGCCATCAGCGAGGAGAGCAAGCCATAGCGGCCCGCATCGGCATGAAAGACGCGCACGGCCATCGTCGAAATGAAGATGGGGAAGTTCAGCCCGAACGTGCCGAGCAGAAACAGCATGATGACGATGGCCTTGAGGTCGGGGCGCTGCCACACGTAATGAAAACCTGCGGCAAGCCCGCCCTTCGCGGGCGACTTGCGACGCGCCGCGCGCAATTCGTCCACGCGCAAACGCGTAAGCGAACTCAGCACCGCGACAAACGAAAGCCCGTTGAGCACGAACGCCCAGCCCACGCCCACTCCGGCGATCACCACGCCCGCCACCGCCGGGCCGATCATGCGCGCCGCGTTGAACGACGTGGAATTGAGCGCGACGGCGTTAGGCAGGTCCGCATCGCCCACGAGTTCCGAAACGAAGGTCTGGCGCACGGGCGAATCGAACGCCGTGGTGCAGCCGAACAGGAACGCGAACACGTACACGTGCCAAAGCTGCACGACGTGCAGCACCGTGAGCACGCCCAGCACGATGGAGAGCGCGCCGAGCGTGGCCTGCGTGAACATCAGCAGCTTGCGTTGATCCATGTGGTCGGCGGCATAGCCCGACCACGGCAGAAACAGCATTTGCGGCCCGAATTGCAGACTCATGACGATGCCGACGGCCGCCGCGCTGTGATGCGTGAGCCCCGTGAGCACGAGCCAATCCTGCGCCGTGCGCTGCATCCACGTGCCCACGTTGGAGACCAGCGCGCCCGCCGCCCACACGCGATAGTTGTAACTCCTCAGCGATCGAAAAATGCCCGTTGCAGGCGCGCTCATGCGCGTTTCCCGGCAGTGCGGCGGCGTGACGTCGCGGCCATGAATCGGCTCCGAAAATAATCAGGGATACGAAATAATTCGCGAAGCGGGGTGCAAGCGGCGCGACCCGCGCGCCTACTCATCGACCAGCCGTTCGAGCAACGCGAGCGCCTCGGCAAGCCGGCTTTGCTCGGCGGTCGAAAGACACGCCTCGATACGGTGCGAAAGCCAGTCCTGGCGTGCCGCGCGCCCCTCCCTGAGCGACGCGCGCAGGCTCTCGGTAAGCGACCACAGCGTTTGACGGCCGTCGTTGGGATCGGGTGCGCCGATCACATGACCGCCGGCTTCGAGCGGCGCGATGAGCGTGCCCATCGACTGCGGGCGCATGCCCTCGGCGCGCGCGAGGCTGGACACCGTGGCCGGCCCGTCGCGCTCGAGCCGCGAAATCACGGCGATTTGCGAAGGCGTAAAGTCGCCGAGCATTGCGTGCTCGCGAAACCGGCGCCTGAGCTTGCCCACCAGTGCGCGCAGGTCGCCCGCAAGCGCGTGCGCAAGGTCGGGGGCGCGGTCAGGGGCGGGGTCGGCAGGAAGCGAATCGGTGCGCGGTGTCATGTGCGCATTCTAGGAGATGCGAAGGTAAACTGCAAAGATTAACTTCATAGTTTGCTAAACGCTGCTAAACGCTTTTTATATTGCTCAAGTCGATCGACATTGATTCGTTCGTGGATATCGAGGAAGAAATTGGGTCAATATAGCTTCGTCGTCCCTCTTGCTCCGGCCTTCCCATGTCGAGTTATCTCAGCGCTGTCGAAACCGCGGCCCTGCTGGGCGTTTCGCGTCAAACACTCTATTCGTATGTAAGCCGCGGCGTGCTGCGCGCGCTGCCCGGCGAAACGCCGCGCGAAAGTCGCTATCTGAAAAGCGAGGTCGAGCGCGTGGCGCTCACGCGGCGGCGCGGAAGAAAGCCCAAGGACGCGGCCCGAACGGCGCTCGACTGGGGACTGCCGGTGCTCGAATCGTCGATTACGTTGATTCAGGATCAACGTTTGTACTATCGCGGTCAGGATGCGGTTGCGCTCGCGGCAAGGCTGCCGCTCGAGGACGTCGCCGCCCTGCTCTGGCAGATGCCGAAGGAAGTTGCGTTCGGCGCGGTCCATCCACCCGATCCGTTGCGCCAGGCCGCGCTCGACACGCTTGCGCCCGAGCGCTACGAGGAAAGCCTGCTGCGCGGCTTCACGCTCGTGAGCGACGACACCGGCACCGCCGCCTGGCAACGCGCGCCGGAGCGCCTCGCCGAAGGTTGCGGCGCGCTGGTGCGCCAGCTTGCCGCGTGCATGCTCGACGCCAAACCGCATGGCGCGCCCATCCATCTGCAATGCGCCAGGCAATGGAAGCTCGATGCCGAAGGCGCGGACCTGGTGCGCATGGCGCTCGTGCTATGCGCCGATCACGAACTGAACGCCTCCAGCTTCACGGCGCGCTGCGTGGCCTCGACCGGCGCGAGCCTGCGCGCGGCGGTGGTGGCCGGACTCGCGGCGCTGACGGGCAACCGCCACGGCGCCACTACCGCGCGCGTCGAAGCGCTCTGGGACGAACTGGGCGAAACGCGGCCGGCCGCGAAGCTGCGCGAGCGGCTTGCTCGCGGCGAGGACCTGCCGGGCTTCGGCCATCATCTCTATCCCGACGACGACCCGCGCGCGAGCGCGTTGCTGGCGCGCATCCTGCCTCAGCACGAGTCCTGGCAAGCGCTGATCGACGAAGCCGCGACGCTCGCCGGCGCACCGCCTTCCGTCGACTTTGCGCTGGTTGCCGTGCGCCGGCACCTGAATCTGCCGGCGGGCGCCGCGTTCGGCCTGTTCGCGCTCGGGCGCGCCGTCGGCTGGATCGCGCACGCGCTCGAACAGCGCGCCATGAACGACTTGATCCGGCCGCGCGCGGCATATGTCGGGCCTGCGCCCCGGTTGCCCCAGCCGCCGCGAGCCGCTGCGGGCGTTTCGGCCCGGCGTGGCCGCGCGAAGTGAAACATTCACTGCGCGAACGCGGCGGCCGTTAATCGGCGAATCGCCAGTCGAATTGCGAACGCCACGGCGCGCCCCTGCGCGAGTTCGTTGCCGGGGCATCGCGCCCGCCGCGGCAACTTTCGCGACGGATCTCATTCCACGCTGATAGCCCGGTTTTCGTGCCGCGCGCGCGGTCGCGGCGAGCCGCCGAGCGTTGCCGCGCCTCGACCGCCAGCGGCGCGCACGCAACAAAAAAGGCCGATTCCCGTTGCACACGAGAAATCGGCCTGCATGACCGGCGCGGCATCGCGGGAACGCATCGCACGCGGGCTCGCGCGCTCGATGCGCCCGCGCGTCACGCCTCACATCTGCGCAAAGACCACCGGATAGCCCAGATGATCCTCCACGCCCTTCACACCCGCCACGTGATCCGCAGAAACGAGAATCGCCTTGCGTTCCTCCTCGGAGCTTACGGTGCCCCAGAAGTGCACCACGCCGTCCTTCACCACCACGTTTTCCGTCGACATCGCCCAGCGGCGCCCTTGCAGCGCGTCCAGCACGCCATGGCGAATGGCTTCGTCCGACGCGGCGGCTTGCGGGTCGGGCCGCAACGCGTCGGCCAGCGCGCGAATCAGGTTCGAGCGGCTCACGATGCCCACGAGCTTGCCGTTCTCCAGCACGGGCACGCGCTTGATGTGATGACGTTCGAGCACGTCGGCGATTTCGCTCAGATCGGCGGAAGGCGCAACCGACACGACGTTCTCCGTCATGATGTCGGCCACGCGCACGGCATGCTCCTTGAGATATTCGCCCGCGAGCTTGCGCGTGGAATGCAGGAATTCGCCAAGCCAGCTTCGCTGCGGCTTGCCCGTGCCCATTTCCACGCGATGCAGCAGGTCGCCTTCGGTCAGGATGCCGACGACATTGCCGTGGTCGTCGATCACCGGCACGCCGCTGATGTGCTGCTCCGCGAGCAGCGTTGCCGCCTCGAATACCGAGGTGTCGGGCCGCACGCTGACGACGTCCGTGGTCATGATGTCCGATGCTTGCATGAGAACTCTCCGTTAAGTGCCGCCGTTTTCCGTGGCGCCCCGGAAGGCGCGAGTGCCGGCGCGGCGGCGATGGCGCGATGCGCGCGCCGTCACATTTCGATAATCACCTTGAGCGCCTGCGTGCTGGCCGCATGCGAGAACGTTTCGTACGCCTTCAGCACGTCTTCGAACGCGAAGCGGTGCGTGATGAGGCGCCCCGGGTCGATGCGCCCGGCGCACACGGTCTTGAGCAGCATGGGCGTGCTGACCGTATCGACCAGACGCGTGGTGATCGTCACGTTGCGGTCCCAGAGCTTGTCGAGAAAGAGCGAGGCCTGCGCGCCATGCACGCCGACGTTTGCGATCGTGCCGCCCGGCGCGATGATCTGCTGACACAGCTCGAAGGTGGCGGGAACGCCCACCGCTTCGATGGCGCAATCCACGCCCACGCCGCCCGTGAGTTCCATGACCGCTTCCACGGGATCGGCCACGCGCGTGTTCACGCACGCCGTCGCGCCGAAGCGCTTCGCGCATTCGAGCCGGTTGGCGTCGAGGTCGATCATGAGGATCTGCGCGGGCGAATAGAACTGCGCGGTCAACAGCGCCGCGAGCCCGATCGGCCCCGAACCGACGATGGCCACCGTGCTGCCCGGTTCGACCTTGCCGTTGAGCACGCCGCATTCGAAACCGGTCGGCAGGATGTCGGAGAGCATGACGAGCGCCGCTTCGTCATGGCCGTTGGGCAGGCGGTACAGGCTCGTTTGCGCGTGCGGAATGCGAACATATTCGGCCTGCGTGCCGTCGATGCGATTGCCGAGAATCCAGCCGCCCGTCTTGCAGTGCGAGTACATGCCGCGCCGGCAATAGTCGCATTGCCCGCAGCTCGAAATACACGAGATCAGCACGCGGTCGCCGGGCTTCAGCGCACTCACGCCCGCGCCCACTTCATGCACCACGCCCACGCCCTCGTGGCCGAGAATGCGGCCCGCCGTGCAGCTCGGCACGTCGCCCTTGATGATGTGCAGGTCGGTGCCGCAAATCGTGGTTTTCGTGAGCCGGACGATCGCGTCGCCCGCGTCCTGCAATGCGGGCATCGGCCGCGTTTCGACGGCGATGCTGCCGGGACCGTTGTAGACCAGTGCTTTCATGCTTCCTCCATGCATTCCGAAAATGAAGCGTCAGCGTGCGCGCCGATTTCATGATGGACCGAAGGAGGCAATATTTTTTGACGTAGATCAAATGAAAATGGGGCGGGCGTCGTGCGGGCAGTGCGTCACGGTGTCCTGGACGCCGACGACGATTCCGGCGCGCGACCGGCTCCCGTCTTCAGTTCCTTGACGACGTCGACGAACGCGCGCAAGCCGGCAGGCACGAGCCGGTGGCTCGGGTAATAGAGGCAGTGGCCTTCGAATGACGGCACCCAGTCGGAAAGCACGGGCACCAGCAGCCCACGGTCGATCGCGGGCTGCGCCGCGCCCGCCGTCACGTAGGCAATGCCCACTCCCTTCACGGCCGCCTCGGCCATCAAGCGGATATGGTCGAGCGTGAGCGGTCCGCTCACCTCCACGCGCAATGGCTGACCGTGCTGCTCGAATTCCCAGCGATACAGCTTGCCGCCCGGCAGGCGAAAACGGATGCAGCGGTGCCGCGCCAGATCGTCGGGCGTGCGCGGCGTGCCGTGCGCCGCCAGATACGCGGGCGACGCCACGGCCAGAAACGTCACCGCGCCGCCCAGCGGCACCGCGACCATGTCCTGCGGCACCGATTCGGCGAGGCGCACGCCGGCGTCGAAGCCTTCCGCCACCACGTCGATCAGCCGGCCTTCGGTCACGACGTCGACGTGCATCTCGGGATAACGATCGAGAAATACGGGCACGAAGCGATTGACCAGCAAATCGGCGGCGGCTTCCGATGCATTGATCCGCAGCACGCCCGAAGGCCGCTCGCGAAAGCGGTTGACGTCGTGCAGCGCGAGATCGAGTTCGCTCAGCACCGGCGTGAGGCTTTGAAAGAGCCGCGTGCCCGCTTCGGTCGGCGCGACGCTGCGCGTGGTGCGATTGAACAGCCGCACGCCAAGCCGCTCCTCCAGCGCACGCATCATGTGGCTGAGCGTGGAAGGCGACACGCCCAGTTCGTCCGCGGCCGCGCGAAAGCTCGCGTGGCGCACGACTTGAATGAAGGCGGTGAGTTCGGTCAGGCTGGGACGTTGATTCATGGCGTTTTACCACTGGGGCATGCGGATTCTATGCCATAGACCCAGCAATCGTGCGCTTCTATAGTCGTCACTCATGCAACGGCGCAAGCCGTCAACTCGGGAAAAATCCATGAATCAACGCATGATTTGCCTGCTTGCAGCGGCGACGTTCTTCATGGGCGGCGCCTCGGCTTCCGTCGTCGCGGACACTTTCACCCAGATCACGGAGCAACACACCATGACGGCATCGAACAAGGCGGTTGTCGAAACGACGCTCGACGCGTGGATGAGTGGCGACGCCGGCGCGCTGGCCGCACTGCTTTCGGACGATATCGAATGGACCATCGCGGGCCGTTCGCTCGCCGCGGGTACGACACACGGACGCGCCGAGCTGATGACGAAAATCCTCGCCCCGTTCGGCGCGCGCTTCGCGCATTCGGCGGACCCGTTCCGGCCGCGCCGCATCAACGGCGTGTATGCCGACGGCGACACGGTGGTCGCGTGGTTCGACGGCGCGGGCGTCGCCAACGACGGCAAGCCGTACGCCAACAGTTACGTCTGGCTGCTCTCCATGCAGCACGGCAAAGTCGTGCGCGCGACGGCGTTTTTCGACAGCATCGCCTTCGACGATCTGTGGCGCAGGGTTAGGCCGTGAGCGCGGGAAGCCATCGCATCCGGAAGCGCGAAGGCCGCAAAATCCGCCGCGCGGCATAATCATCGGCTTGTTTAGAACGAAACCGGAGAAGTCGATGCTGCTGTCCGAACAAAACGTACTCGTTACCGGCGGCGCGCGCGGCCTTGGCGCGGCGATCACCGAAGCGCTCGCCCGCGAAGGCGCGAACGTCGTCGTCAACTACCGCCGCAGCGAAGCGCAAGCGAAAGCGCTGGCCGAACGGCTCGGGCCGCGCGTCATTGCGGTGCAGGCCGACGTTACCGACGCGGCTTCGGTCGCGCGTCTTTTCGAGCAAGCGCAGGCAAAAAGCGGGCGCCCCGTGCTGGCCGTGGTGAACAACGCGCTGGCCGATTTCCGCTTCGACGGCGACGCGCGGCCCAAATTCGGCGAGATCGAGTGGACGCGCTTTCAGCAGCAGATCGACGGCGCGCTCAAGGGCGCGCTCAACACGATCCAGGCCGCGCTGCCCGCCATGCGCGCGGCGGGCTTCGGGCGCGTCGTCAACGTGGGCACCAATCTGTTCCAGAATCCCGTCGTGCCGTATCACGACTACACGGCGGCCAAAGCGGCGCTGCTCGCGCTCACGCGCACCGCCTCCAACGACCTCGGGCCGGACGGCATCACCGTGAACATGGTCTCGGGCGGCTTGCTGCGCACCACGGACGCGAGCCGCGCCACGCCCGAGGCGGTGTTCGACATGGTGGCGGGTTTCACGCCGCTGCGCCGCGTGACAACGCCCGCCGAATTCGCCGACGCCGTGCTGTTCTTCCTTTCGCCGTGGGCGCGCGCGGTGACGGGCCAGAATCTTGTCGTCGATGGCGGGCTCGTGAAGGGCTGAGCGCCGAAGTTCGCACGCGTTCGCCGGTTTCTCGAACCCGCGGCTAAAAAACCGCCGGCGCCTTGCGTCGGCGGACCACGGCGGACCACGGCGGACCTCGCGCGTCCGCCCGCCGCTCTCTTCCTTCTTCCCGCTTCGCTGCGCACCAAAGCAGTGAATTCGTGCGCCGCCGTGACGAATTTTTCCGCCGCCTCCTTCCCCGCATGGCCCGCTCGCGCCCGCCGCGCCGCGCCTGGCTCGACCTTTGCTTAATGCATCGCCTGCACGCGAAACGACGGATCGCGCCCACCACTTTCCCGGGGACTACACGATGGCTTTCCAACC
This sequence comes from Paraburkholderia sp. J41, assembly GCF_905220235.1. Taxonomy (NCBI): domain Bacteria; kingdom Pseudomonadati; phylum Pseudomonadota; class Betaproteobacteria; order Burkholderiales; family Burkholderiaceae; genus Paraburkholderia; species Paraburkholderia sp. J41. The sequence continues at coordinate 218,416 of NZ_CAJMZE010000004.1, read as the reverse complement.
CAAACTCGCGACGCGCCGACGCCTGCTCGCACTCCTCGCCGTACCCGCGCTGACCGTTTTCGCGGCACAAAGCGCGCACGCCGACGCGCTCGGCGCCATCGAAAAGCGCGGCACGCTGCGCGTGGCGGTGCCGGAGGATTATCCGCCGTTCGGCGCGGTCGGCCCCGACATGCAGCCGCAAGGCTACGACATCGACATGGCCGCGCTGCTCGCGAAGTCCATGAAAGTGAAGCTGCAACTCGTGCCCGTGAACAGCGGCAACCGCATTCCGTACCTCCAGACCGACAAGGTCGATCTCGTGATTTCCTCGCTCGGCAAAACGCCCGAGCGCGAGAAGGTCATCGACTTTTCGGCGGCCTACGCGCCGTACTTCCAGGGCGTGTTCGGTCCCGCCGACATCAAGGTGAGCGGCCCGGCCGACCTCACCGGCAAGACCGTGGGCGCCACGCGCGGCGCGCTCGAGGAAGTCGCGCTCACCAACATGGCGCCCAACGCCACCATCCGCCGTTTCGACGACAACAACGCCACCATTCAGGCGTTTCTCTCCGGCCAGGTGCAGTTGATCGCGGCGGGCAACATCGTGGCCGCGGCGATACTCGCGAAGCACCCGCCGCGCGAGCCGCAAATGAAGTTCGTCATCAAGGATTCGCCGTGCTTCGTGGGGCTCGACAAGAACGAGCCGCAACTGCTCGCGAAGGTCAACGCCACCATCGACCAGGCGAAGAAGGACGGCACGCTTCAGGCGATGTCGAAGAAGTGGTTCGGCCAGCCGCTGCCCGCCGGTCTGTGACACGTTCCCCATCCACCTCTTGCGCGCCGCTGCGTGCGGCGCGCGCCCTCCCCGTGCGCACCCCTCTTTTCCGCTCATGAGCTACCAGCTTCAGTTCGGCGACCTTGCCGGTTATAGCGGCATGTTCGCGTCCGGCGCGGCCGTCACGCTCGCGCTCACCGCCGCCTCCACGGCGCTCGGCGTGAGTCTCGGCGTGGCGGGCGCCGCCGCGTACCAGAGCCGCCGTGCGGCGCCGCGCGCGCTCGTTCACGCGTATGTGGAAGCGATCCGCAACACGCCGTTTCTCGTGCAGTTGTTCTTCGTGTTTTTCGGCCTGCCCGCGCTCGGCGTGCATATCGGCGAATACTCGGCGGCCGTGCTCGCCATGACGCTCAACCTGGGCGCGTACTCGGTGGAAATCCTGCGCGCGGGCATCGACGCGGTGCCGCGCGGGCACCGCGAAGCGGCCGCCGCGCTGGCGATGTCGAGCCGTGAAACCTTCCTTCACGTGCTGCTGCCGCAAGCGTTCGCGAAGGTCTTTCCGGCGCTCACGAGCCAGATCGTCATCACCATGCTCGGCTCGGCCGTCGTCTCGCAGATTTCCGTGGCCGATCTCACCTATGCGGCGAGCTACGTGCAGTCGCGCAACTTCCGCGCGTTCGAAACGTACTTTCTGATCGCCGGCATTTATCTGGCGATGGCGCTCGTGCTGCGCGCCGCGCTCAACGCCGCCGCACGCCGGCTGTTCGCACGCAACCCGCGAGGCACGCGATGATCGAATTCACTTTCGCGCAAATCCTCGAAGGGCTGCTGCTGGCCGCGCGCTGGACCGTCGTGCTTTCGCTCGTGTCGTTCCTCGCGGGCGGCGCGGTCGGACTCGTGCTGCTCGTGATGCGCGTGTCGAACTCGCGCGTGCTGCGCGCGCTCGTGCGGCTTTATATCGAGGTGTTTCAGGGCACGCCGCTGCTGCTGCAACTCTTCATCGTGTTCTTCGGCCTGCCGCTCATCGGCGTGGAGGTCTCGCCGTGGGTCGCGGCCACGCTCGGCCTCACGTTCTTCACGAGCGCGTATCTCGCCGAAATCTGGCGCGGCTGCGTGGAAGCGATTCCCAGAGGCCAGTGGGAAGCGTCGTCCAGTCTCGCGATGAATTACTTCGAGCAACTGCGCCACGTGATCCTGCCGCAAGCCTTGCGCATCGCGATCGGGCCGACGGTCGGCTTCGGCGTGCAGGCGATCAAGGACACGGCGCTCGTCTCGATCATCGGCCTCGCGGAACTGACGAAAGCGGGCACGCAAATCTCGAACGCGACGTTCCGGCCGTTTCTCGTCTACGGGCTCGTCGCGCTGATCTACTTCATCCTGTGCTATCCGCTCACGCGGTACGCGCGTTCGCTGCAAAGGAAATGGCATGCCGCTCGTTAAAACGCAAGGCGTCGAAAAGCAATTCGGCGCGAATCACGTGCTCAAGGGCATTGATCTCGCCGTGGAGCGCGGCCAGGTCGTGAGCATCATCGGCCGCAGCGGCTCGGGCAAGAGCACCTTCCTGCGCACGCTCAACGGCCTCGAAAGCATCGACGCGGGCTCGATCGAAATCGACGGCGAACACGTCGATGCCCGCCACGCCGACTTGCGCGCGCTGCGCCTGAAAGTGGGCATGGTGTTCCAGCAATACAACCTGTTTCCGCATCTCACGGCGGGCCAAAACGTGATGCTCGCGCAGACGGTGGTGAAGAAAACGTCGCGCGGCGAGGCGCGCGCGACCGCGCAGCAGATGCTCGAACGCGTGGGGCTCGGCAACAAGTTCGACGCCTATCCCGACCAGCTTTCGGGCGGGCAGCAGCAACGCGTGGCGATTGCCCGCGCGCTGGCGATGAAGCCGAGCGTGCTGCTTTGCGACGAGATCACCTCCGCGCTCGATCCCGAACTCGTGGGCGAAGTGCTGAGCGTGGTGGAAAGCCTCGCGCGCGAGGACATGACGCTTGTCATGGTCACGCACGAAATGCGTTTCGCGCGCGCGGTGAGCGATCTGGTGGTGTTCATGCACGAAGGCCGCGTGTGGGAAAGCGGGCCGCCGGAGGCGATTTTCGACCAACCTTCGACGGTGGAATTGCGGCGCTTTATTCAATGAAGCGCGCGGCGTGGCGTTAATCAGCGCATTCAGCAATGGCTGCGGCGCGCAAATCAAGAATGCGAGTTGTCGAAGCGCGATCGGCGGCTTCGATAATTCGCTCGATTTCAGCAGCCCGATTCGCGCAATTACCGCGCGAGATAAAGGCGCATGGCTCGGCCACCGTTTTCATCGCGCTGAATCTCCCGCTTGCCCAAAACGCTCCACGATGAAATCAATAAAACTGCGCAGCTTCGGCGAGATTTGCCGTTCGCGCAGATAAAGCAGATTGAGCATGCGCTCGGGCGCGGCAAAACCCGGCAAGACTTCGACTAGCCGCTTCGCGCGCAAATCGGCATTCACGAGCATGGCGGGCAGCATGGCGATACCGAGGCCGCGCAGCACGGCGCGGCGCAGCGCTTCCGAGTTGTCGATTTTCAGGCGGCCGTCCACGGGCACGCTCACGCGGCCAGCCGGCCCTTGCAAGGTCCATTCGGCCTGCGCCGCGTACCACTCCGAGCGCGGCGGATACGCGTAGGTCAGGCACTGATGCGCGGTCAGCGCCGCGGGCGTCGCGGGCTCGCCGTGCGCGTCGAGATAGGCCCGCGACGCGCACAGCACGAGACGATACGAGGCGAGCGGCCGCGCCACCACATCGGGCGTGCCCAACGCGCCGATGCGTATGGCCGCCTCGAACCCGTCGGCGATCAAATCGGACAACGCGTCGGTCGCCACGATGTCGAGCTTCACTTCGGGATAGCGCGCGTAATAGTCGCCGATGACGGGAATCAGGCATTCGTTGCTGAAAACCACGGGCGCCGTGATGCGCAAGCGGCCGCGCGGCGTGGCGAGATGATCGAGCGCGAGCCGCTCCGAGTCGTCGATAAGGCCGAGAATTTCCACGCAGCGCTCGTAATACGTCTGCCCGAATGCGCTGAGCTGCTGCTTGCGCGTGGTGCGGTGAATCAGCCGTGCGCCGAGCCGCGCTTCCAGCGCCTGCAAATGATTGCCGACCATGGTGGGCGAGAGATCGCATGCCACGGCCGCCGCCGTGAGGCTGCCCGACTCGACCACGCGCACGAACACAGTCATCGCTTTTAAAAGATCCATTGCGCAATATTACTGAGTTCTGTTCGAATTCGCCGCGCATTTATCCAACGTTTATTTGGCAATAAAGTCGTCCTGCACGATGCGCGGGCCTTTCGGCTCGCATCGAATTTGCTCGACCGCCATGCAATCACGCGTTACTCCTGTTACTCCTTCACCCCGCCTCGCCCTGCTTGCCGCGAGCCTGGGTTTCGTCATCGTCTGTCTCGACGTCACGGTCGTAAACGTCGCGCTCGCCCGCATTCGCGCGAGTCTCGCCATCGACGCAACGGGCCTCGAATGGGTGGTCAACGCGTACACGCTGGCGTTCGCGAGCCTTTTGCTCAGTGCGGGCGCGCTGGCCGACCGCCTTGGCGCGCGCCGCGTGTTCGTGAGCGGCTTCGCGATCTTCACCGTGGCTTCGGTGGGCTGCGCGCTCTCCGCGAACGGCGCGACGCTGATCGTCGCGCGCGTGCTGCAAGGCGTGGGCGCGGCGCTGTGCGTGCCTTCCTCGCTCGCGCTGCTCGGCGCGGCGTTTCCCGAGTCGCGCTCGCGAGCCAGGGCGGTGAGCATCTGGGCGGGCACGGCCGCGCTCGCGCTGGGCGCGGGACCGCTCGTGGGCGGCATGCTCGTCGATCGGTTCGGCTGGGCCTCGATCTTTCTGATCAACGTACCGGTGGGCGTGGCCGGCATCTGGCTGACCCTCGCGCACGCCCCCGACACCGTGCGCCACGCCGCGCGCCATCTCGACCTGCTCGGGCAAGCGCTCGCGGTCGTCGCGCTGGCAGCGTTGGCGTATGCCGTTGTCGAAGGCGGCCGGCTCGGGTGGACGAGCCCGGCCGTGCTCGGCCTGTTCGCGCTTGCGCTCGCGGCGGGCGCGTTGTTCGTGATGGTCGAAGCGCGCCAGGCGCAGCCGTTGTTGCCGCTTGCGCTGTTTCGCGAGTCCGTCGTGAACGTAAGCGCGTTGACGGGCATGTCGCTCAATTTCGGCTATTACGGGCTGATGTTCGCGATGAGCCTGTTTTTTCAGGGCGTGCGCCACGATACGCCGCTCGAAGCGGGACTCGCGTTTTTGCCGATGACCGCCGTGGTGACGGTCGCGAACGTCGTTTCCGGCGCGCTCAATGCGCGCTTCGGCTACCGGTTGTCGATGATCGGCGGCCAGGTGCTGGCCTCGGCGGGCTATGTCTCGCTCGCGTTCGTTCATGCGCAGAGTTCCGCGCTGGCGATCTCCGCGCCGTTGTTTGCCGTGGGCGTGGGCGTGGCGTTCGCCGTTCCCGCGATCAACACGGCCGTGCTGGCGCACGTGGAGCCCACTTCCATCGGCATTGCGTCGGGTGTGCTCAACACCGCGCGCCAGATCGGCGGCATGCTCGGCGTGGGCATTTTCGGCTCGCTCGTGAGCGCCGCGCCGCATGGCCTCGTGCATGGATTGCACATTGCCGTCGTGCTCGCCGCCCTTTTGACGATGGCCACGGCGCTGGCGGCGCTATTCGGCCTCAAGTCGCGTTGTCCGCCGAACTCATTGCCAGATTCATTGCCGAACTCATCGCCGGCTCACTCGACGCGCAAGCCGCGTTCGCGCATCAGCGGCACGACGCGCTCGCAAAAGAACGGCAATTCCTCGGCGTAATTCACAAAGGTCAGCGCCGCGCCGCCGAATCCGGCTTGCTGCATTTTCGCCATCTGCTCGACGATCTGCCCGGGCGTGCCCACGAGCGGATAACTGCCGGTGCCCGCCGCGAAACGCTGCCGATACAGGCGATACGCGTCGTCCTCGTGACTCTTCGAAAAGCCCTGCTTCTGCTTCATGTGATAGTCGAGCGCGGCTTCGTCGGCGTGATCGCGCGAGTAATAGTCGTAGTAATCGCGCGCTTCCTTTTCGGTTTCGCGGCAAACGACGTGCGCGACCGTGTATACGCCGATGTCGCGCCCCACTCGCTCGCCGCGCGCGCGAACGTCGGCGATATGCTGGCGTCCCGCTTCGATATCGGTGAACGTGGTGAACAGATAATCGCAATACTGCGCGGCAAAATCGCGCCCCGGCGGTCCGAATGCCGCGTTCATCGTGACCGGTCGCGGCGACTGCAACGCAGCGGGCCGGGAGACCGCCTGCTTCAATTGGTAGAACTGACCTTCGAAGTCGAGCGGTTCGGGATCGTTATAAAGCCGGGTGAGAATTTCCGTCCACTCGCCCGCCTGCACATACGGCGTTTCGCTGAGCTTCGTGCCGAACATCGCGAATTCGTCGGGATTCCAGCCGCAAACGATATTGAGTCCCGCGCGGCCGTGGCTTACGTGATCGACGGTAGCCAGCGCCTTGGCCGCGTAGATGGGATGCACGAGCGGCACATGCACGGTCATGAACAACGCGATGCGTTCGGTCACGGCGGCGAGCGCGGCCGCGAACGTAAAGGTTTCGAAGGACCACTCGCGTGCGTTGGTCGCGCCGCCGAATCCCTTCCAGCGCGCGATCGGCAAGAAGAAATCGAGGCCGCCGCGGTCGGCGATCACGGCGGCGCGCTGCACATCGTCCCACTGCGCGGTCCAGCGCTCGGGCACCGTGGTGAAACTGAGGCCGCCGTCGGCGTTCGCGGAAAAGACGCCGATCTTGAACGGATTCGGCCCGCGCATGGGGTTCTGAACGGCACGGCTCATCGGTTCGCTCCTATGGGATGCGCGGGCGCGAGCGGCACCGCATGGCTCGACATCGGGTAATGCACGTTGTGCCCGTCGAATGGCGGCGACGCTTCGAAGTCGCGGCGCATCTCGTGGCGAATGGGCGAATTCAGCGCATGCGTGAGCGCCGCCGCGTCGTCGAACACGACCTTGTTGCGCTGCACCGCGCCTTCGCGCCGCGCGGGCAACGCGCTCGCCGATTCCAGACGCGTGTACACCTCGAGTTCGCGGATGTCCGGCAAGCGCTGCATCAGCGGCACATGTCCCGCGAGATAGTGGCCGAGCCATGCATCGTAATCGTGCGGCGCGCCTTCGTAGGCCACCAGATAAGTGCATCGCGCGCGGCCCGCGGGCGGCGGCGAGCTTACGAAACGGCGCACGGCCATGGCTTGCTGCGCGATCTCGGCGCCGCCGGCCCACGTTATCGCGCGCCGGTCGGTCAACGCCTGAAGGCAGCCGTTCGCCGACGTGGCTGCGTCAAGCGCAGCGAGTTCGTCGAAGTAGAGTTGCAGCACGAGTTGCGGCGCGTGTTCGTCCTTTAAATACGGGTCGTTCGCCGTGGCGGGCACGTGCATGAGGGCTTGCCGTACACCCGGCGCCGCCGCGAGCTGCGCCTCGAACAGCGCGAGCGGCGCCGGTCCCGCATTCGCGGGCGTGCGATACGTCAGAAACAAGGCGATTTCCAAGGCGCGGTCTCCCAGCAAACACGGCCGCTCGCCGGCAAAGCCAATGCCCCGCCCGAACGCACCGCCGATGCACTTCTTTCGTGCAAACTGATTTCTGAATACAGAATATGGTTTGCCAATTTTTAAGTCAACGTGCGGTGGGTGGTACCGCAAATTTTCCGCGGAATCTGCGCGTAAACCCGCGATCCCAGAAAATTTCATGGTTGTCGTTTGACATTCTTTTTTTTCAAAAATATTCTGAATTCAGTTTTTGACCGACGTGCCCAGCATTCCTGTCAGGGCGCGGCCGCAACGGCATCCGCGGCGAATCACACAGGACGAACACAGGCGCGAACTTGTGAACGTAGCGCCAGACGCTCGGGGAAACCTGTCATGCTCTTTTCGTCGCTCAAGCCTCGTTTGCAGGACGCTGCGCCAGTCGATATTTTCTGGCTCGCGCTCGGCAGTCCGCCGCTTGTGGAGTTCGCGACACACGCCGCGCCAGGCGCCATCGTGCTCGATCTACAGCACGGCTTGTGGGAGCGCGGCACGCTCGAAGCGGCCATCGCCGCCGTGCGCCTGCGCGTGCCGGTCATCGGGCGCTGCGCGGAAAACTCGCCGCATGCCATTGCGCAAGCGCTCGACGCGGGCGCCGCTTCGGTGCTGATTCCCATGATAGAAAGCGCCGACGACGCGCGTCGCGCCGTGTCGGCCTCGCGTTATCCGCCCTTCGGCAGCCGGTCGGCGGGCGGCGTGCGGCCGCTGCTCGCCGGCATCGAAACCATGCTCGACGCCGACCGCCACGTTGCCGTCGGCATGCTGATCGAAACCGTGGCCGGCGTGGAAAACGCCGCCGCGATCGCGGCCGTGCCGGGCGTGGACTATCTCTTCGTCGGCACGGGCGACCTCTCGCTTTCGCGCGGCACGACCGACGCGCAAGTCATTGCGCGCGACTGCGAGCGCGTGCTCGCGGCGGCGCGCGAACGCGGCCTGCCGTGCGGCCTTTTCACCGGCGACGCCGCAGGCGCACGCAAGGCATTCGCGAACGGCTACCGCATGGCGGTTGCCGCGAACGACATCGACCTCGTCAAGCAAGGCTTCATCACAGCGCACGCCAGCGCCATGCCGTAACGCGCTGCGCGTGGCGAGCCGCGCGCGGGCAGTCGTGCGCCGGCCGCGCAGGTTGTCGATCATGGGGCGTCCATCGTGAACGACGGTGGTTGCAGTATGGCGGCCGCCCTCTTCCCACACGTCTCAGAGAAAAACAACGAAGTGAGGCCAGCATGGTTCCCGAAGAAAGCATTATCGGTACGCTGCCGTCTGAATCGCGCGATGCTTCGCGCGCGCTCTTTGGCAAGATCGCCTGGCGCTTGATGCCCTTGCTGTTCATCTGTTACCTGATCGCTCAGGTCGACCGGATGAATGTGGCGTTCGCCAAGCTGCAAATGCTCGATCAACTCGGTTTCTCCGAAACCGTCTACGGCCTAGGCGCGGGCATCTTCTTCATCGGTTATGTTTTGTTCGAAGTGCCAAGCAATGTTCTACTTAGAAAATACGGCGCGCATCGCTGGATCGCCCGCATCATGATTTCGTGGGGCGCTGTCTCGGCTTGCATGATGTTCGTGCATACGCCCATGCAGTTCTACGTGATGCGCTTTTTGCTGGGCGTGGCGGAAGCCGGCTTTTTCCCCGGCGTGATTTTTTATCTCACCAGTTGGTTCACGCGCGAATATCGTACGAAAATGACGGCGATCTTCATGACCGCCATTGCCATTGCGGGCGTGGTGGTTGGGCCGGTTTCGGGCGCGATTCTGCACAGCATGACCGGACTCAGCGGCGTCGCGGGCTGGCAATGGCTGTTTCTGATCGAAGGCGTGCCTTCGGTGTTGCTGGGTGTGGCGACACTGTTCTATCTGCCGCCCACGCCCGAGCGCGCCGCGTGGCTAAGCGCATCGGAAAAGCAGCAGCTCGCGGCATTGATCGCGAGCGACCGCGCCGCCACGAGCGAAGTTTCCACGGGCCGCGTGCTGCGCTCCGCGCGCGTCTGGGTATTTTCGGGTATTTACGGCTGCTACGGCATGTCGTTCTTCGGCTTCGTGTTCTGGCTGCCGACGATCATCAAGTCATCGGGCGTCAAGGACCCCTTGTCCATCGGGCTGCTCTCGGCGATTCCCTGGGCCGTTGCCACGGTCGCGATGTTCTTCGTCGCCGCGCACGTCGACCGCCGCCAGAACACGCGCGGCACGCTGATGGTGCTTTCGTTACTCGCCGCGGCGGGCTGGGCCGCGAGCCCGTTCGTCGTCAATAGCGTCGCGTGGTCGATGGTGGTGCTGAGTCTCGCGATGTTCGGCCTGATGGCGTCGCTCCCCGTGTTCTGGAATCTGCCGACCGCAAGCTATCAAGGCACGGCCGCCGCCGTGGCGATTGCGTTCATTACGTCGCTCGGCAACGTGCCCGGGTTTTTCTCGCCGTACATCGTCGGCTGGATCAAGACGCTGACGAATCGCCTCGACGACGCCATGTACCTGTTCGCCGCCGTCTCGCTGCTTGCCGTCGTGTTGCTGGCGTTCGTCTCCGTCAGCGCGCCGCTTAGCGCACCGCATCGTGCGCCGCGTCGTGTACCGCATAACGCACCGAATGACGCACCGAATGACGTGCCGAATGCGACGGACCGCGAGCCGAATCATCGCTAAGGAATCCATATCATGCCTCAGTCCGAAATCCTGACCGCCTTGCTCGACGCGCTCGGTCATGACGTGCTCACCACGCGCGACCACCTGCTCGAACGCCGCAACGCCGACTGGAGCGGCTTGCCCGGCGAAGCGCCGCTCGCGCTGCTGCGGCCGCGCTCGACCGCGCAAGTCTCGCAGGCGCTCGCCCTCTGCAACCGCTTTCGCCAGCCTGTGGTCGTGCAAGGCGGCTTGACCGGGCTCGCGGGCGGCGCATGCACCTCGGCCGGCGAGATCGCGCTCTCGCTCGAACGCATGGCCGCGATACAGGAAGTCGACGCGATTTCCGGCACGATCACCGTCGAAACCGGCGTCACGCTCGAAGCCGTTCAGCACGCCGCCAGCGAAGCCGGCCTGATGTTTCCGCTCGACCTGGGCGCGCGCGGCAGTTGCACGATCGGCGGCAATCTCGCGACCAATGCGGGCGGCAATCGCGTGATCCGTTACGGCATGGCGCGCGACCAGGTGCTCGGTCTCGAAGCCGTGCTCGCCGACGGCAGCGTGATTGGCGGCTTGCACAAGATGGTGAAGAACAACACGGGTTACGACCTGCGCAATCTCATGATCGGCAGCGAGGGCACGCTCGGCATCATCACGCGCGCCGTGCTGCGGTTGCGCCCGCGCGCGGGCGCGCTCGCCACGGCGTGGTGCGGGTTGCCCGACTACGCGGCCGTCACGCGCCTGCTCGGCGAGGCACAGCGGCGCCTCGCAACAGGCGTGTCGGCATTCGAGGTGATGTGGCCGAGTTTCGTCGATTACATGCTCGCCCACGTGAGCACGTTGCGCTCGCCGCTCGACACGAAGCATCCGTTCTATGTGCTGCTCGAATCGGCGGGCGGCGACGGGCAACGTCATCAAGACGCATTCGAGGACTTTCTTGCCGACATGCTCGAGGCCGGCGTGATCGGCAACGCGTCGATCGCGCAATCGCAAGGCGATGCGGGCGCGTTCTGGCGTATTCGCGACGCGACCGCCGAATTCCCGATCCTGATGCCGGACCTCATCGCCTTCGACGTGAGCTTCGCCATTGCCGACATCGGCCGCGCCGCGCAACACTGCGACCAGGCGTTGCGCGCCGCGTGGCCCGGCAGCACGGTACTCACCTATGGCCATCTGGGCGACGGCAATCTGCATTTGATCGTGCAAGTGCCCGGCGGCGGCGAAACCACGGCCGATGCCGTCGAAGCACTCGTCTACGGCATCGTGCGCGAGTATGGCGGCTCGGTTTCGGCGGAACACGGCATCGGCGGCAAGAAGCGCAACGTGCTCGGCCACACGCGCAGCCCGGCCGAACTCGCGGCGATGCGCGCCATCAAGTTCGCGCTGGACCCGCACGGCATTCTGAATCCCGGCAAGGTGCTGCCCGCGCCGTAACGAAGTCGTCGGCACGCATCGCGCGACGTTTCGCGGTGCGTGTTCGCGAAAGCAAGACCCACCACTCGCAAAAAATCGAAACCAGCAACCCCCAGAGGTGAAGAACATGAAACGGTTTGCAGCTATTTCGTTAGGCATGCTGACGATCAGCACGGGCGCGCAGGCGCAAAGCAGTGTCAGCCTGTACGGAATCATCGACGACGGCCTCACCTGGTCGAGCAATCAGGGCGGCCATAGCGCCGTTCAGATGCAGAGCAGCATTTCGCAGGGCAACCGCTGGGGTCTCAAGGGAACCGAGGACCTGGGCGGCGGCAGCAGCGCCATTTTCAGGCTCGAAAGCGGCTTCAACGTGAATACCGGCGCGTTGAGCCAGGGTGGCCGCCTGTTTGGCCGGCCCGCCTATGTGGGCTTGTCCAACGCGCGTTACGGCACGTTGACGCTCGGGCGGCAAGACGAGGAAATCGGCGACTATATCGGACCGTACTCCGCGAATGCGCGCTTGCCGGGCGGCATTCTGTTTCCGCATCCGGGCGATCTGGATAACAACGGCATCGACTTTCGCCTGCAAAACGCCGTCAAATACGTCTCGCCCGTGATCGCCGGATGGACCGGCGTGGCCGCATATAGCTTCGGCGGAACGGCGGGCAATTTCGGCCGCAACAGCGCGAAGTCGTTTGCCCTGCAATACGTGGGCGGCGCATTCGAATTCGCGGCCGCTTATACGGCGATCGACCATCCGGCCGTGGCGGTGACCGACGGCGTATGGACGGCAAGCAACACCGTGGACGGCAACTACGGGCTCGCCGCCGGAAGCTACAAGGTCCTTGGCCTGGGCGGCGCTTATACGCTCGGCTCGTTCAAGCTCAGCGCGACCTGGACGCACACGCAATTCGGCGATCTCGACCCCACGCTGGGCGCGAAGATTTCCGGTCACGTCACGTTCAACATCGGCGAAATCGTGGCCAGCTATCAACTCACGCCGGCCCTGCAACTCGGCACCGCGTACAGCTATACGCAAGGCTCGGTCTCCGCCACGGACCAGCGCCCGCGTTATCACGAAGTGGATGCCAGCGCCGACTACTTCCTCTCCAAGAGCACCGACATTTACGCAACCGCAACCTATATGCGCGCGGGCGGCGGCGCCGTTGCCGACCTGGCGCCGGTGCTGGCCCCATCGAGTTCGATCAATCAACTCGCATTGCGGCTGGGCATTCGCAAAACGTTCTGACGAAAGCGGCGGTTGCGAGCATGCGGTGCCGGGCGCGCGTCATCTGTCGTGACGCGCGCGTTTGATTAGCAGGCCGAAATGACGGCGCGTGCCCGCCGTGCGCTCAATGCACCGCTTTTTCGTCGGCGCGCAGGGTGAGCACTCGCACGCCGTTGCCGGTCACGGCCACCGTATGCTCGAATTGCGCGGAGAGCCGCCCGTCGCGCGTGACCACGGTCCAGCCGTCGTCTTCCGTTCGGGTCGCATGCCGGCCCTGATTGAGCATCGGTTCAATGGTGAACACCATGCCTTCGCGCAGCACGAGGCCCGTTCCGGGTTTGCCCCAATGCAGCACCTGCGGCTCCTCGTGCATTTCCCGCCCGATGCCGTGCCCGCAATACTCTCTCACGACCGAATAGCCGTTCCTGCGCGCATGCCGTTCGATGGCGTGCCCCACGTCGCCCAGCGTGGCGCCGGGGCGCACCGCCTTGATGCCCTTCCACATTGCCTCGTAAGTCACCTGCACCAGCCGTTGGGCCAGCGGCGAAACTTCGCCCACGAGATAGGTCTTGCTGGAATCGGCGATATAGCCGTTCTTTTCCAGCGTGATGTCGAAGTTGACGATATCCCCGCTTTGCAGCGTTTCCGTTGTTGAAGGCACGCCGTGGCAAACCACGTGGTTGCGCGAGGCATTCAGCGCATAGGCATAGCCGTATTGCCCTTTGCTGGCCGGCCGCGCGCCCAGTTCGTTCACGATGAAACCGTCCACCCGGTCGTTGACTTCCATGGTCGACATGCCGGCCAGATTCAGCCGGTCCAGATAGCCGAATACGCTTGCCAGCAATTTGCCGGATTCCGCCATCAGCGCCAGTTCCTCGGGCCGCTTGGTCATGTTGCGGCGACCTTGACGGCTTTCGGCACGACGCCGGCCGCGCGCAATTCCCGCGCAACGATCTCGTTGAAACTGTGCGTGGGATTCATTTCGCACAACATACCAATCTTGATCCAGAACTCGGCCTGCGCGTTGATCGACCGGCATGACACCGCACTCGCCTTGCGGATCTGGTCGTGCAGTTCGTCGCCGATGTTGACAATGCCCATGTTACGCTCCATATACAATCAATATACGAATCATATATTAGCGCGCAACCGTGGCGCAAGCGATGTTTTGCATCGCTCGCGCACGTATGCCTTTGAAACGGGCTATTCAGGGCCCGGTTCCCACGCCGCCGCCCGGCCCTTTCAAATCGTCACCCTCGCCGTCGTGGCGAGCGGTCCGGTCGCGCTCGTCGCGGCCACGCCAGCACGCGCACGCGAAGCCGCATAATGACGCGCGGCGCCGCTCGCCCTGCGCCGGATCGAGGTAGTACATCGCCGCCATGCCCGCCGCGGCGGCCGCCGCGAGATGAATGAATCGCGCCATGTTCGTCTCTCCTTCGCCGGGCGTCGCCGGCGTCCGCATCGACCTTTCCGAAGCGCGCCCCCGGTCTTTACGGATCGGGCGACTCGCCGCGCCGGTTATTCGGCAAGCGCGTTCCGGCGATGCGTCCATGATGCGCGCGAATCGGGATCGACGCCGGCAAACGTCGCGTGCGCGATCGTTCGCCGGTCAGAACGTGTGCTGCATCCCCACGCCATACGTGCTGCCGGAAGGATTGCCGGTCAACTTGTCGTATGAATAAACGGCGTACACATACGTGCGTTTGGAGAGGATGTAGTCGTACGCAAGGCTGCCCGTGTTGCGCACGTTGCTCGCGTTGAGCGGCGCGCTATGCTTCGTGCGCGCCCACTCGGCAAGAATCACGTTCGAAGGCGTAATGGGCACGGAAACGCCAAGCTCGTAAGTGTGCGAGCCCGTTTCCACGTTGTTGTTGCTCGTCATTTGCGCCGCGCCGTAGAACTTGGCGAATCTGGCATCGAAGGCCGCGCCCGCGAGATAAAGATACTGCCCCGACGAAGGCGCGACCGCCGCCGTGCGATCGCGCTGCGCGGAAAACACCGCGGTGAGCGGCCCTTTCACATAGGTCAGATGCAGGCCGATATTGTCGCGGCCCTGATGCCCCGTCGTGCTGCTCACGCTGTAAATCACCGTGCCCGTGAGTCCGTTGAAGCTGGGCGTGACGTACTCGGCCGCGTTTTGCCACACCGTGTCGCCGATCTGCGTGTTGTTGTAGCTCGCCGTGTACGACTGCACGATCAGCGGCGAAAACACCACCGAGGAGCCGAACGGATTGACGAGTTGCTGATTGATATAAGTCGGATTGGTTTGTTCTCCGAACTTTACCGTGCCGTATGCGCCCGTCAGCCCCACATACGCGTTGCGCGAGAACAGCCCGTCCGTGGTGTTGCGGCCCATTTGCCCGGTGTTTGGGCGAAAGAAACTTTCGAGGCTGAAGATCACGGCATTGCCGCCGCCAAGGTCCTCGCGCCCGCGAATGCCCCAGAACGAAGTGGTCATGCCGCCGCCGCCCTCCTGCACCGTGCTCTGGCGCGCGGTGCTCAGCTTCGCGCTGTCGATATACATGCCGATAAGGCCGTACAACTGGACCGACGATGACGACATCTGCGCCGCGCCCGCATTGGCCTGCGAGGGATCGGCCGCGTGCGCGGCGCCGGCGGCCAGCGCGAGAGTGAACATGGCGCCGCGCGCGATGCGGGTAAGGCGAAGCTGAGCTTGATACATGGTTTAGGTCTCCAAACTTTTTTATCTGATATGAGAAGTTTTTTCAGGCGCGCGGCCGCCCCCGCCGCGCGCCGTGACGGCGCGCGTGCATGCGAAAGCTGCCCGTGCGAGAAACGGTGTGTCAGGTGTTCATCGCGCGCGCCGCTGCGACATTTCGGCGTTGAGCTTCGAGCGGTCGAGTTCGCGTTCCCACGCTGAAACGACGAGCGTGGCCACGCCGTTGCCGATCGTGTTGACGATCGCGAGCCCGGTGCCCATGAAGCGGTGAATGCCGAGAATCAGCACCATGCCCGAGACGGGAATGATCGGGAACACCAGCAGCGTGGAGGTGAGCATCACGAACGCCGCGCCCGCCACGCCGCTCGCGCCCTTCGAGGTCAGCATCGCCACGCCCACCAGCGTGAGTTGCTGCGTGAGCGTCAAATCGACGTTGAACGCTTGGGCAATGAACAGCACGGCCATCGTCAGATAGATGTTGGTGCCGTCCAGGTTGAACGAGTAGCCCGCCGGAATCACGAGGCCCACCACCGACTTCGAGCAGCCGAGGCGTTCGAGCTTTTCGAGCATTTGCGGCAACGCCGCTTCCGAGGAACTCGTGCCCAGCACGACGAGGATTTCCTCGCGGATATAGCTCATGAAGCGCAGGATGCTGAAGCCGAGCATGCGCGAGATGAGGCCGAGCACGACGATCACGAACACCACGAGCGTGGCGTAAAACGCACCGATCAACTTCAGCAGCGGCACCACCGCGCCAATGCCATAGGTGCCGATCGTGAATGCGATCGAGCCGAATGCGCCGATCGCGGCCACCTTCATGATGATGTGTACGATGCCGAAGAAGGTTTGCGCGATGCGGTCGATCAGCGCGGCGAGCGGCTTGCCGTGCTCGCCCGTGGCCGCGAGCGCCGCGCCGAACAGCACGGAAACGAGCAGGATCTGCAACACGTTGCCGGTGCTGAACGCGCCGAACACCGTGTCCGGAATGATGTGCATGAGGAACTCGACCGTGCTCATCTGATGCGCGGCCGTGGTGAAACCGGCGAGCGCTTTTGTGTCGATGGTCGCGGGATTCAGATTGAAGCCGCTGCCCGGATGAAACAGATGCCCGGCGATCAAACCGATCACGAGCGACACCGTCGAAACGATTTCGAAGTACAGCAGCGCCTTGCCGCCCACGCGCCCCACTTTCTTCATGTCGCCCATGCCCGCAATGCCGGTCACGACCGTGCAGAAGATGATCGGCCCGATCACCATCTTGATGAGCTTGATGAACGCGTCGCCCAGCGGCTTCATCTTGACGGCGAGCGACGGCGCGAAATGGCCGAGCAGCACGCCCAGCACGATCGCGACGAACACGTGGAAATACAGCTTGCGGTAGAAAGGCGTTTTCGCCGATTGCGTGCGTGCGGTCATGACAGCGCTTTCATTCATGACGCCGCTCGCAAAGTAAGAAATTGGCGGATCGCTTGCATCGATGTCGTCTCCTGATCTGGAAAATGCGGCCGCCTTTCGTGGCGGCTCGAATCGTGGTTTTTACCTTGCAACGCCGGTGTGCGCCGGCGCGTTCTCGTCTGAACGACGCGTCTTACGCGCGCCCGGAACCGGCCTCGAACCCGTAAAGGCGCGCGGGATTCGTCACCAGCAACTTTTCGCGCAAGCCCGCGTCCGGGCAAAAGCGGAACATGAGATCGACGAGTTCGCCGTCGTTCGGCATGTCCTTGCTGATGTTCGGATGCGGCCAGTCCGTGCCCCACAGCACGCGATCCGGCGCCGTTTCGATCAGCGTCCGCGCGAACGGAATCGCGTCGTCGAACGGGCGCTTGCCGGCCGAAACGCGCTCGGAACCGCACACCTTGACCCACGCGAGCGGATTGCGCATGAGTTCGAGCAACTGCCTGAACGGCTCCTGATCGAGACCCGCTTCCGCGCGCACGCGGCCCATGTGGTCGATCACGAACGGCACCTTGATGCGCGCGATGCGCTCCGCATAATGCACGATATCCTGCGCGTCCAGGTGCAGCACGACATGCCAGCCCAGGTCCTGAATGCGTTCGAGCACGCGGTCGAACACGTCCAGATCGGGCGCGCCGCCCAGATGCGCGACGAAGTTGAAGCGCACGCCGCGCACGCCCTTGGCGTCGAGATCGGCAAGTTGTTCGTCGGTCACGTTGCCATCGACGATCGCCACGCCGCGATAACGGCCGTTGCCGCGCGCGATCGCGTCGAGCATCGCCGTGTTGTCGGTGCCGTGGCAGCTTGCCTGCACGATCACGCCGCGCTCGAGGCCGAGATGGTCGTGCAGCGCGACGAGTCCTTCGAAGGGCGCGTCGGGCGGCGTGTAGCTGCGGTCGTCGGCGTACGGGAACACGGCGGCGGGGCCGAATACGTGGCAGTGCGCGTCGCAGGCGAGCGCGGGCAAGGCGTGGGCTGGCTTGACGGGGTTGGGATCGGGGGGCAGGCAGGATTTCATCGAGCGTTGTCTCTGGGTCTCACTGGTGTTTTTGCGCCGCGCGCCGTGAAAGGCACACGGCACTTTGGCGTGGCTAGATTGTGAATAGACACCCCACTGGCTACAATCGCCATATCCAACTAACTGCTATGTGAATTTCACATAGGCCGCCCGTCATGGACCTGAAACAGCTCGAGGCGTTCGTACACGTTGCCGAACTCGGCAGTTTCACGCGCGCCGCCATCGCGCTCGACACCAACCAGCCCGCGCTGAGCCGGCTCGTGCGCCAACTGGAAGTGGAGTTGCGCCACACGCTGCTGGAGCGCAACGGGCGCGGCGTCAGTCCCACGCCCGCCGGCCAGCGCATGCTGGCGCACGCCAAAGGCATTCTTCAGCAGGTGCAGCGCGCCACCCAGGATCTGGACGCGCTGCACGGCGCTTCGGGCGGCCATTTCGCCATCGGCGTCACGCCCAGCTTCGCGAAGGTGGCCACGCACGGGCTCGTGCGCGCATTTCGCGCGTCGTTTCCCGAGGCGACCATTTCGGTCGCGCAGGGCTTGTCCACGCACCTCGTCGAATGGCTGATGCTCGGGCGCATCGACGTGGCCGTGCTTTACGACGCGTTCGAAACGCCGCTCATCGACAAGCGAACCGTGTTCACGGAGGAGTTATTCCTGATCGGCCCCGAAGCCGATTCGCGCGCGGCGCAAGCAGCGCAAGCGACAGAAGCGGCGCAAGCCGGCCCGCTGCCGGCGCAAGTGCCGTTGCGCGACATCGCCCGCTACCCGCTCGTGATTCCGGGCCGCATGCACACGATCCGGCGTCTCGTGGAATCGGCGGCGGCCGAGCAAGGCGTGCGCCTTCGCATCGAGCTGGAAGTGGATGCCGTGGCGTCGATTCTCGATCTCGTGAGCGAAGGCATCGGCTACGCGGTGCTCTCGCTGCACGCGACCGCGAGCGATGCGCTCAAGCGCCGCTTCCAGGTGCTGCGCATCACGGAGCCCACGCTCTTTAGCCGCCTCGCCATCGCCACGAGCAGCAAGCACATTCCCTCGCAGCTCGCGACCGAAGCCATTGCGATGCTCGAATCGCAAATCCTGCCGCTTTACGGCAAGGCGGCGTGACTTCGCCGAACGGCGAAATTATTTCGCCGCGCCCACGAGCGTGAACGCATCGAACTTCGGATCGATGGGCGTATGCGGCATATGCGTGATCGCCTCGGAAACGAGCGGCTCGCACGCGTTGTAATCGGAGCCGATGCTGTCGGCATGCGCCTGCGGGAAATTGATCGCTTCCACCTTGCCGCCCCAGCGTTCGACCGTGGCCGTCATGCTGCATTTGCCGGCGCCGCCCACTTTCACGTCGAGCAGGATGAGCGTCATGTCGAGCGCCGAATCGGCATTGCTGAAATTCCATTGCGCGACCATGCGATCGCCGGCGCCGCCGGTGTCGACCACTTTCATCGTCTTGTCGGGAATCCCCACCGATTGCACGAGATCCTCGATATTCGAACCCACCAGTTCGCCCGAGGACTCGCGCGCCTCGTGCATGCGATACGTCGCGCAGCCCGACATCAGCATGGGCAGCGTAAGCAAAATGGAAACCATGAACCTTGCAGTGCGCACGAGAACTCCTCCGGTTGAGCGCCTTTCATGAACGCGCGGTAACAAGAACCGGCGAACGCGACAGCCTTTCGCAAGGCCCTGCGCCGCGCTTCG
Organism: Paraburkholderia sp. J41; assembly: GCF_905220235.1. Classification (NCBI taxonomy): domain Bacteria; kingdom Pseudomonadati; phylum Pseudomonadota; class Betaproteobacteria; order Burkholderiales; family Burkholderiaceae; genus Paraburkholderia; species Paraburkholderia sp. J41. Next base: position 198,950 of record NZ_CAJMZE010000004.1, on the reverse strand, counting down.
CCACGTGGATGCGTTCCGGTGTTGCAAGCGTGGTTCCCGAACGGGCCCGGCTGGTTTACCGCTTCTTTCAGCACCGCATTCACTGCTTCGGTGCATTGGGGCTTTCCCCGGGGTTCATCGCTTAAAGCCGCGCCGAATGCGACCGTTAACGTGAGGAGGGGCGCAAGCCGGCAAAGCCGCGCGCCTGAATGCGGCGACTGGGCCGCATCGTGTTGCAAGCGCCAAAAAATTATTCAACTCAGTGAGTGTCGATTGTGACCACCCCTACCATCACGTTTCCCCGCTCGATTGGCTCGACCACGCGCTTTGTCGACACGGCCGGCAAGGTCGTTCATCTCTTCATGATCGACGCGGCCTTGCCGCTTTACAACGTCGTGTACGGCACGCTGCGCTTTCTCGCCAACGAAGAACAGGCGCGCGCGCAGATCGACGCGCTGCAATCGACGGGCGTCATGCCGCAACCGGGCTGGCAATGGGTGCTCGACGCGGGCTTCGACCATTCCGTCGACGGCTCGCACAAGAAGCAATGGACGATGAAGCCGGCCGCCTGAGCGTCACGCCGCGCGCGGTTCGCCGAGCGTGCCGCGCGCCATCAGAAACGGTAATCGAGCGCCGCGAAGGTGGTCATCTCGCGGCGGCGCTCCGTGATCGGGCTGCCCGCCGCATCGTGTTCGAGCCGCCCCAGCGTGGCGTTGACGGAACCGACCCAATGCTTCGAAAAGTCGTGCGTGGCGTAGAACGTCAGATGGATATCGCGCACGCCCGAACCGGTCGCGTATTGCGGCAACCCCGAAGCCGCGCTTTGCCCCGAAGACACCCCGAATAGCGTGCGCGTGTACACCGCGTTCGCCCACGTGAGGCCCGGTCCGACCGAGAACAGCCAGCCCGTCAGCGGCAAGGAGGCGTACATGTCGAGGCTCGCGGTCAAACCCTGGCCGTTCCGGCTGATGTCCTGATACACGGCGGCCGCGCCCGTGAACGCCCAGAGCGTGTAATCGGCGAACAGACGCAGCTTGGGGCCGTCGTCGACATCGCCGAGACCGCGCAAATGCGGGTCGTCGGACGCCTTGCGCGACTGAAAGTCGAAGCTCAGCGAAGCGCCGACATGATAGTTCTCGTTGGATATCACGTTGACGCCGAGCACGTCCGGGCCTTGCGAGAACACGCGGTCGCGATACGAGATATCGAGCGCCGGAAACGGATACGCCTTGAGCCGCCGCGCGCCGGGATACTGCGGCGCGAGATAGACGCCCGGCCCGATGGAAATTTTCCACGGCGAGTCGGCCGCTGTGCCTGCCGTGCTCGTGTTGCTCGCCGCGCTGCCCGCCGTGCTAACCGCGCTGCCCGCATCGGCGGTCGCGGCCGTATCGCCCGTATCGGAGTACGCGTGCTGAACCATCGCCAGCATTGCCGCGCCCGCAAGCGCCTTCGCCAATTTCACGCGCTTCACGTCTTGCTTCGTCCCACGTTGGCGAGTTGCCGCAAACGGCGCGCCAGCGCCTTCGACACCACCGGTTGGCTTTGCGCGTCCTGCGCGCCATGCACGACTTCGCTTTCGCGCAGGAACAGCACGGTTTCACGCGCAACGATTTCGCGTTCGTTGTCCGAGGTAATCATGTGATAGGAATCGTCGAGCCACACCGTGCGCAGGAACGTCGAACCGAGGTTGTCGATCACGAAACGCGGATTGCGCGGGCTCGATGTTTCGTCGTCGATGGCGTGAATGACGAGCGCATCGTTCTCGATCGACGCAAGTTGCCTGCGTGCCGACCGCGCCAGCCGCAACGCCTCGTGCAACGCGGGCAGCGAGATCGTGGAAGGCCCTACTTCGCTGAACGCATTGCGCTGCATCGCGCGCGCGATTTTCGCACGCAGCGCCTCGTTTCGGAGTCCGAACGGTTCGGCCTCGCGATAGCAGTAGCGATGCCGCAGCGGCGTGTAATACGCGCAATCGAGCACGAAGCGATACCACGGAATCGCCCAGCCGTCGTAAGCGAGCGTGAGCGAAAGTAGCACGAGCGACTGCGCGCCGGGCCGCTCGCGAATCACGCGCAAAGCCAGCGCGCCGCCGATGGACAGCCCGCAAACCGACACGCGCTCGTACTTCGCGGCCAGCGCGTCGTATTCGCGCAGCGCGCCTTCGACCCATTGCTCCATCGTGGACACGGGCGACCCCGCGCTATAACCGGCAATAACCGGCGCGCACACCGTGAAGCCTTCTTTCTGCAAGTAGCGCGCGAGATAGCGCAGTTCGAGCGGCGAGCTGGAAAGCCCGTGCAGCAACAGCACCGCGTGGCCGTCGCCTTCGCTGAAAAAGCGTGCCGCGAGCGCCGCCTGGGCCGGTTCGGCCGCTTGCGCCGTCGCGCGCGCGGCTTCGAGATCCCCTGTGGCCATGTCAGCTCTCCGTGCGCAACACGAGAAAATCGCCCGCGTGGGTCGTGAACCGCTCGCACGTGCAATTGATCAACCGGTGCTCGTCATCCTGCGCGCCACGCAGGCGCACGCGATGGCTGCCGGGCCATAGCGCGTTGTTCAGGCGCTGCACGTCCTCGGGATGCACGGAGTCGAACAGCGGGCCGGGTTCCACCTCGCTCGCCTGCAACAGCGCGCCCGCGCCGCCCTTGCCCATGTGCGAGCGCTGCGCGGGCGTGCGCTCCAGCGCCTTGATGAGAATGAAGCCGTCGTGATGATGGGCGAGATGCCGCAGAAGCCGATGCGTTTCGTCGACCGCGCGGCGCGCGAGCGCGCGCTCGTTGTCGTGCCGCAGCAGCATTTCATAACGCGACTGCGCCACCGAGGCGAGCAGCAACGCGCGAAACTGCTCGCGCCGCAAACGTTCGATCAGCACGATCACAATGAGCGTGACGAGCGGATAGGAGATGACCAGAATGAGGTCGCGCCGGTCGAAATAAGTAATATTGACGTAGGGCGGCACGAACAGATAATCGGCGATGCCCAGCCCGAGAAACATGACGGTCAAGGCCGGCGCAAGCCCGCAAACATATTCGACCAGTGCGGCCGCAATGCAAAAAGCGGTGGCCGGCATGATGGGGCCGAGCAGCGGATGCAGCGCAAGACGAACGGTGCTCGCGACAATCAGCGTGCCCGCTGCGATATACCAGCGGCGCGCGCCTCGCGGCGCCCAAAGACGGGCATTGCGGATTTCCATGGCTTACAGTGCGCCAACCTCGTAGCGAATCACCGAAATCCGCTTAAAGCGCCGAGGCCGGATTTCGAATCAATGAACGGGGAAGTACGCTTGTGCCCCACCGACAGCCCGGCATATTACCATCGTTTACAAGCATTTTTGACTCGCAATTCTTCGATTTTGGCGTCCGGCAAACGCCCCGCTTCAGCCATGTTGACGGCAAGCTTTCATCAATCTTTATTCCGGCAACGCGGCGCTGCGGAGAACCGTGAGTGGCCAAGGCAATGCCTTCGTCTCGACGCCCTTTAAACAGCGCTTTGAAAGGTTGAAAATCGCGCTTTAAAGCCATTGCCGTCCGATGCTAGCGAGTCATGCTTAAGATAGCCTGAAGCCCCGCGCCAACTTGCAGGGTGCGATTTTCGCGATGCGGGCTGCCCTACAATTGAGCGCCAATGCTCATTCCCACGACCGGCCTTGCCCATGCGAATACTGCTTGTTGAAGACGACGACCTGATCGGAAGCGGGCTCGAAATGAGCCTGATTCAAGCGGGCTACGCCGTGGACTGGAAGCGCGACGGCTACGATGCGTCGATGGCGCTCGCCGCCGAAAACTACGGACTCGTGATTCTCGACCTCGGCCTGCCCGGCCGGTCCGGCACGGAACTGCTGCGCTCGCTGCGCGAGGAAGGCGACGACACGCCCGTCCTCGTGCTCACGGCGCGCGGCACGGTGGCCGACCGCGTGCGCGGACTCGACGCCGGCGCCGACGACTATCTCGCCAAGCCCTTCGAGCTGTCCGAAGTGCTCGCGCGTTGCCGCGCGCTCGTGCGGCGCTCGCACGGCCGCATTCAGGAAACGATCGTCTGGCGAGATATCGAAGTGGACGTCACCGCCCGCGTGGTCACACGCAACGCCGAGCCGGTTGCGCTCACGGGCAAGGAATGGGCGATCCTCGCGCAACTCGTCACGCACCAGGGCGTGCCGCAACCCAAGATGCGCTTGCAGGACCGCCTGTACGGCTGGAACGACGGCGTGGAAAGCAACACCATCGAAGTCCACGTTTCCAGCCTGCGCAAGAAGCTGGGCGCCGACTTGATCCGCACCGTGCGCGGCGTCGGCTACGTCATCGAAAAACCATGAACCGGCACGCGATCCGTCACCGGCTGTCGCTCGTGGTGCTGGCCTGCGTGGTGGCCGTGTGGCTCGCCGCGTTGTACGGCTGCTTCCGGCACGCCTCGCGCGAAGTACAGGAATGGGAAGACGCGCGGCTCGTCGAATACGCGATGCTCATCGCACGGCTCGACGCCGCCGACATTGCACGCTTCGCGCAAACGCCGCCGAACGCGCAGTTCGAAATCGCGCGCCCGAACGCGCCTGCCTCGCAATGGGACCAGGACGCCTTGCCGCGCGACGTCCTGCTGCAAGTGCTCGAATCCAACGGCGCGAGCGTGGCATCGAGCCTGCCCGCCGCGGCATCCGCGGTCGCCGCCGCTGCCGTGCCGGGCGCCGCGCCGCGCGACGTGAACATCGACGGCACGCCGTGGCGCTTTTACGAACTGCGCGACGGCGGCACGGGCCGCGTCGTGCGCGTGATGGAAATGGCGAACACGCGCAGCGACCTCGTGACCGGCATCGCCTGGCAAATCGTCTGGCCGCTGCTCGTCGCGCTGCCCGTGCTCGCGCTCGTGCTGTGGCTGGCGATCGGCCGCGCGCTCGTGCCGTTGCGCACGCTCTCCGCCACCATTCGCGCGCGCGACGCAAAGTCGCTCACGCCGCTCGCCATCGCGGCCGTGCCCGCCGAAGTGAAGGCGCTCGTCGACGCCATCGACCAGTTGCTCGCGCAACTGCGCCAGTCGCTCGTGCGCGAACGCGCCTTCACCTCCGACGCCGCGCACGAACTGAAAACGCCGCTTGCCGCCATCAAGGTGCAGGCGCAAGTCGCGCTTTCCGCCGACGATCCCGCGCTTCAACGCCTCGCCATGCAGCGTGTCGTGCAAGGCGTGGATCGCAGCGCGCGGCTCGCCGAACAACTGCTGCTGCTCGCGCGGCTCGACGAGCACGAGCGCATTCCCGCGCGCGCCGTGCATCTGGGTGAATTGATCGACGATGCCGTGGCGCGTCACCTCGCGCATGCGCACGAGAAAGGCATCGCGTTGCGCGCCCATGTTCAGTCCGAACACGCGATCGAAGCCGACCCGGTGCTGATCGGCATCCTGCTCGACAACCTCATCGACAACGCCATCAAATACGGCGTGACGCGCGGCAACGTGAAGGTCTCGCTGTTCGAGCGCGGCGAGCGGCAATGCCTCGCCGTGCGCGACGACGGCCCCGGCGTGGCGCCGGCCGACCTCGCGCGCCTCACCGACCGCTTCTATCGCGGCACGGGCGCGCAAGCGCCAGGCAGCGGACTGGGCCTGTCGATCGTCGAGCGCATCGCGCATTACTTCAACGGCGTGCTGACGCTGCGCGCGGGCAACGGTAACGGCGAAGGCGACGGAAACAGCGATGCCAACGGCAACGGAAGCGGCGATGACGGCGACCGGCGCGGCCTCGCCGTCATGATCGAGTTCCCGGCCTTGCGCGAAACGCATCATGACGATCTCGCGCGAAGCGGCACGGCCGCGACTTGATCGGCGCACATTGGCTACACTCGCAAAACCGTTTCGCTGCCTGATTCACGACGCCGTTCGGCAAGGAAAATCGACATGCAGATGAAAGCCTTTGGCCGCGCCACGACCGCGCTCGCCGCGCTGGCGCTGCTCGCGTCCTGCGCGCAGCCCGTGGAATTTTCCGCAACGGGCGCCGACGCCCCCGCGCTCACGCGCGCCGACGACCTCGACTTCGCCCCGATGGATCAATCCATCGTGCAATGCAAAAGCGCCGCGCGCAAAGCCGGTGCGGGGCGCTGCACCCAGGTGCGCGCCTACGAGGCCTGCATGAAAAACAAAGGATATCTAACGATACTCGGGCCGGAGAATCCGCACGATTGCGGCGAGCCCACGTGGGAGCAGGATGCGCGAAAGTGGCTGCCGTGAGTCACGACAGCCGCCCCGCTTCATCGCAACGAAGACCGCCGCGAATCAGAACACCGGATGCCCGTTGATGAGGCTCGGCAGCCAGGTGGAGAACAACGGCACGTAGGTCACGAGATTGATCGCGCTGAAAATCGCCAGATAATAGGGCCACGCCACCTTGGTCGTCTCGCCGATCGAGACCTCGCCGATCGCGCAACCGATGAACTGCACCGAGCCGATGGGAGGATGCACGAGACCCAGCGCGCAATTCAGCAAAATCATGATGCCGAACTGCACCGGACCTACGCCGCTATGCATCGCGAGCGGCAGGAACAGCGGCGTCGTGATGAGAATGTGCGCGGCCATGTCGATGAACGTGCCCAGAAACACCTGAATGATGTTGATGTACAGCAGCATCAGCCATGGCACCGTGGTCGCGTGTTCGAGCACGCGCTCGATCGACTCGGGAATCTCCAGATACGCCATCTGGTAACGCAGCATGTTCGACACCGCGATCAGCAGCAGCACCACGCCCGTGGTTTTGGCCGCGCGCGAGAGCGCCGTGAACAGCAGCTTGCGCGTCATCGAACGATACACGGCCACCGTGAGCGCGAGCGAATACACCACGGCAATGGCCGCGGCTTCCGTTGCGGTGGCAATGCCGCGCGCCACGCAAAACAGAATGATGGCGATCACGAGCAAGCCCGGCAACGCGCCCAGAAACGCGCGCAACACCGCGAACCAGCCGGGAAACGCCTGCACGCGCGTGGTGCCGTCGGCGCTCATCGGATAGCCGAAGCGGCGCGCCTGCCAATACGCCGCGACCAGCACGAAGCCCATTACCCACAGCACCGGCAACAGGCCCGAGAACAACAGATCGCCGATCGAAACGCCGCTCATCGGCATGCCGTTCAAGGTGCCCGTGATCCCCTGCGCGGCGAACGCGTAGATGATCATGTTGGTCGACGTGGGCATGAGCGCGCCGGCCAGCGACGAATGCGTCGTCACGTTCACGGCATACGCCGCGCTGTACCCTTCGCGCTTCATGAGCGGAATGACTACGCCGCCCATGGCCGAGGTATCGGCCGAAGGCGAACCCGACACGCCGCCGAACAGCGTGCAGGCGACGACGTTGGCCATGCCCAGGCCGCCGCGAAAATGCCCGACGGCCGCTTGCGCGAAGCGCAGGATGCGGTCGGCAATGCCGCCGTGCAGCATCAATTCGCCGGAAAAGATGAAGAACGGCACCGCGAGAAACGAGAACGCGTTCATGCCCGAGATCATCGACTGCATCGCCGTGGCGGCGGGCAATCCCTCGTAGAAGTACGTGAGCACGCACGCGAGGCCGAGCGAGAACGACACTGGCACGCCCACCGCGAGCAGCAGTAAAAAACTACCGGAAAGAATGGCGAGTTCCATGTTTGCCTTGCCTTGATCGCGTGAGTTACGCGCCTTCGCGCAGGTGGCGTTCGGTGCGAACGAACAGCATCAACAGATGCTCGAGCGAGAACAGCACGATGCAGACGCTCGCCAGGATGGGAATGAAATAGCGCAGCGCCTCGGGCACGCCCAGAATGGCGATGCGGTCGTCCATGGTCGTCTCGGCCATTTGCCAGCAGCCGTAGAAGATCGCCGCGCCCAGCACGATCAGGCACAGATGCTGGAAGGCCTCGGCGATGCGCCGGCCGCGGGGACCGAACCGCTTGACGAGCGAATCCAGCCCGATATGGCCGCGCTCGCGCACCTTGAGCGCCGCGCCGAACATGGCGATCACGATCACGAGCAGCAGCGCGACAGGCTCGACGAAATCGGGCGCGTTCGCGAACACGTAACGCATGACGACGCCATAGAACACGAGCACCGTGAGCACGGCGAGCGCGAGGGAGGCGAGTATCGTCAGCAATTGGAAGAGAATGTCGTTCGCGCGCGTGAGGACACGCAGGCCGCGTCCCGGCGCGCGAGCGCCTTCGAGGCCGCGCGACGGCCCCGCCGCTTCTCCGTGGAGACGGGAAGCGGCGGAGTGCGTCGTTGCCTTGAGCGCCTTTTTCGGTTCGATCATGGCGTGTATGGCGTTGCTGCGTTGCCGCGTGATTACTGGATGGCCTGGATTTCGTCGACGATCTTCTTCATCTCCGGCGTTTTTTCGTACTTCGTCCACACCGGCTGCATCGCCTTCACGAACGCCGCGCGATCCACCTGCGTCGCCGGGATGATGGTCGCGCCGCCCTTCTGCACGGTCTTGCCCGCGTTGTCCTCGCGCGCGGTCCAGAGCTTCACGTAGTACGGCACGGAGTCGGCGGCGGCCTTCTTGATGGCGTCCTGCTCCTGCGGCGTGAGCGTGTCCCAGACCTTCTTCGAAAACACCAGCACTTCCGGCGTCATCGCATGCTCGGTTTCCGAGAAGTCGGGCGCTACTTCGTAGTGCTTGGTTTCCTCGTACGACGGCAGGTTGTTCTCGGCGGCATCGACAAGACCCGTCTTGAGGCCCGTGTAGACCTCGGCGAACGGCATCGGCGTGGGCGTGCCGCCCATTGCCTTGATTTCGTCGACCATCAGGTCGGAGGGCTGCACGCGCACCTTCAGGCCTTTCATGTCGGCCGGCGACTTGATCGGGCGCTTCGCGTAGATCGAGCGCGCGCCGCTTTCATAGAAGGTCAGCGCGATCATGCCCTTGGCCTTGAACGCATCGAGAATCTTCTGGCCTTCGGGGCCGTACATCACCTTGCGGAAATGGTTGATGTCGCGAAACAGGAACGGCAGCGAGGGAATCATCGACTCGGGCACGATCTCGTTAAACGCGGCGCCGTTCGCACGCACCATGTCCAGCGCGCCGATGCGCACCTGGTCGATGGTGTCGTTTTCCGAGCCGAGCGCGCTGTTGCCGAATACTTTTACGGAATCCTTACCATTGGTGGCCTTGGAGATTTCCTCGCCCATGAACTTGACGGCCATGTTGGTGGGAAACGTGTCGCTATGCACGTCGGCCACGCGGAACACGCGCGCTTGCGCGGCGCCCGTGGCGAGCGCGAGCGCCGCGGCCACCACGGTCATTGCGGTCGTTGCGGTACGGGAGTGGCGAAAAGTCTTTTTCATCGCTTACCTCAGGGAAAAATCTTGTCTCGATCGTTGCTCTCGTGCGCGCCGGAAAACACGGCACGCACGCGTGGTTGTCGTCGCGCGGGCCGCGTCACGGCCCGCCGGCGTGCGAAGCCGCTTGTGTGTCAGAAGCGATGGATGATGCCCGCGCCCACGCCGACCATGCTGCGCGACGACGAAGGCGTGCTGTTGAAACCGTCGCCGAGCGTGGCCGTGGCGCCGATGATGTGCGTGCCGCCGGTGCTCGAAGGCGCGAGCGTCTGGCCGTTCGCGCGCTGATACGCTTCGAGCGCGTAGAGCCCGGTGCGCTTGGAGAGCGTGTAGTACTGCGAAAGATTGAATTGCTGATACTGCGCGCTGCTCGTGATGCCGTTCGCCTTGGTCGCGCGCGTGTAGCTGTAGCCCGCGGCAAAGTCCCATGTCGAAGCGGGCTTCCAGTGCAGCACCAGGCCGCCCGTGTTGAAGATCGCGGTGTCGCGGAACGCCGAGCCGATGCCGGCCACGTATTGCACGTTCGAATACGTGGCCGTGATGTCGAACTGGCTGTTGAAGGTGTAGCCGGCGCCCACGGCAAGACGCTGCTGCGCCTGCGCCGACTGATAGCCGTTGGTCACGGCCGAGATGCCGGCCTGGCCGCCCGCGCTCGACGTGGTGGAATCGGCGCCGAACGCCCCGCCGCCAAGCGTGGAATTGTTGATGCGCGAGAAGCCCACGGCAAGGCCGACCGGCCCCATCGCGTACTGTCCCGCCGCCGACCACGTGGAGCCGCGATTGAAACTGCCCGGCACGCCGCCCAGCGAATACGAGCCGCTGAACGTGAAGCCCGCGATTTTCGGCGACGTATAGAGCAGCGTATTGTTCGCGCGATAAATGGTGTCGAGCCCGTCGAGGTCGCCCGGATGCGCGCCGTAGAAGCCGGTAAGCCAGGTGGTCGGGCTGTACGGCGCGAGCAACTGGTAATACGAGGCGTACTGGCGGCCCGCCGTGAGCGAGCCGTAGGCGGCGTTGGCGAGGCCCACGAACGACTGGCGGTTGAACATGAGGCCGCTCGTGGATTGCGCGCCGGTCGCGCTGTTGAAGCCTTCTTCGAGCTGGAACACCGCCTTGGTGCCGCCGCCCAGGTCTTCGGCGCCCTTCAGGCCGAAGCGGCTGCCGGCCCATACGCCGTTGATCATCTTGACCGCCGACTTGCCGCCCGTGGTCGAACCGAGCGAGGTCTGGCTCGACTGCCAGCCGAGGCCCGTGTCGATAATCCCGTACAGCGTGACGCTGCTTTGCGCGAACGCGGGCGCCGCGCCCGTCATCGCCACCCCCACCACGACCGCCTTCAGACGGCTTTTCTGCCTCGACATCACCAGTCTCCTTTGTTGTTTTTCGCCTGCCACGCTGCTAACGCTTTGGAAAACGTTTTCCGGAAATCTAAACACTTCCTTTCACGTTGGCTAGTAGGTAGTTACGCGAAGTCCCACGGGGAATTCGGACGCGGGAAAAAGACGCAACAAGGCCGCGCGCCGCATGGCGCGGGGCGTGCGTGCAGAAAGCGCAACGAGAGAAATCAGCCGCAGGGCGCGGTGGAATCGCGAACGACGAGGCTCGGTTCGAGCATGACGTGCTCGATGTCGGTGCGGCCGGCGAGCGCGTCGATCAGCATCTGCATCGCCAGTTCGCCCATCTTTTCGCTCTGGCCTTCGATAGTGGTCAGGCGCGGCTCGACGTATTCGCCGTACGGCACGTTGTCGATGCCCGCCACGGAAACGTCGCGCGGCAACTGGAAGCCCAGCACCTTGGCTTCCTTCATGAAGCCGAGCGCGATCAGGTCGTTGTAGCAAATCACGGCCTGCGGGCGCTTCGGGCCGAGCATCACGCGCGAGCACGCCGCAACGCCGCCCTGCGCCGTGGGCGCATGCGTGTCGTAGACGTCGAGCGTGAGGCCCGCTTCGGCCAGCGCCGAGCGCGCGCCCTCGATGCGCTCGTTGTTGATGGTTTCGGCGTCGAAACCGAGGTACGCAATGCGCCGGTGCCCGAGATTGAGCAAATGGCGCGCGAGCATATAGGTGGCGAGCGGATTGTCGAAACCCACGTTGGGAATCGCCACGCCGGGCACGCGGCGCAGCATGACGGCGGGCTTGCGCAATTCGAGCAGCCATTTGCCGATTTCCGCCGAGATCCGCGAGCTGATGAGCAGCCCGTCCACGCGCGGCGCGAGCGCCTCGATCAGCGCCCGCTCGCGCGCCGGGTTTTCCTCGGTATCGACGAACAGCAGCGTGTAGTCGTGCTGAAGCGCCACGCGGTTCGCGCCCTTCACCACATTGGTGAAATGCGGATTCGTGATGTCGAGAATCGCCACGCCGATCGTGCGCGTGCGCCCGGTAATCATCGAACGCGCGAGCGGATTCGAGCGATAGCCGAGCAATTCGATGGCGTCCTTGAGCTTCGCCTCGACAGTGGGCGTGAAGCGCTGGGTGCCGTTGACGTACTTCGAGACGGTCGCGACCGACACGCCGGCGAGAGCGGCGACATCGCGAATCGTCGGAGAACTGCTTTTCATGGCACGGCACTTTTTTCGGGGCGACGGCGTGCATTGTCGCAGAAACGGCCGCCCGCTCCATCGCCTGCCCGCCCGGTCGTATTCCACCATTGACGCTGCTTGCGCCGCTCGTTATATTGGAAAACGTTTTCTCGGAAATTTTCTTCGCACGCCCTTCACCCCCTTACCAGCTATTAGGGAACCCCGATGCCCCAGCACTCTTCCTCCGGCAAGCCGTTCGGTCGCCTGCTCCTCACCGGCGCGGGCGGCAATCTGGGCCGCCAGTTGCGCGGCGCGCTCGCCGACTGGGCCGACACCGTGCGCGTGAGCGACATCGCGCCGCTGGGCGAAGCCGCGCCGCACGAGGAATTGTGCCCCGCCGATCTCGCCGATCGCGAAGCGGTCATGAAGATGGTGCAGGACGTGGACGCCATCGTGCATCTGGGCGGCATTTCGATCGACGCGCCCTTTGACGATCTGCTCGAAGCGAACATTCGCGGCACGTACAACCTCTACGAAGCGGCGCGCAAACACGGCGTGAAGCGCGTGGTGTTCGCCAGTTCGAATCACGTCACCGGCTTTCATCCGGTCACGAGCGTGCTGGACACCGACGCGGCCCCTCGCCCCGACAGCCTCTACGGCGTGACGAAGAGTTTCGGCGAATCGCTCTCGCGCTATTACTACGACCGCTTCGGCATTGAAACCGTGTGCCTGCGCATCGGTTCGTCGTTCGACGAGCCGAAGAACGCGCGCATGCTCGTCACGTTCCTGAGCTATCGCGACTTCATCGAACTCGTGCGCTGCTCGCTGTTCGCCAATCGCGTGGCGCACGCCGTCGTGTATGGCGTTTCGGATAACCCGGCAAGCTGGTGGAACAACGCGAAGGCGGCATTTCTCGGCTACCGTCCGCGCGACAGTTCGGTGCCGTATGCGCAGCGTTTCCCGGCTGCCGCGCCGCACGCCGATCTCGCCGATCCCGCGCAGCGGTTCCAGGGCGGCCCGTTCGTGCTGGGCGAGCCGATGGAAAAAGCCGCGAGCTGAAGCGCGCCAAAAGAAAACGCGCGGCGACGCTTTCCTGCGTCGCCGCGCGTTTTTTTTCACGACGATGCCGCGCGCTCGCGGCATCGTCATGCCGTGGCCGCTTACGCGGTCATCACCGTCACCGACTTCGTGACGAGGTACGGCTCGAGCGCTTCCGGGCCGCCTTCCGAACCGTAGCCTGAATCCTTCACGCCGCCGAACGGCATTTCCGGCCAGGGCGTGGCGGGCTGGTTGATCCACAGCATGCCCACCTCGAGCGACTGCGAAAGCAGATGCACGTTCCTGAACGACTTCGTGAACGCGTAGCCCGCGAGGCCGTACGGCAGGCGGTTCGCCTCGGCGATGGCGTCCTCGAGCTTGTCGAAGCCGCGAATGGCCGCGACCGGGCCGAACGGTTCGTTGTTGAACACGTCGGCTTCGAGCGGCACGTCGGTCAGCACCGTGGGCGCGAAGAAGTTGCCCGCCGAGCCGATGCGCTCGCCGCCCGTGGCGACTTTCGCGCCGCTCTTGCGCGCGTTGTCCACCACGCTCGCCATCGCCGTGATGCGGCGCGCGTTGGCGAGCGGCCCGAGCGTCGTGCCTTCGGCCAGGCCGTCGCCGACCTTGAGGCCTTCGGCGTGCTTGACGAGCGCTTGCGCGAACGCCTCGCGCAAGCTGTTGTGTACGAGAAAACGCGTGGGCGAGATGCAGACCTGGCCCGCGTTGCGGAACTTGGCCGCGCCCGCCGCCTTCACGGCGAGTTCGACGTCGGCGTCTTCCGCGACGATCACGGGCGCGTGCCCGCCCAGTTCCATCGTGGCGCGCTTCATGTGACGGCCCGCGAGCGCGGCGAGCTCCTTGCCGACCGGCGTGGAGCCCGTGAACGTGACCTTGCGGATGGCCGGATGCGCGATCAGGAAGTTCGAGATTTCGGGCGGGCTGCCGTAGACGAGACCCAGCACGCCGGCGGGAATGCCCGCGTCGGCGAATGCGCGGATCAGTTCGGCGGGCGAGGCCGGCGTTTCTTCCGGCGCCTTGACGATGAACGAGCAGCCCGTGGTGAGCGCGGCCGAAAGCTTGCGCACGACCTGATTGACCGGGAAATTCCACGGCGTGAACGCGGCGACCGGACCGACCGGCTCCTTCACGACCGTCTGCTGCGCGTTGATGTTGCGCGGCGGCACGATGCGGCCATAGACGCGGCGGCCTTCGTCGGCGAACCATTCGATGATGTCGGCGGCCGAGGCCACTTCGATCTTCGCTTCGGCGAGCGGCTTGCCCTGCTCCTGCGTCATGAGGCGCGCGATCGAATCGACGCGCTCACGCACGATGCCGGCGGCCTTGCGCATGAGCGCGGCGCGCTCGTTGGCCGGGACCTTGCGCCATTTCGCGAACCCCGCCTGCGCGGCCTGCACGGCGCGCTCGAGGTCGTTGACGCTGGCGCGCGCAACCTTGCCGATCTTCTCGCCGGTGGCCGGGCTGACGACGTCGATGCTCGCGCCGCCTTCGCCGTCGAGCCATTCGCCGTTGATAAAGAGTTGCGTGTCCTGGTACGTATTAGACGTCATAAATCACCTTCAGTACGTGTCCTCGTGGAAACAAGCGTGCCGCAAACGACGCGAAAGACGGGCGACGAGAGGGGCCAGACGCTTGCGCTACAGCGGTGCCGTTGCCCGGATGCTTTAACCGCATCCGCAAATGGTAGAGCAAAAACGCAATCGGCGAGGGGCTTTCGCGCGCGCACGCAGCACGCCGGCGTGGTTTCCGGCCCCTTGGGCACGCGCTGACGACGCGCCGGCCGCGCGTGCGCCGATGCCATCGCCGTGTCATGCGCCGTGTCATGCACCGTGTCATGCACCGTGTCGTGCGCCGTGTCGCGCACCGTGTCATGCGCCGCGTGCAGCGCGGCCGCGTTGCGGCGCGTCACCGCCTGCCGTCCCAGGACACCGCATGCCGCCGGGTTCGAGGCAATCGTCCAACCGGCTGGAAATCGCGCCATTGGCTTGGACGCCCGCGCGCTTCCGCTCTACGATTCGCTTCACTGCCGACTTTGCCTGGACCGCCATGCCTTCGATTTCCGCCTATCTTCCGCAAGACCTCGACCGCGCGCTGCTCGTCGGCCGGGTCTGGCGCGCCACGCCCGACGGCGACGGCCCGTGTGTCGTCGTCGTGCGTCATGGTCAGGTTTTCGACATCACGCACATCACGCCCACCACGGCAGACCTGTTCGACCGCGACGACCTGATCGACGTCGTGCGCCACGCGGCCGGTGAACCGCTCGGCATCGTGCAGGCGCTCGTGGAGGCGAGCCTGCCGCCGCATCGCGAAGCGGGACGTCCGTACCTGCTCGCGCCGTGCGACGTGCAGGCGATCAAGGCGTGCGGCGTGACGTTCGCGGTGAGCCTGCTCGAACGCGTGATCGAGGAACAGGCCGGCGGCGATCCCGCCAAAGCCCAGGACGTGCGCGCGGAAATCACGAATCTGATCGGCACCGACCTTTCGAAGATCAAGCCCGGCTCGGCGGAAGCGCTCAAGCTCAAGGCGGAGCTTCAGCGCCGTGGCGCGTGGTCGCAATACATGGAAGTCGGGATCGGCCCCGACGCCGAGGTGTTTTCGAAATCGCAGCCGATGTCGGCCGTGGGATTCGGCGCCGATATCGGCCTGCACCCGGCTTCGGCATGGAACAACCCGGAACCCGAGATCGTGCTCGCGGTCGACAGCGCGGGCCGCGCCGTGGGCGCGACGCTCGGCAACGACGTGAACCTGCGCGACATCGAAGGCCGCTCCGCCCTGCTGCTCGGCAAATGCAAGGACAATAACGGCGCCTGCGCGATCGGGCCGTTCATTCGCGTGTTCGACGACGACTTCACGCTCGACACGATTCGCGCCACCAGCGTCGCGCTGCGCGTGGAAGGCGCCGACGATGGCTTCCTGCTCGAAGGCGTGAGCCACATGAAGGAGATCAGCCGCGACCCGCTCGATCTCGTCGCGCAGACCTGCGGGCAGCATCATCAATATCCCGACGGCTTCGTGCTGTTTCTCGGCACCATGTTCTCGCCGATCAAGGACCGCGACGCGCCCGGCGGCGGCTTCACGCACCATCTCGGCGACGTGGTGACGATCAGCGCGCCGCCGCTCGGCGCCATCGTCAACACCGTGCGCCTGTGTACCGAAATCGAGCCGTGGACTTTCGGCGTGCGCGCGCTTTATGCGAATCTCTGGGCGCGCGGCTACGAACTGGATTGAAGCGCTTTAATTCACGTTTTACTTCGCGCTTTACTTCGCGTTTTACTTCACGCTTTACCTCAGTTTTAACTCGCCTTTAGCGGCTTTTTAAGCGTTAGGTCGCCCTTAAGGCGCCAGGCCGCTTTTAAACCGTTAATTCGCTTCGGCAACTCGAATGCGCCCGGCTTCAAAGGGCGCATTTTCATTCGCGCCGCGAAAAAAGCGCAACAGAACGATTACATCGGATGTAATTGGCGCGCCGCGCGAAGCTTCTTATTCTTTGCCTGTCGCGCCGCCATTCCGGCGGCGCTCATGCCAAGGAACGATCATGTCCGACTATCGCGTTCATACGCTCGAATCCGCGCCCGAAGCCTCGCAGCCCGTGCTTCGGCAACTTCAGCAAGCATTCGGCCTGATTCCGAATATCGCCGCCGTCATGGCCAATTCGCCCGTGTTGATCAACGGTTTTATCGGCTTGTTCGAACGCGTGCATGCGAGCAGTTTGACGGAGCCGCAAATCCAGACGCTGCTGCTCACCAATGCGGTCACGAACGCGAGCGAATGGCCGGTGGCCTTTCACAGCGCGCTCGCGCTCAAGCAAGGCGTCGCGCACGAGGACGTCGAAGCGATGCGGCGCGGCGCGCTGCCCGGCGACGCGCGGCTGGCCGCGCTCTCCGCGCTCGCGCGCACGCTGATCGAAAAACGCGGCCGGCTGAGCGCGCGCGACCGGCAAAGCTTTATCGCAGCCGGATTCAGCGCCGAACAACTGCTCGAAGTGATCGCGGTGGTAGCCGCATCGACGATCACGAATTACGCGAGCAGCGTGACCGAACCGGCACTCGAAGCGCCGTTCGAAGCGTTTGCGTGGCATGCTCACGCAGCTTGAGGCGCTACCGTAAAGAGGAAAGCCGATGAACGCCAGCCGTCGCGACCCGAAAACCGCAACCGGAGAACTGGGCAGCCTGCTGCGCTATTGGCGCGATTTGCGCGGCGTGAGTCAGCTCGATCTGTCGTTCGAGGCCGGCGTCTCGCAGCGCCAGATCAGCTTTATCGAAAGCGGGCGCAGCGTGCCGGGCCGCGACACGCTGCTCGCGCTCGCACAAACGCTCGACGTGCCGCTGCGCGAGCGTAATGCGCTGTTGCTCGCGGCCGGTTACGCGCCGCTCTATTCCGAAGCGCCATGGAATGCGCGGGAAATGCACGCCGTCGTGCGCGCGCTCGAACGCGTCGTGCGCCAGCACGAGCCGTATCCCGCCGTCGTGATGGACCGGCACTGGAACGTGCTCATGACCAACGACGCCGCGCCGCGCTTCTTTAGCCGCTTTATCGACATGGCCGCGCGCAAGGGGCCGCGCAACATGCTGCATCTGATGTTCGATCCTCGCGGCATGCGCCCTTTCGTCGACGACTGGCCCACGGTCGCGCGCAGCCTGCTGCAACGCGTGCATCGCGAATCCATCGGGCGCGCCATCGACGACGGCACGCAGCAACTGCTCGACGCCCTGCTCGCCTATCCCGAGGTGCCGCGCGACTGGAGAACGTCGCAGACGGCCGCGGCGGCTTCGATGCCGTTCGTGCCGATCGGTTTCAAAAGCGACGGCGCCGTGCTGCGTTACTTCTCGCTGTCACGAGCGTGGGTGCGCCGCAAAACGTGAGCGCGCAGGAATTGCGGCTCGAATGCCTCTTTCCCGCCGACGACGAAACCGAGTCGCGTCACTTGGAATGGAGCGCGGAAAACGTCAACGCGCGAACCGGTCGGCATTGACGCTGCGTTACCGTCGCGCACTTTCTTGTTGGGTTTGGATTGCGTCAATCGAATGCCGCCTGCGCCGGGGCGCCAGGCGCTCGCGCAAGGTCTTGAGGATGCGATTGTGGTGTCTATTGGCTCAGGGCTGAACGCACAGGTTGCCGCGCCATCAAGGTGCGCTCGCGGCGTCGCGGTTCGTCAGGCAGTTAGTTGCAGTTAGCCGCACCGCAATATCAACTGCGACGCAAATGCAGCCGCAAACGCACGTCACGCCCGCGCGGACACGTCCGTGCAAGCCTGCCGGTCGCCGGGCGGCGCAGTCACCACGCGGTTGCGCCCCGTCGCTTTCGCCATGTAGAGCGCGGTGTCGGCGCGCGCCATGACGTCCTCGAGCGACTCGCCCTGCGCCACGCGGCTTACGCCCGCGCTGAGCGTGCAGCACACGCCGCTGCTGGGCGTTTGTTCGACAGCCAGCCGCAACGCGTTCGTCAGCGCTTCCGCCTCGGCTTCGAGCGCGCCCACGAACACAATCGCGAATTCCTCGCCTCCGAGCCGCCCGAACACGTCGCTCGGCCGCAACTGCCCCGACACCACCGAAGCGACGTGCCGCAGCATGCGGTCGCCTGCGGCGTGACCGAATCCGTCGTTGATGAGCTTGAAGTTGTCGATGTCGAGCAGCGCGACGGAAAGCGAAGGGCGCGCGTGCGACGACTCGCCCAGCATCCGGTTCGCCTGCGAGATAAAGGCGCGGCGCATGAGAATGCCGGTGAGTTCGTCGACGGTCGCGAGCCATTCCATGCGGCGAATCAAGCGGTCGTGCGTGAGCATCACCATGCCGATCGACATGCACGGCAACGTGACGATGGCAAGGCCGAGAACGAGCGTATTCCACGTCGTGGGCTGCAACAGCGTGCCGTGCGGCGCCACGCCCGCCGCAATGGCCGCGATGCGCGAGACGTGAATCAGCGCGCCCAGGTAGGCCGCAGCCGCCACGAACCGGTACGCGTAGCGCGCGCCGTCGCGCGGGGCGTAACGCAGCGTGAGCGTGCCGACCCCAATGCGCCCATACGCGAGGACCAGCGAAAAAAGCAGCACGCGCGCGTCCGTATCCGGCGATATTTCCGTGAAATACACCATGACGGCGAACGCGACGGCAGCCGCCGCCAGTTCGCGACGGCATACCGCGCTCATGCCGAAAAACTCGCGCGTGCCCTGCACGAGCAGCAGAACGGACACGATCGTGAGCAACGCCGTGACGACGATCACCCCGCGTGCGAGCGGCACGCCGCTCATTACCACCAGTAGCGACGCTGCCGCGAGCAGCGTGTACGCGAGGCACCAGCGCGCGAGCCCCGGCACCGCCGTGCGATACAGCGAACCCAGAATGGCGACGCTCGTCAGGCAAGACACGATCAAAATCCCGAACAGGGAGAGTGGGCTAAGCATGCGGGCGTCGGCGAACAGGTCGGGAAGTCGGAAGCGGCAAAAAACGGAATACGGAAAGAAAAACGAACGAAGACGGCATCGTGCCCCAATGCAAGGCCGATGCCTATCGTATCGCAGGTCGGTGTGTACACAATGACCTTCATTGCGCATCGCGCCCGGCCAGATGTGCGCAATCGTTTGCGAGGTCGTTCGAGGCCTGGCGAGCGCGTTGGGAGATCGAATACGTGTGAGGAATAGCGGCTGCGTAAGGGATTGTCCTGAATGGATCGCCCCGAATGAAACGCCCCGAATGCGGCCGCGCCACCGGCACGCGCTTAGGCGGTCTGCGCTCGCAGCCGCGCCTTTAGCCCGGCCAACGTGCTTTCGTGCGATTTCACGCACGCATCGAGCTTCGCGGCGTGCCGGGTCAGTTGCACGATCGAGGCGCGCGCCGCTTCGCACGCATATTTCGCATACCGAACCAATGTTTCGTGGAGGACGGCTTGCAACGCGCCATACAGCTTTTGATAGTCGATGTCGATGTCGATGGCATCGCCCATCGTGCGCTGGAGAGCGTCGAGATCGAGCGTGGCAAAGCCGTGCTCCACCGCATATTCGGCAAGTTGCGCATCGACTTCGCGGGCCAGCGCCGCGTCGATCGAGCGCGACAAGCCATCGCCCAGCGCCTGAATATCGCGCGTATCGGCATAGGTATCGAGCCATTCGGGCAACGCGGGCACGATGCCGCGCCAGGCCGAACTCACAATGCGCGTTTCGCATTCGTCCAGCGAATCGAGCGCCTGTTGCGCGGCCTCGTTCAATGCGGCAAGCGCGGGCAGCAGCGTGGCGTGCAGCACGCCCAGCACGTCTTCTTCCAGATGATGCAGCACGATCTCGGCATGCTTGCGCCGCTTGTAGCGCAACGCCGAAGCCGTCATCGCCCGCAACGACGCGTAAAGCCGCTCGAACCCGGCGGCTTGCATGGCCGCAGCGGTTTGTCCGGCTTCGCGCGCCACATAGGCGGAAACGGAAACGGGCGATTCGAGCAGCGTTACCGCAACGCCCATGCTCTGCAATTTTTCTTTCGCGCGCGCCGCAATGTCGGCTTCCTGCAACGCGCGAACGGCGGCGGATTTATTGCGCAAGACCTTGCGGATCGCGCCGTCCACCTCGTCTTCTTCGTAAGCGTCGCTGCGCGTGACGATGGGCATCAGCACCTTGCCGCGCCGCAATTCGTGGCCCAGTGCGTCGAGTTCCTGCATCTGGCCCGGCGAAGTGGAACTGGTGAGCCACAGCACGGCGTCGGCGCTGTCCATGAACTGCTGCGTGAGCGCGGCATTGTCGCGCGCGACCGAATGCAGGCCGGGCGTGTCGAGCAGCACCAGCGTTGCGCCGAGCACGACACCCTGGAGCCGCGACGTGGTTTCGGTCGAGCCTTCGCGCAAGCGCTCGTCCGTTGCCACGATCTTTCCCGCTTCGACATGAAAATACCGCACGGGCTGCCCGGATGCCGCAAAACGGTCGGCGAGAAAATTGCAGAACGCGCTCTTGCCCGCGTTGAACTTGCCGAATACGAGCAGCAGCGCTTTATCGCCGAACGAATCCGCCAGCGACTGCACCGCTTGCAGATTGGCGCGCCGCTGCGCCCAGGCGCGCGCGCTTTCGCGCAGCATCGCGTGGATCGAATCGATGCGGCGAGCGAATAGCGACTGTGCGTGGAAGCCCTGCTTTTCCAGCCGCTGCGCGAGCAAATCCGTTGCGAGACGTTCGCGCCAATCGTCCAGCGCCTGAAGCGTGGCCGCCAGGTCGCCGGCGGCGAAATCCAACGCGCCGACTTCGCGAATAAACCGCATTTCGTGGCTCGCGCTTTCGTTCATTCGCGCCGTTCCTGCATTTGCAGAGTTCGCAATGCCGCCGACGCTTTCTCCGCAGCGCCCAGCGCCGCCTCGATCTGCGCGATACGCTGCGCCAGCGCGCGCCGATCGTCGGAGAGCTCGAAGTAATGCGTGAAGTCGCGATGCAGACGCTCGCGCCCCGCCGCTTCGCCGAACATGCGCCGCAAGTCCTTGCGAAATTTCACCGAAACGCCCATGACCGCAATCATCACCGTATTCAGGCTATGCGCGGCCGTATGTTGCGCGGCGGGCAGCGCCACCACGCCATGACCCGCGAGAAAACTGTCGATGGCGATGCAGGCGCGCGAATACGCGATCTGGATATGCGCGCGCTCGCGCTTGCCTGCGGTAATGCCGTAATGATCTTTCGCGTGGTCGGGAACGAGAGCGCGATCTTCGCCGAACGCATTCAGTACCGGCTCGATCTCGCCGCTGACTTTGTCGATAACGGCCCGCAATCCGCGTTCGAATTCGTGCGCCTGTTGTTGCCGGGTTAGACGCAACTGTTCGAGCGTAAGCGTTTGCGCCGCGCGAAGCGCCAGCAATTCGCCGTTCATTTCGCCGAACAGCAACGCCGTTTCCTGCGCGCGCGCCTGCGGAATGCGAGCGAGCGCCGCGCGCAAGGCGGCGTTGAGCGCGGGAAAGCCGCTTTTTTCGAGCATCAGCGTCTTGCCGCCTTCGCGCCCCTTGCGATGCCGGACGGAAGACACCGCGTTGAGCGCAAACCCATGCGCCTGCGCGCTCACGGCTTTTTCGATCTTTTCGCGCTCGGTTTCGTCGGCGAGTTGATCCACTTGCGAAAGCACGAACAAGGTTTGCCGCGCGGTTCGCGCGCCGTCCTCGCGCAATTCGTGCAGCAACGCCAGTTCCTTCGCGTCCAGCTCGCCTTCCTTGGCGGCATGCACGAAAAGACGGATATCCGACTTGAGCCATGCCGCCTGCAACGCATGACGATCGTCTTCGGCGCCCACGTCGGCATCGAGCCCCGGCGCGTCGAGCCAGCGCACGCCTGCATGCAGACGGTCCGCCAGCACGATCGTCTCGCGCTTGTCCGACACCGAAAACGCATCGTGGCCAATTAGTTCGTTAAGCAAACTACTCTTGCCATGATTGTATTTGCCGATGACGGTCACGACCGGCTCGCCGCGGCTCACGAGCCGGTGCAGGCGCGCGAGATCGTGCGCGCGGCCCGGCAATACGGGCAGAACGTCGCGGGTGGCTTGCTCGCGCATTTCGCTGGACACCGGGGCCTCCTTCACGCTTTCGACGCGCGGCGGCACGCGCGCCGCCGCTTTAATTCGTCTTTAACGCCGCTTTAATGCGGCCTTCGATGCCGCCTCATTAACGCTTTAAACTTGCGCCGCCGCGCGCAGACGAGTCACGCGCTGATTGTCCTTGCCCTGCACGAGCGGCGTCAGCACGAAGTCGAATTCGATCTCCTTGTACGCGTCGCTTTTCAGGCCGAGCGCGGCGCCGCCGGTCTTTTCCGTCACCGGCGGAATCAGTTCCTCGCGCGTGGCATAGGCGAAATCGTCCCAAATGAGCGGATCGCCTTCAATATTGAATTGCGTCGTCAGTTTGCGATGACCGTCGCTGGTCACGAAGAAATGCACGTGCGCCGGGCGGTTGCCGTGGCGCGCAAGCGCATTGAGCAATTGCTGCGTCGAGCCGTGCGGCGGGCAGCCGTAACCCACCGGCATCAACGTGCGAAATTCGTAGTGGCCTTGTGCGTCCGTTTTCACGGCGCCGCGCAAATTGAAATCGCTTTGCGCGCCGGTCGGGTCGAAGTGCGAATAAAAGCCCTTCGAATTCGCATGCCAGCATTCCACCACGGCATTCGTCACCGGCTTGCCGTCCACGTCCTTCACCGTGCCGCGAATCACGAGCGGGCCCGCGTCTTCGTCGGGGTTGACGTCCATCTTCGTCACGCCCTCGCGCACCGGCGCGCCGCTCACGTACAACGGCCCTTCGATGGTGCGCGGCGTGCCGCCCGCAAGGCCGATGGCCGCGTCTTCGGCGTCCATGCGCATGTCGAGATACTTTTCGAGCCCGAGGCCCGCCGCGAGCAGCGCGGCCTCGCCATCCTGGCCCAGCCTGTTCAGATAGTTCACGCCGGCCCACACTTCGTCGGGCGTGATGTCGAGATCGTCTATGGCCTTGAACACGTCGCTCAGCAAGCGATGCACGATCTGCTTGAAGCGCACGTTGCCGCCGTCGCCGTCGAGATTGGCCGCCGACTTCAATAAATCCTGCACGTCCTGGTTCTCGAATATCTTCGCGCTCATGTCACTGTCTCCATCTGGTTTTCGGGGATTGATGCCGGGCTGTTTCATCGTATTGATTCGTCATACTGATTAGTCATGCCAGCCCTGTATGGAATGCGGTTCAGTCGTCGCCGCCATGAATCGACGAAGGATGACGGCACAGCGGCGTCACCTCGATCTTCATATACGGAAACAACGGCAATGCCGTGAGAATTTCGTGCAATTCGGCATTGCTTTCCACGTCGAAAATACTGTAGTTGGCGTATTCGCCCACAATGCGCCAGATATGCCGCCATTTGCCGCTGCGCTGCAATTCCTGCGAATACGCTTTCTCGCGCGCCTTGATTTCGTCGCCGATAGCCGCCGGCATGCCGGCCGGCAACTGCACATCCATTCTTACGTGAAAAAGCATGCTTGCTGTCCTTGTTGCGAAAACGGTTTATCGGGTGACTTTCATCAGGCCATCGCGCACGAAACGCTTGAGCTTCGCTTCGTCGAGTTCGATGCCGAGTCCCGGACCGTTCGGCACGGTCAGTTCGAAATCGCGGTATTCGAGCGGCGCGGCGAGAATGTCCTCGGTAATCAGCAAGGGGCCGAACAATTCGGTGCCCCACTGCAAATGGGCGAAACTCGCGAACAGGTGCGCCGAAGCCATCGTGCTGAACGCGCCTTCGAGCATCGTGCCGCCATAGAGTTCGATGCCGGCCGCGTCCGCAATCGCGGCCACGCGCTGCGCCGCGAACAGGCCGCCGCTCTGCTCGATCTTGATCGCGAATACGTCGGCGCCCTGGTTTCTGGCGATCTCGAATGCGCTTTCGGGGCCCTGCAAGATCTCGTCGGCCATCAGCGCAACCGGAAAGCGGCGCATCAGCCGCGCGAGCGCCGCCGCCGACGCCACGGGTTGCTCGACCAGTTCGCAACCGGCGTCGGCGAGCGCGGGAATCGCCCACGCGGCCTGCGTCTCGCTCCACGCCATGTTCACGTCCACGCGCACCGCGCCGCGCTCGCCCAGTTGCCGCTTGATTTCGGCGACGTGCGCGATGTCGTCCTTGAGCGGCTTCGCGCCGATCTTGAGCTTGAACACCTTGTGGCGGCGCGCCTCCAGCATACGCTCGGCTTCGGCGATGTCCTTCGCGGTGTCGCCCGAAGCGAGCGTCCACGCCACCGGCAGGCGCTCGCGCCGGCGTCCGCCGAGCAACTCGCTCACCGGCACGCCCAGACGCTTGCCGTGCGCGTCGAGCAGCGCCGTTTCCAGCGCGCTTTTCGAAAAATGATTGACCTTCACGAGCTTGCCCAGGTGCGCCATCAACGCCTGAATGCGCGTGGCGTCCCGGCCGATCATCGCGGGCGCGAGATACGCGTCGATGGCGAGCTTCATCGACTCGGGGCTTTCGGGTCCGTAAGCCAGGCCCGCGATGGTCGTGCCCTCGCCGATGCCCACCACGCCGTCGCTGCAATACACCTTCACGAGCATCAGCGTCTGGCCATGCATGGTCGCGACGGAAAGCTTGTGCGGGCGAATGGTCGGCAAATCGACAAGGCAGGTTTCGACGCGTTCGATGGTCGCTGAAATCATGGCAAATGCGGCTTTAAGGAGTTCATCGACTGGTTTTATACAAGCGGCGCGGGCGCGGCGTCCAATACCATTCGCATCGGCTTTAATACCTTTAAGATATGGAATGCGCGAAAGTCGCGAACGGCGGGGTTATTGCGCGCTGCAACATATCGCTTCGGTATTGGTTTAACGGTATTGCCTTAACGCTCCAAGTCCAGGCCCTTCACGTCATACGAAATCATGGATCTGCGCCAGCTTCGCTATTTCGTCACCGTCGCGCGCGAGCGCAATTTCACGCGCGCCGCCGAACAACTGCATATCGCGCAACCGCCGCTGAGCCGCCAGATCCAGTTGCTCGAACAGGAGATCGGCGTGACGCTGCTCGTGCGCAACACGCGCCCGGTGCGCCTGACCGACGCGGGCCGGCTGCTCTACGAACAGGCAATCCAGGTGCTCGGCCGCATCGACCAGATGCGCGCCGCCACGCAGCGCGTGGGGCTGCATCAACGCACCGTGTTTTCGATCGGCTTCGTGGCGTCCACGCTTTACGCGGGCCTGCCCGACGTGATGCGCCAGTTGCGCGAGCGCGCGCCCGAACTGGACATCCAGATGGTCGAACTGATGTCGATGCAGCAAATCGAGGCGTTGAAGGAAGGCCGTATCGACGTGAGTTTCGGCCGCGTGCATCACACCGATCCGGCCGTGGTCAGCATCGTGTTGCAGGAGGAACGTCTTGCCGCCGTGGTGCCGATCGCATCGCCGATGGCGCGCGAATCCACGCCGCTCAACATCCGGCAGCTCGCGGGGCAAAAGCTGATCGTCTATCCGAAGGAGCCGCGCCCCGGTTATGCCGACCAAGTGCTGAACGTGCTGCACGGCCACGGCGTGGACGTGGGCGAAGTGCTCGAAGTGCGCGAGATTCAGGCGGCGCTCGGGCTGGTGGCGGCGGGCTTCGGCGTGTGCGTGATTCCGGCTTCCGCGCGGCAGATTCGCCAGGACGTGCATTGCCGTTTGATCGACAGCGAGCGCGCCACTTCGCCGGTGATCTTCAACCATCGCGTGAACGACAACTCGAAGTACATCGACCTCGTCAAGCAACTGCTCGACGAACGCTACGCGTGACGCGCGGCGGGCGCAAACCCACCGCGCCGCGCCCCGCGGCACCATGAAGCGAATTCATATCGCGCATTTTTGGCCGTTATTTGACCGGCATTCGCGCGGCTCCTATCGTGGCTCCTGCCTGATCCGTGCCGTTCCCCCGGCGCGTCTTGCCCGCCTGGCTTCATGCGGCGCAAGGCGCCGGCACTCAACTTCACGCCCGCGCCCGCCATGAACCCGAACGCCGTCAATTCCGACCTGAGCGCCGAACTCGGCGTCCCGCTCGCAGCAAGGCCCGCGCGCGCGAGCACGAGCGCCGTGCGGCGCGCCGTCACCACGGCGGTGCTCGGCCAGATTCTCGAGTGGTACGACTTTTTTCTCTATGGCACGGCCGCCGCGCTCGTGTTCGGCAAGCTGTTCTTTCCCGTGGGCACGGACCCGCTCGCGGGCACCATCGCGGCGTTCGGCGGCTTCACCGTGGGCTTTCTCGCGCGGCCCATCGGCGGCGTGATTTGCGGGCACCTGGGCGACCGCTACGGCCGCAAGGTCACGATGATGCTCACGCTGCTCACAATGGGCGTTTCCACCTTCGCGATGGGCGCGCTGCCCACGTATGCGCAAATCGGCATTGCCGCGCCCGTGCTGCTCGTGCTGCTGCGCATCCTGCAAGGGCTCGCGGCGGGCGGCGAATGGAGCGGCAGCATTTTGCTGATTCACGAAAACGCGCCTGCCTCGAAGCGCGGCGCGCTGGCCGCGTGGAGCCCGAGCGGCGCCGCGCTCGGCTTCGTGCTTTCCTCGGGCGCGTTCCTGCTCGTGCAAAGCCTGCCCGCCGCCGAATTCCTGGGCTGGGGCTGGCGTCTGCCGTTTCTCGGCAGCGCGGCGCTCATCGTGCTCGGCCTGTGGATTCGCCGCTCGGTCGACGAAAGCGCCGCGTTTGCCGAAGTCAAGGCGACAAAGCACGAAAGCCGCATGCCGGTGCTCGACGTGCTGCGCCAATGCCCGCGCGAAGTGCTCACGGTGTTCGGCCTGCGCTTCGGCGAAGGCGGCGCGTCGTATATTTTCTTCGCGTTTTCCATCGCCTACGGCCAGTTCATCGGCGTCAAATCCTCGTGGATTCTCGGCGGCCTCACCGTTTCCATGCTGCTGCTGATCCCGGTGTCGCTGCTGGTCGGCCATCTCACCGACAAAGTGGGCCGCAAGCCCGTTTATCTCGTCGGCGCGCTCGCGATCGTGGTTATCGCGTGGCCCTATTTCGTGCTGCTCGGCTCGGGCGAATACTGGAAGGTGATGGCGGCGCTCGTGCTCGCGAACAGTCTCACGCTCGGCATTCTCGAAGGCGCGCAACCCGCGTTCATCAGCGAACTGCTGCCGGTACACCTGCGTTACTCGGGGCTCGGCATCGGGCGCGAACTCGCTTCCGTGCTGGGCGGCGGCCTTTCGCCGATGATCGCGACGGGCCTCCTCGCGCACTATCGCGGCGCGGGGCCGGTGGCCGTGTACCTCGGCGCGCTCGGGCTCGTCACGGTGATCGCCACCGGTTGCGCGCGCGAAACGTTTCCGCGCGCGGCGCGTCTCGCCGCTCGTCAGCAGTCCGAATGATCCGCCGATATCGGCACGACCCGCATTATTCGCACATTATTCGCACATTATTCACGCACCATTCACGCATGGCTTGGGCATGGCTTGCAGGTTGCCTGGCCAGGCATCGAGCCAGGAGATGACCGCATGCACGCCCTGCATTCCGACGACAGCGTCGCCACCGACGACGCTACGCCCGCGCACGCCACCGCGCTGCCGCTCGACGCACTGATCGCCGAAATCGAACGGCGCCGCGACGAGTTCGACGCGCGCTCGCACATTCCGCGCGACATGGTTGCGCAAATGAAGCGCGCCGGCATTTTCCGCGCCGGCACGCCCAAGCGGTTCGGCGGCGACGCGCTCGCGCCGCATCGCTTTCTCGCCATGCTGGAGCGCATCGGCATTGCCGACGGCTCGGCCGCCTGGGTCGCCGCGTTCGGTTCCGCGAACACCTATCTCGCCGCGCTGCCGCTCGAAACCCAGGCGCAAATCTACGCGAGCGGCCCCGACCAGGTCTTCGCGGGCGGCCTCTATCCGCCGCAAAAAGGCGTGCGCGCGCCGGGCGGCTTTCGCGTTAGCGGCCAATGGCGCTTCGCGAGCGGCTGCAAGGGCGCGGACTGGATCGGCGTGGGCATCGGCGGCGCGCCCGGCAATCCCGGCGCGCCGAACGCGGGCAAACCGTTCACCGCCGTGTTTCCGGCGCACGAAGTCGAGATCGTCGAAAACTGGAACGTCGTGGGCATGCAGGGCACGGGCAGCCACGATTTGCGCCTCAAAGACAAGTTCGTCGACGAGCGCTGGACCTTTCTGCGCGGCAGCACCGCCGTGATCGACGAGCCGTTGTACCGCTATCCCGCCGTTTCGTATCAGGCGCAGGTCCACGCGGCCGTCAATCTCGGGCTCGCGCGCGCGGCGCTCGACCTGCTCGCCGGCCTTTCGGGCGTCACGGCCACCACCACGGGCGCGCCGCGTCTTGCCGACCGCGCGTATTACCGCGCGGGCCTCGCGCAAGCCGAAGCGAGCCTGCGCAGCGCGCGCGCGTTCTTCTTCGAAGCCGCCGAAGCGGCGTGGGACACGATCCTCGCGGGCGACCCCGTTTCCATCGAACAGGCCAACCTGCTGCGCTTGAGCGCCACGCACGCCGCGCACGCCTGCGCCGAGGTCGTGATGAACGCGTACAAGATGGCCGGCATCGGCGCGATCTATCGCGAAGGACGCATGCAGCGGCTCGTGCGCGACTCGATCGTGGTCACGCAGCACGGCTTTCTCGGCGAAGGCTCGTACGATGCGGCGGGCGCGGTGTTCGTCGGCATCGAGCCCGTCATTACGCCGTATCCGTGATGCGCGAAGCCGCCCCCATGAATCGCGACGACGAGGCGAAGCTGCGCTTTCGCGAAGCGATGGCCTCGCTCGCGGCCGCCGTCAACGTCGTCACCACGGCCGGCCCGCGCGGGCGCTGCGGCATCACCGCGAGCGCCGTGTGCTCCGTGACCGACGCGCCGCCCACCATGCTCGTGTGCATCAATCGCGCGAGCCACGCCCATGACGTGTTGCAAGCGAACCGCAACGTCTGCATCAACGTGCTGGGCGCGCGCGGCCAGGAACTCGCGCGCGTGTTCGCGGGCATGACGGGCTGCACCATGGAGGAGCGCTTCGCGCGCTGCGCGTGGACGCCCGGCGAGCACGGCGTGCCCGTGCTCGCCGAAGCCGTGACGAGCCTCGAAGGCACGGTGTGCGAGAGCAAGGAAATGGGTTCGCATTCGGTATTGTTCGTGCGCATCGCGCGTATCGCGCACATTGCCTCGGGCGCCGAAGGCGACAGCCTCGTGTATTTCCGGCGGCGCTTTCACGCGCTTTCGCACGGCGCGTTGACGCACGAAACGCCATGACGTCATAGCGCCGAATCGAAAATGCGCGCCGGCGACCGGCTCATGCGCCGCCCGCGCGACGGCACCTCGCCGTGTTTCGCGGTGTTTCGCGGTGTTTCGTCATTCATTCGCGATTCATCTCAAGCGTCTTTTCGCGCTACATTGGCGAAACCGCCGCCCGACACGAAGCGCATGAGCCAAACCCATCTCGCCGTTGCCGACCTGAACCTGCTGCGCGTGTTCATCGCCATCTGGGACTTGCGCAGCCTCACCGCCGCCGGCGAGCGCCTCGGCCTCACGCAGCCCGCCGTGAGCCACGCGCTGCGCCGCCTGCGTACGCGTTTCGACGACCCGCTGTTCGTGCGCACGCCGGGCGGCATGGTGCCCACGGAGGCCGCGTACCGGCTTTATCCGCCGCTCGCGCAGGCATTCGCGATGATCCACGAGGCCGTGCAGCAACTGGGCCAGTTCGATCCGGCCACGGCGCAGCGTGTGTTTCGTCTGTCGATGTCCGACATGTCGGAGTTCTATTTTTTGCCGCCGCTGCTCGCGAAACTCGACAAGGAAGCGCGCGGCATTCGCATCGAAGTGGCGAATTTGCCCGTGGATTCGGTGAGCGCGGCCATGCGCGCGGGCGAAGTCGATCTCGCGCTCGGCTACGTGCCGGGACTCGACGCCGACTGCTTCGCACAAAAACTCTTCGTGGACGAACACGTATGCATCGTGCGCGCGGGTCATCCGTTTCGCGCGGCCAGGCCCACGCGCGACGACCTTGCCGCGCTGCGCTACGTGTATGCGAGCACGAACGCATCCGGGCATCGCATGGTGGAGCGCTGGCTCAAAGACCTCAATCTCAAGCGCGACGTGGCGCTGCGCGTGCCGCATTTCGTGGTCGCGCCCGAGATCGTCGCGAATACCGACCTTGCCGTGATCTTTCCGCGCAGCATCGCGCGCCGCTTCAATCGCGGCAAGGCGTTTCGCATTCTGCCCTTGCCGTTCGCGCTGCCGCCCATCGACATCCAGGTTCACTGGCACGCGCATTTCGCGTCCGATCCCGGCATTGCGTGGCTGCGCGCGACGATCTGCGAGATGTTCGGCCAGCCGCACGAATGACTTGCACGGCTCACGCGCTCGATAACGAATAAGCCTTGATTCTGGGGCTATTCGATGATGGCAAAGAACGGCGCCATGCGCGCGCGCGACTGCTCGATGTGAAACGTCATTGCCGCCGCGGCCTTCTTGCCGTTGCCGTCCGAAAGCGCCTTGACGATGGCCGCGTGCTCCTTGATCGCCTCTTCCGTCACGGTCGTATGAAAGCGCAGACGGAACAGATGCGTGTGCGCGTAGAGACGCGCGAGCGCTTCGGCGGCCAGTTCGTTGCCGCTTTGCTTCGCGATCCACTGGTGGAAATTCGCGTCCTGCACGGCAAACTTGCCGTATGCGAGCTTCGAGTTGTCTTTCGCGAGCGCGCTCATGTCCGCCGCGAGCCGCGCCAGCTCCTCGCGCATGCCGGGCGCAAGCTGCTTTGCCGCGCGCGCCGCCATATACGGCTCCAGCATCAGCCGCATGTCGTAGGTGTCCTCGAAACGCTGACGGCTCGGCATCGGCGCGGCGCTAAAGCCCACGTTGTGCGTTTTCACCACGAGCCCTTCGCCTTCCAGGCGGATGAGCGCGGCGCGGATCGGCGTTTGCGAAACGCCCAGTTCGCGCACGAGCGCATCCACGGCGATACGCGTGCCCGGCGCGATTTTCAGCGAAATCAACTGCGCGAGCAGCGTGTCGTAAACGCGGTCGCCCATCGAAGCGGCGCGTGCGAAATCGGCCGTTGCCGCCTGTGCGGGCATGGGAAAAAGCGATTCGGTGCTGGAATTCAAGTGAGCCGTCTGCCTAAGTTCGTGTTGACGGCGATCATACCGCCAAGCTAGTATCCTTCCAATCGTATATCCGATCGTATCGGATTTTACAAAAGAAAGCCGAGTGAAATTTTCGCCCCCGTTCCGTATCCGCGAGCGTGGGCGACGTTCTCACGCGCCATCGCCACCCTGATCGCGGCCGCTTCACGCACGCCTGACTCACGCTTCATTCACGCTTCATTCGCGTTTCATTCACGCTTGAAGCACGCCTCACTCGCGCTTCAAGCACGCTTCGCTCAAGCATTGCGCACGCATCGCGCCTTTCGTCCATCGCCCGCCAGAAGCACGGCATCCCGACGCAAAACGCTTTGCCGTCAACAGGATCATCTATCAGGATTCCGAAATGAACGATACCGCTCGCTCGTCGCCTTTCACGCCGGCGCCATCGCCAGAAAGTCCTTTCGGCGTGATGCGCGCGCCGCGCGAACTGATTTTCGGCGATGGTCATCGCGCCGTGCTCGGCGAGGTAGCCGCGCCGCTCGGCCGCAAGGCGCTCGTATGCACGGACCAGCGCTTCGCGGCCTCGCCCGCGATGGACGGCCTTTGCGCCAATCTCGCCGACAAAGGCATTGCCGTGCGCGTGTTCGACGGCACGCTCGCGGAACTGCCTTCGCAGAGCGTCCACGCCTGCGTCGAACAGTGCCGCGACTTCGCGCCCGAAATGGTGATCGGCGTGGGCGGCGGCAGTTGCATGGACATGGCGAAGCTCGCCGCGCTGCTGCTCACGCACGGCGGCCCGCTCGAACGCTATTACGGCGAATTCAAGGTGCCCGGCCCGGTGCTGCCCGTGATCGCGCTGCCCACTACCGCCGGCACCGGCTCGGAGGTCACGCCCGTGGCCGTGCTCGCCGACAGCGCGCGCGATCTCAAGGTCGGCATCTCCACGCCGTGGCTGATTCCTTACGCGGCGATCTGCGATCCGGAACTCACGCACACCTGTCCGCCCGCGCTCACGGCGCTCTCGGGCGCGGACGCGCTCACGCACGCGGTGGAAGCGTTCACCGCGATCCGCCATCCCGCCGACCCGCTGATTTCGCACAGGCGCGTGTTCGTGGGCCGCAATCGCTTCAGCGATCATCACGCGCTCGAAGCGATCCGCGCGATCTTCGGCCATCTCGAACGCGCCGTCGATCGCCCCGGCGACGCGCACGCGCGCAGCATGCTGATGTACGGCTCGGTATGCGCGGGCCTCGCGTTCGGCACGGCGGGCACCGCGGCCGCGCACGCGATCCAGTATCCCGTGGGCGCGCTCACGCACACGCCGCACGGTCTGGGCGTGGCCGCGCTGCTGCCTTATGTGATGCGCTTCAACGCGAGCGCATGCGAGGCGGAACTCGCGAGCATCGGCGCGGCCATCGCTGCCCATGGCGCGCACGACGCAAGCGAACCCCGCGAAGTACGTGAACCCGGCGAAGTACGTGAAGCAAGCGGCGTCCGTCGCGTAAGCGACGCGAGCGCAACGCAAAGCGAACTTGCGCAAGCCGCCATCGAGCGCACGCAAGCGCTGTGCGCGAGCATCGGCATTCCACGCACGCTCGCCGACCTCGGCCTGCGCCGCGATCAGCTCGACTGGGTCGCGGAGCAGTCGATGCTGGCCGCACGCCTCATCAACAACAACCCGCGCCCGCTCGCGCTCGACGACGTAAAAACGCTCGTGCGCCACGCGTTCGAAGGCGTCGCGAGCAATACGCGCGCGCTCGCCTGATTCATTGATCGAAGGAGATTGCTCTCGTGCTCACCACCACGCAACGACTCACGCCCACCGGCGAACCTCACGAAGCGCCCAATGCGCTTTTTATCGGCGGAAACTGGCTGCCTTCCGCTTCGGGCAAGCGTATCGACGTAGTCGATCCCGCCACGGAAGCGCTCATTGCCACCGTGCCCGACGCCACGCTGGAGGACGCCGCCGCCGCGCTCGATGCGGCGCACGCCGCCGCGCCCGCCTGGGCCGCCACGCCGCCGCGCGCGCGCAGCGAAATCCTGCGCCGCGCCTACGAACTGATGACGCGCGACGCCGAAGCCATTGCCGTGCTGATCTCGCGCGAAAACGGCAAGGCGCTCGCCGACGCGCGCGGCGAAGCGGCCTATGCCGCCGAATTCTTTCGCTGGTACGCGGAGGAAGCCGTGCGCATCAACGGCGAAATCAGCATCGCGCCGAGCGGCCAGGCGCGCACGCTCGTGCAGTACCAGCCCATCGGCATCGCGCTCCTGATCACGCCGTGGAATTTTCCGGCCGCGATGGCCACGCGCAAGATCGCCCCGGCGCTCGCGGCCGGTTGCACCTGCGTGCTCAAGCCCGCAACCGAAACGCCGCTCACGGCGTTCGTGATCGCGCAATTGCTGGCCGAAGCGGGCGTGCCCGGCGGCGTGGTCAACGTGCTCACCACGTCCACGGCAGGCAAGCTCACCAATGCGATGCTCGACGACCCGCGCGTGCGCAAGCTCTCGTTCACCGGCTCGACCGAAGTGGGCCGCGTGCTGCTGCGCAAGGCCGCCGATTCGATCGTCAACTGCTCGATGGAACTGGGCGGCAACGCGCCCTTCGTGGTGTTCGAGGACGCCGACATCGAAGCCGCCGTGGAAGGCGCGATGATCGCCAAGATGCGCAACGGCGGCGAGGCATGCACGGCGGCGAACCGCCTGTACGTGCATCGCGGCGTGATCGGCGAATTCAGCGAAAAGCTCGCACGGCGCATGGGCGCGCTCGTGGTGGGCGAAGGTGCGAATGCGAGCACGCAGTGCGGGCCGCTCGTCAATCGCGCCGCGCTGAACAAGGTGGCCGCGCTCGTGGACGACGCACGCGAAAAAGGCGCGCGCGTGCTCGCGGGCGGTGCGAAGCTTGCGCGCGCGGGCTTCTTTTACGCGCCCACGGTGCTCGTGGACGTGCCCGCGAACGCCGCGCTGCTGCGCGAGGAAATCTTCGGGCCGGTCGCGCCCATCGTCGCATTCGACGACGAGGACGAAGCCGTGCGCCTCGCCAACGACACCGAATACGGGCTCGTCGCGTATGTCTACACGCGCGATCTCGCGCGCGGCCTGCGCGTGGCCGAGCGCATCGAAAGCGGCATGATCGCGCTCAATCGCGGCCTCGTTTCCGACCCCGCCGCGCCGTTCGGCGGCGTCAAGCAAAGCGGGCTCGGGCGCGAAGGCGCGCATCACGGCCTGCTCGAATTCATGGAAGCGAAATACCTTTCGACCAACTGGTGAGGCGCGCGCGGCGCACGCCGCGCCGCCACGCATCGGGACAACGGACTATGACGTTCAGTGCAAACACCTATTCGGCATCGACGGCCATTTCGGCGCCCGTAGACTCGAATTCACGTCGAACCGCCAAACCGAGGTCGCAATGATCGTGTCGATCGAAACCGTTCGCGCCGCGCTCGAAGCGGCGCTGCGCGGCGCGGGCGTCGGCCGCGAGAACGCGGCGTTGCAAGCCTCGCTGCTGATCGAAGCGGAAATGCGCGGGCTCGCATCGCATGGCCTGCTGCGTTTGCCGCGCATCGTCGAGCGCATTCGCAACGGCGTGTGCGCGCCCCACGCCGAAGGCGCGCATCGGTGGCGCGCTTCGCACCTGCTCGACGTGGACGGCCAGCACGGCCTCGGCCCCGTGGTCGCCATGCGCGCGCTCGACGCCGTGTGCGAGCGCGCGGCGCAAGGCGGCGTGGCCGTCGCGTGCATTCGTAACAACAATCATCTGGGCATGCTCGCGTGGTACGCGCAAACCGTGGCCGAACGCGGCTATACGCTCGTCGCGCTTTCCACGAGCGAGGCGCTCGTGCATCCGTGGGGCGGCCGGCGCGCGATGCTCGGCACGAATCCCATCGCGATAGGCGTGCCCGTCGGGTTCGATGCCGATGCCGATGCCGATGCCGATGCCGATGCCGATGCCGATGCCGATGCCGATGCCGATGCCGATATGAACGGCGGCGCGAACAGCCGCGTCGCGCCGCGCGCGCTCGTGATGGACATGGCGACGAGTCTCGTCGCGATGGGCAAGATTCACGATTACGCGAATCGCGGCGAACCGCTCGAAGCGGGCTGGGCGCTCGACGCCGCGGGCGAACCGACGCTCGACGCGCAAGCCGCCAAGCACGGCTCGATCGCGCCGTTCGGCGGCGCGAAGGGCTACGCGCTCGGGCTCGCGTTCGAAGTGCTCGTAACGGCGCTCACCGGCGGCGCGATCGGCACGGAAATTACCGGCACGCTCGATTCGCACACGGCCTGCAACAAGGGCGACGTGTTCATTGTTATCGCGCCGCAACGCGAGGCGGCCCTGCACGCGCGCATCGCCGCGTATCTCGACGCCGTGCGCGAATGCGAGCCCGCCGACGCGCGCCGCCCCGTCAGCGTGCCCGGCGACCGCTCGGCGGCCAGCCGCGCACACGCGCTCGCGCACGGCCTGAACGTGGACGCGCGGCTCTGGCACACGCTCGAAACGCTCGCCGCCGCGCAAGGGGTTGCCTGAGCGCTCGGGCGCACGCCGGGCCGCATCGTCATCGACCGTATTTTCCCAACCGGACTCAAGCCATCGCCATGAACGCCCCCGCCTTCCCGACCGATGCCCCACGCCGCACAGGCATCGACAGTCCGCATCGCCTGAAAATCGGCCTCTTTTCCAGCAATCTCTCGGGCGGGCTTGCCGTGACCACCGTGCCCGAAAGCTGGTCCGGCAACTGGGCCGACAATCTCGCGCTCGCCCGCATGGCCGACCAGGCCGGCATCGACTTTTTGCTGCCCGTGGCGCGCTGGACCGGTTACGGCGGCGCGGGCCGCTACGCGCAGTCGGTGCTCGATCCGGTCACGTGGGCCGCGGGCGTGCTCGCCGCCACGCGCGACCTCACCGTTTTTTCGACGATCCACACGGCGTTCCATCATCCCGTGGCCGTCGCCAAGCAGATTGCCACGTTGCAGGAAATCGGCGCGGGCCGCGCGGGCCTGAACATCGTGTGCGGCTGGAACAAGCAGGAGTACGAAATGTTCGGCATCGGCCTGCCTGACGATCACGGCACGCGCTACGGTCTCGGCCAGGAATGGTGGGACGTGATCTCGCGCCTGTGGTCGAACGAAGGCCATTTCGATCACGCGGGGCCGCACTACCGCTTGCGCGGCGTGGGCGGTTTGCCGCGGCCCGGCGCGGACCGGCCGGTGCGCGTGCTCAACGCCGCCTCTTCCGCGCAGGGGCGCGAGTTCGCCGTGCGCAACGCCGACGTGCTGTTCACCGTGCTCACCGAACTCGAAAAAGGCCGCGCCGACGTGGCCGCGATCAAGGCGGCCGGCGCCGCCGCCGGCCGCGCGTTGGGCGTGTTCACGCCGTGCTACGTGGTGTGCCGCCCCACGCGCGCCCACGCGCAGGATTACCACCGCCACTATGCCGATACCCACGCGGACACCGTGGCCGTCGAGCGCTTGATGGCGCTGCAAGGCGTGCATTCGCAGTCGTTTCCGCCCGACGTGTACGAGCGCTTTCGCATCCGCTTCGCGGGCGGCTCGGGCGTGTATCCGCTCATCGGCTCGCCCGACGACGTGGCCGCCGAACTCGCGCGCATCAGCGCAGCAGGCTTCGACGGCGTGACGCTCTCGTTCGTCGACTATCTCGCCGAACTGCCGTATTTCGCCGCCGAAGTGCTGCCGCGGCTTGCGCGCCTGGGCGTGCGCGAAGCGCTCGAGGTGGCCGCATGAGCGCGCCCGCCGCTGCGCAGGCGCTGGCCGACCCCGCCGACTTCAAACGCGGCATGCGCCAGCTCGCGGCCTCGGTCAGCATCATCACGGCGCAGCAGGGCGCGGGCCGGCGCGCGGGGCTGACCGCCACGGCCGTCACCTCCGTTTGCGCCGACCCGCCCACGCTGCTCGTCTGCGTGAACCGTTCGAGCCAGACCTTTCCGCTCATGCGCGAGGCGGGCCGCTTCTGCGTGAATCTGCTCGCCGCCGAGCATTCGGACGTTGCCGCCCGTTTCGCCGATGCCGCGCTGCACGGCGAAAGCAAGTTCGCGCACGGCGCCTGGCACGCGGGCGAGAACGGTGCGCCGCGGCTGCACGCCGCGACGGCCGCGTTCGAGTGCGCAACGCTTTCGCTCAGCGAAGTCGGCACGCACGGCATTTTCGTGGCGGCCGTGACGCGCATTCATGTGGCGCCGGGCCGCGCGCCGCTGCTCCATTTCGACGGTGCGCTCACCACGCTGCCCATGGTTTCGCAAGCGCCTGCGCGCGCGTAAAGCGCGCGCCCGACAACCCGTAAAAGCGCGTCGCACCGCGCTGCACGCCCGCTCCCGCCGCGCGTTCGCTCGGCGCGGGCGGGCGCTTCGCGTGCCTCGCGTGCCTCGCCTACCGCGCCGATCCTGCACGTTCCGCATGTTTCGCGGGGCTTTCAATCATCAGGAATCCGATGGATTTCTCCACCCGCCATGGCCGCGGGAAAACCGCGGGAAAACCCGCTTGGGGCGCGCTAGGTGTTTGCATCTAGCGGCTTAGATAGCCAACCGAGTTCGCCGCTATTTTTTTCCGCAATACGCTTGCTCCCATGCCACAAAAGCGCCGATACAACGATGATCGAGCGCAAATCGGCGCGAGAAAACCCATCCCCCGAAACGGAACCAGGAGCAAGAGAGTGAAAGAAAGCGAAGACTTGTCCACCCAGATGGAAGACCACGCGCTCGAATCGGTGCCGGAAGGCGCGCGCCAGGGCTGGGTGAAGCTGTCGTGGAACACGGCGGGCATCGTCACCACGCTCGTGCAGATGTTCATCGGCGCGCTCATCAGCTTTGTCGCGGGGCTCAAGATCGCGCTGCTCGCGGGCGCGTTCGTGACCATCGTCGGCTCGCTGCTCGGCTGGGGCGTGGGCCACGTCGCGTACCGCACCGGCCTTTCCAGCACCGTGCTCACGCGCAAGCACGGCTTCGGCACGCGCGGCTCGGCCATCACGGCGTTCTCGTTCGCGTTCATGATCACGGGCCTCGCCGCGCTCGAAAACGTGCTGCTCTACAAGGGCTTTCGCTTCTGGTTCAACTTCGACGACACGCTCGCGAACCGCGTCGTCGTGTACGGCGTGCTGAGCCTCGCGTGGATTCTGCTCACGGCGTTCGGCTTCAAGCTCGTGTCGAAAGTGTCGAGCGTCACGCTCGTCGCCATGCTCGCGCTGCTCGCGTTCATCGTGCTGCGCGTGGTGGACGGCTCGGGCATGAGCTGGGCGCAAGCCATGAGCTTCGGCCCGCAAATGCCCGCCGACGTCCTCAAGTCGATGGGCGCCCTCAGCGACTTCGGCAAGTTCACGTTCTGCGTGAACGTGCTGATCGGCACGGCGGGCGCGCTCGCGATGATCGACGCGGACCTCGGGCGCTACGCGATTTCCTCGCGCGACGTGGGCATTTCGGCGCTGATCGGCAATCTCTTTCTCGACTTCATCATGATCGCGGTGGGCGGCATCGTCATGTACGCGGGCACGGGCCAACTGGTCGCGCATTACGTGGCCAACGGCATGAGCCAGGCCGCCGCGAGCGCCGCCGTGCTGCACAGCCCCGACAGCGTGGCCTCCGCGTTCATCGTGTTCGGCGGCGTGCTGGGCGGCGTGCTGATGGTGCTCGCGCAATCCAAGGCGCAGGTGCTCAACACCTATAGCTCCTCGCTCTCGCTCACGAGCTTCTTCGACTCGACGATCAACTGGCGCCCCGGCCGCTTCACCTTCGTGGTGCTCGGCAACGTGATTTCGGCGCTGTTCCTGATCGGCTCGATCCTCGACTGGTTCAACGCGTTCATCACCGTGCTGGGCGTGCTGATGACGTGCTACGCGGGCATCATTCTCGCCGATTACTTCGTGGTGTCGCGCGGCCGCAGCGCGAGCGCGCCGCCCGCCGTCAACTGGCCCGGCGTGACGGCCACGGTGGTGAGTTTCGTGCTCGCGCACTACGTGCTCAACACGCTCGTGCCGATCGAATTCTTCACCTCGCTGATCGGCGCGCTCGTGCTCTACCCGATCTTCTGCCGCCTCATGCCGCGCCGCCAGCTCGACTTGCAGGCGCAGTCCTGAGTCTCGCGCCCGGCGCGGCCCCGCTCGCGCCGGGCGGCTTGCCGCACGGCTCGCGGCGCCCGCCGCGCCGCCCATGACGACGCGCCGCGTGGCCACGGCGCGCCGCCAGGCACGCGCGCGCCACGCCTCGATCAAGCTTCGATAAACCACGCCGTTTTTATCCTGCGCAGTTTTTGCCGACCCTTCGCCCACACATGAAAAAAACCGCCTTAGCCCTCGCCCTCATGGGCCTTTCCTATCCGGTATTCGCGCAAAGCTCGGTCACGCTGTTCGGCCTGCTGGACGCGGGCATCACCTACACGAGCAACGTCGGCGGCCATAGTCAGGTCGCCGAACAAAGCGGCATTCAGGCGCCCGACCTGATCGGCGTGCGCGGCACCGAAGACCTCGGCGGCGGCTATGCCGCGATCTTCCTGATGGACGGTTCCTACTCGATCAACACGGGTGCGATGAGCGGCGGCGGCGTGTTCGGCCGCGAATCGTACGTGGGGCTCTCCTCGCCGTGGGGCGCGCTCACGTTCGGGCATCAGTTCGATTTCATGTACGACAACCTCTCGCTCGCGCGCTGGGGCCACCAGATTCCTTACGTGAGCCTGTACCAGTTGCCGGACGGTCCGTTTTCGGCGCTCGGCTCGCCGCTCGGCACGTTCGACTACAGCCGCATCGCGGGCGGCGCGGCCACTTCGAACACGGCCAAGTTCGTTTCGAAAGACTTCCGGGGCCTGAATTTCGGCGCGATGTACGGCTTTTCCAACCTCGCCGGCGCGGGCGGCAACAGCAACATGTCGAGCTTCGGCGCGAACTACGAGCACGGCCCGCTGCGGCTGAACGCGGCCTACACGTTCGCGCGCGATCCGTCGATCAACAACGGCGCCGACGGCATTCGCAACTTCGGCTTCGGCGGACGCTACGACTTCGGCCGCTTCGCGCTGGACGCGCTCTACACGAATACGCACAACACGTTCAACGGCGCGCATGTGGATACGTACGAACTGGGCGGACTCGTGACCTTCGCGCCCGACTTCTTCGTCTACGCGCAGTACATCTATGCGAACGGCAATCAGGCGGTCACGAACAATCACGTCAACCAGGGCGGCGTGACGTTCGACTATCTGCTTTCGAAACGCACGGACGTGTATCTGAACTATATCTATCAGCACGCGAGCGGCAACGAGAACGTGTTCGCGTCGATTTCGGGTTCGTCGGGCGCGTCGAGCAATGGCACGCAGACGATCGTGCGGGTGGCGATCCGCCATTTGTTCTGATCGCAACCGGCCCGGCAAATGAAAAACGCCGCGCGAAGCGGCGTTTTTTATTTCGGTATCCGAATTATCTTTCAATAGACGCGAGGCACGTTCGCAAATACCCCATCGTTCCCCCGTTCCGGCTGCGCATACCCCAGCTCGCTCTGCATCAATCCCATGTCGAGCCACGCCTCCAGCGCCTTGAACGCGCACCAGCCCGGATTCACCACCGGGCACGGCAGCGCCGAAGCCAGATGCGCGTGCGCCTGGTACATCGTCGTCGAGCCGAGCACGATCGTGTCCGCGCCGTCTTCGTCGATACAGCGCCGCGCGGCGGCCTCGAGCTTCGCGAACACGAAGTCCTCCTTACCCGAAAGCAGTTCGCTCGTGTCGGGCCGCACGTCAATATGGCGCACCGAAGCGAGCCGCTCCCGCATGCCATGACGCGCCGCCATTTCCAGCATGTGCGCGCGCCACGGCTGCCACATCGTCACGATCGAAAAGCGTTTGCCGAGCAGGCTCGCCTGCGCGAACGCGGCCTGCGCCGCGCCCATCACCGGAATGCGCAAACGCGAGCGCATGGCGGGCACGCCCGAATCGCTCATCGAGAAACTGCACACGCCGTCGTAGCCTTCGGCTTGCGCGGCAATGCCCGCGTCGAGCACGAAGGCGTCCGCCAGCGTCCATTCGTAGGGACTGTCGAGCAAACTCGCGCCCGCGCGGCAACCGCCGAAGTCGATCTGCACGTCGGCGCGGCGCAATCGCTCGGGAATTTGCGCGGCAAAATGCGCGAGCGCCGCCGCCGGCAACGGCACCGGAAGAATCATCTTGATACGCTTCATGGCTACGAGCCTCGCGGGGAAAATGACGTCAGGCGCTCGCGCGGATCAGATCGGCGGCCTTCTCGCCAATCATGATCGTCGCGGCGTTCGTGTTGCCGGAGACCAGCGTCGGCATGATCGAGGCGTCGGCCACGCGCAGGCCCGCCACGCCGCGCACGCGCAATTGCGCGTCGACCACGGCTTGCGCGTCGTTGCCCATGCGGCAGGTGCCGACCTGATGCGAGACGCAGCCGCCGTTCTCGCGAAAGTACTGCTCGATGTCGCGGTCGGAATCGACGTCGATGCCGGGCAAGTGTTCCGATTCGACGAACCCGGCGAGCGGTTTCGCCACCGCGAGCTTGCGCGCGAGCCGGAGGCCGCGCACGAGCAGTTCGCGATCGTGCGGATCGGCGAAATAATTCGGATGGATCTGCGGCGGCGCGGCCGGATCGGGCGAACGCAGGCCGAGCCAGCCCCGGCTGCGCGGCCTGACCGGGCAAATGAAATTCGCGAAGCCGGAAAAGCGGTACAGCCCGTTTTCGTAATAGCCGC
Organism: Paraburkholderia sp. J41; assembly: GCF_905220235.1. Taxonomy (NCBI): domain Bacteria; kingdom Pseudomonadati; phylum Pseudomonadota; class Betaproteobacteria; order Burkholderiales; family Burkholderiaceae; genus Paraburkholderia; species Paraburkholderia sp. J41. Next base: position 156,940 of record NZ_CAJMZE010000004.1, on the reverse strand, counting down.
CGCTGAAGGTTTGAAACAGGAATTGCACGTCGGGCCGCGTGGCCTCGTCGCCGAGACTCGCGAACACGCCCGCCTGCCCCGCCGGCACCGAGAACGGCCCGTCACGGCGCAACAGCCAGCGCAAGCCCGTGGCGTAGGTGCGCCAGCGGCTCGCCATGATGTCGTTCATCGTGACGGGGTAACGGCAGCGCCACGTGATCTGGCCGCCGTAGTGATCCTGCAAGTTCCGGCCGACGCCGGGCAGGTCGACTTGCGGCGCCACGCCCGCTTCGCGCAACGCGTCGGCCGCGCCGATGCCGGAAAGCATCAGCAATTGCGGCGAATTCACGGTGCCGCCGCACAGCACGACTTCGGCACGCGCCCGCACGCGTTCGAGCGCGCCCCCACGCGCGAATTCGAGCCCTGCCGCGGGCGCACCGTCGAGCAGCACGCGCCGCGCCAGCGCGCCAGTGACAACATGCAGATTGGGCCGGCGCGACGCCGGACGCAGATACGCGCGCGCCGCCGAAACGCGCTCGCCGCGCCGGATCGTCGCCTGATAGTAGCCCGCGCCCGCTTGCTGCGCGCCGTTGAAGTCGTCGTTGCGCGCGAGACCCACGGCGCCCGCGCTCTCGATGAACGCATCGCAAAGCGGGTTGCGCTCCACGAGATGACTCACGTGCAACGGGCCGCCCGCGCCGTGGAATTCGCTCTCGCCGTCGGCATGATCCTCGGCGCGGCGAAAGTACGGCAGCACGTCGTCGTAGCCCCAGCCGACGTTGCCTTGCGCGCGCCACGCGTCGTAATCCGCGGCCTGGCCGCGTATGTAGATGAGGCCGTTGATGGCGGTCGAGCCGCCCAGCACCTTGCCGCGCGGCCAGAAGATGCGCCGCCCGCCGAGCGCTTCCACGGGATCGGTCTGGTAGCACCAGTTCACGCGCGGGTCCGCGATCGTGCGTCCGTAGCCCACGGGAATCCTGAGCCAGAACGAGCGATCCTCGCCGCCCGCCTCGAGAAGCAGCACGCTCGTGCGCGGGTCTTCTGAAAGCCGCGCCGCGACCGCGCAACCGGCCGCGCCCGCGCCCACGATCACATAGTCGAAGGTCTTGCCGTCGAGCGTCATAGGCGAATCACCGCCGACTTGATGCGCGTGTGCGCAAGCACCGATTCCTCGCCGAGATCGTGGCCCACGCCCGAATCTTTCACGCCGCCGAACGGCAGCGCGACGTCGAGCACGTTATGCACGTTGACCCACACGTTGCCCACGTTCAAGCCCTTCACGAAGCGATGCACGCGCGAGACGTCACGCGTCCAGATGCTCGCGCCCAGGCCGTAGTCGTTGCGATTGGCGCGCGCGAGCGCTTCGGCTTCGTCGCGAAACGGCATTGCCGCCAGGACCGGCCCGAAGATTTCCTCGCGCACCACGCGCATGCTTTCGTCGACGTTCGCGAGCACGGTCGGCTGCACGTAGCAACCGTCGCTCGCGGGCGCGCCGCCGCCGGTCAGCACGCGCGCGCCGGCGGCGCGGCCGTCGTCGATATAGGCCAGCACGCGGCGCTGCTGCGCGCGGCTCACGAGCGGTCCCATCTGGCTCGCGGGATCGAGGCCCGGCCCGAGCCTGAGCGACTCGGCGATCACGCACACGCCTTCCAGCACGCGCTCGAACACGCGCTCGTGAACGTAGAGGCGCGAGCCCGCGCAGCAATTCTGGCCGTGATTGCCGAAGATGGCCCACGCCGCGCCCGCAATGGCGGCGTCGAGATCGGCGTCGTCCATGACGATCACGGGCGACTTGCCGCCGAGTTCGAGGTTGTACTGGCGAAAGCTGCCCGCCGCCTGCTGCGCGATCTTGCGCCCCACGGCCGTGGAGCCGGTAAACGAAATGCGCGCGACATCGGGGTGCGCCGCGAGCGCCGCGCCCGCCACGGCGCCGGTGCCCGTCACCACGTTGACCACGCCCGGCGGAAAGCCCGCTTCCAGCGCGAGATCGGCGAGGCGCAGCGCCGTGAGCGGCGTTTGCTCGGCGGGCTTGAGCACCACCGTGCAGCCCGCCGCGAGCGCGGGCGCGAGTTTCCACACGGCCTGGCAAAGCGGCACGTTCCACGGCACGATGCCCGCGACCACGCCTAGCGGCTCGCGCGTGGTGAACGAAAAGAATTCGCCTTCGGGTAGATACGGCGCGGAAATATCGACGGTGCGCCCGTCGAGCCGCGTGGCCCAACCCGACATGTAACGCAGCACGTGCGCCGAAAATTCGACGTCGAACAATTGGGTGTTCGCGATCAGGCGGCCGCTGTTGATGGTTTCCAGTTCCGCGAGTTCACGGCCGTGCGTTTCGATCAGCAGCGCGAGATTGAGCATGGCGTCGGCGCGTTGCGCGGGACGCATGGCGCGCCACGCCGGATCGTCGAACGCGCGGCGCGCGGCGGCCACGGCCGCATCCACGTCGGCGGGCGTGGCGTCGGGCACGCGCGCGACGATCTCGTTGCAACTGGGATCGACGATATCGAGCCAGCCGCCCGAACCGCTGCGCGCTTCACCATCGATACGCAACGCGTGCGGCGCGGCAAGAAAGGCGCGGCTCGCGGCGCCCAGCATGGAAAAATCGGTGCCTGCGGCAAGGTTCAATCTCGTGCTCCCGTTTCATCGGCTGTCTCTTGCGATGGTAGGGACACGCGCGGCGCACCGGCATCCGGCACATCCGGTACTCATACCAGGTGCGAACACTTACGCGCGCCAGGTGCGCGCACGCATTTTTTTCGCGCGGCGTTCGCGTTAGCTTCGGGATTCACGAGCCACGGAGCGCATACGGATGAACCAGCAGGCCGCCACTTCCACCTCTTCCACCACTTCCGCCACTTCCGCCCCTTCCACCGCTCCCGGGCCGGTTTCCACGGAAGCCGCCATGCACGACGGCGAATTCGCCGCGTTGCGCCAGCGTCTGGAAGCGCTCGAAGCGCAAGAGGCGCTGCGCACGCTGGTCGCGCGCTACGCCGCCGCCGCCGACCGCCGCAACGACCCCGTCATGATGTCGGCCATCTATACCGACGATATCGTTTGGAGTGCAGAAGGTTTCGGCACCTACGAAGGCAAGCAGACCGTCACCTCGTATGTCGCGAAACTCGCGCAGGAGAGCATCGTCTGGACCGTGCATTACATGGTGAGCCCCACGTTCACGCTTTGCGCCGACCTGCGCAGCGCCGATTGCCATTGGTATTTGTTCGAAATGGCGCAGATTCAAACCGACGGCGCGCCGCTTTCGCACTGGATCGCCGCCGACTATATCGCGCGCGCCGTGCGCGCCGACGACGGCTGGCGTTTTTCCCGCGTCGAATTGCGGCCGATGCTGATCAGCCCCTATCGCGAAGGCTGGACGCTGTCGCCTCACGCGAATGCGCCCGCGCGCTAGTCATACGCGCAGTCATCCTCTCGGTCATGCGCTCGTCACGCGATCACCGCGAGCGCGAACGAAAAGCGCGTGCCGCCGGGCGCGGCGCGCGCGACATCGAGCTTGCTGCCGTGCGATTCGACAATCGCGCGGCATAGCGAAAGCCCGAGCCCCACGCCATTCTTTTTCGTCGTGAAAAAAGACGCGGGCAGCGACTCCAGATTGTCGGCGGGAAAACCGGCGCCGTTGTCCTCCACGGCGATTTCGATCTGCTTGCCGACAAGGCTGGTCGATATCGCGAGACGCCGCGCATGCTCGGGCAGGTCGTCCATCGACTCGATGCCGTTCACCACCAGATTGCTGATGACCTGCTGGATCAGGATTTCGTCGCATTCGACCAGGGCGTCCTCATGCGCGTCGATGCGAATCTCCACGGCGTCCTGGCGCGCGCGAATTTCGAGGAAGCTGGCAATGCCGTTGAGCACGCTGCACAACGAATGCACCTTGCGCGACGTTTCATGATTGGCCGTGAATTGCCGCACCGACTGAATGATGCGCCCCGCGCGCTCCAGTTCCTGCTGCGCGAGATCGAGCGCCGCGCTGATTTCGGCGGGCTGCGCATTGCCCGTATTGATGCGCCGCCGGCAACCCGCGAAGAAGTTGACCGCCGCGCAGAGCGGCTGATTGAGTTCGTGCGCGAGCGCGGCAGCCGTTTCGCCCGCAATCGACAAACGCGCATAGTGATTGAGCTGCTGTTCGCGCTCGCGCATCTCTTCTTCGTGGCGCACGCGAATCGTGACGTCGCGAAAATTCACCAGCACCGCGCGAAATACCGGGTCGTGCAGCAGGTTCTTGAACACGGCTTCGTGATGCCGCCACGTGCCGTCGCGATGGCGGATGCGATAGGTGAACGTGCCCGTCGCCACGCTGCGGCGCCGCGCTTTCGCAAGCACCGTGGACATGCGGCGCGCGTCGTCGGGATGCATGTAGTTGAACACGTTCACGCCGCGCGCCACGCGCGCATGCACGCCCAGAATGCCGACGAGCGACTCGCCCACGTATTCCACCACGCCGTTGCCCGCGATGAGCGCCACGCCGTCGGAAGAGTTGCGCAGCAATTCGCTGAAATAGCGGTTGCGCTCTTTCAGGCGCAGCTCGGCAAGCTTGCGCTCGGAGATGTCGCGCGTGATGGCGAGCACCATCGGCCGCGCGCCGCCCATCATGCGCTTGAGGTTGCCTTCCACCGTGAGTTCGACGCCGTCGCTGCGCAGGATCACCCATTCGAACGTGAACAGCCGGCCCGTGCGCGCCGCGATGTGAATGTAGCGGATCGCCACTTCGTGGCAGTACTTGTCGGTGTTCACCGAAAGCGCGCCCACCGGCGTCGCGCGCAAGTCGTCGGCGCTGCGGCCATAAAGACGGCACGCGGCGTCGTTCGCTTCGAGTATTTCCCCCGTGTCCGCGTCGTGCAGGATCATCGCGTCGTTGGCGTACCGGAACACTTCGCGATAGTCGAGTTGCACTGGCATGGTCCGCTCCCTCAAGTGCGCCGAGCATGGCACCGCGCACGGCGCGCGCGCGATAGGTGGTAGTACCTAGCCGCTAGATAACCCGCCGGATACGCAGGCGCGCGGCACTCTTCTACGATGGCTTCCATCCTGCCGGCGATTCTGCGCCGACAAAATTCCAGTGAGGACATTGCATGGAAACGATGCTCGACACGCCCGCGTCCGCGCTTGCCACTTCGCCGGCCTCGCGCGTGGAGGTGGATCGCTACACGCGCGGCACCATCGGCCCGTCCACGCCGATGGCGGGCCCGCTCGCCGACGGCGGCACGATCGTCGCGGGCACGCCGCCCGGCTGCTGGGGCCCGATGATCACGCCGCGTTTCGAAGGCGGTCACGAGTGCTCGCAGCCCGTGTACGTGGCAGGCGCGAAAGTGGGCGACGCCGTGGCGTTGCGCATCCGGCGCTGCGAGCCGACCTCGCTCGCCACCTCGTCGGGCGTGATGAGCTTCGTGGAAGGCCGCTATACCGGCGACCCGTTCGTGGCCAAGAAGTGCTCCGCGTGCGGCACCGAAGCGCCGCTCTCGCACCTCGAAGGCGTCGGCGAGGAAGCCGTGCGCTGCGACGTGTGCGGCAACGAAGTGAACGCGTTTCGCTTCAGCAACGGTTATGTGATCGTGCTCGACAAGGCCAACCAGGTTTCGCTGACCGTGGATGCGTCGATCGCGCAAACGCTCGGCCGCATGCCCAACGATCATGCGTTGATTCCGCCGAACTCCGAGCAGCATTCGATTCTCGCGCTCGCGCGCGCCGACATCGCCGGGCTTGCCGCGCACATGCAGCCGTTCCTCGGCAACATCGGCACGATGCCCGCCGTCGACATGCCAGATTCGCACAACGCGGGCGACTTCGGCGGCTTTCTGGTGGACGCGCCGCACCGCTTCGCCATGAGCGCCGAAACCTTGCAGGCCGCCAAAACCGACGGCCACATGGACACCAACACGGTGCGCGAAGGCGCCATTCTCGTCTGCCCCGTCAAGGTGGACGGCGCGGGCGTCTACATGGGCGACATGCACGCGCAGCAGGGCAACGGCGAGATCGCGGGCCACGCCACCGACATTTCCGGCATGGTCGAAGTGCAGGTGAACGTGCTCAAGCATTTGCCCATCGACGGGCCGATCCTGTTCCAGCGCCCCGACGACCTGCCGCCGATGGCGCGCCCCATGACGCGCGAGCAGCGCGCGCACGTGGAAGCGCTGGCCGCGAAATACGGCCAGAAAAGCATCGAGGCCAACGCGCCCATTACGTTCATCGGCAGCGGCCCGACGCTCAACGACGCCACCAAGGTCGGCCTGCAACGCGCCGCCGACGTCACGGGTCTGCCTTACGACGAAATTCTCAATCGCGCGACCATCGCCGGCTCGATCGAAATCAGCCGCTTGCCCGGCGTGGTGCGCGTGACGTTCATGTGCCCGCTCGCGGTGCTCGACCGCATCGGGCTTGGCCAGATCGCGCGCGAGCAGTACGGCATCGGCCAATAACGCCCGTTCCCCTATTCGATTACTCCGACCCACTGACCACCGATGAAAGACGACATTCGCCCGCTGCGCTGGGCCAGCAAATACCCCGACCTGGGCATGGACCCGCTGCCCACCGCGCCTTGCGTCGACCCCGCGTATTTCGAACTCGAACGCGAAAAAGTGTTCATGAAAACGTGGCTCAAAGTGGGCCGCGTGGAAGAGATCGCCAACCCCGGCGACTACAAGGTGAAGAAGATCGCGGTGGCGAAAACCTCGGTCATCCTCATCCACGGCAAGGACGGCCGGATTCGCGGCTTTCATAACACCTGCTCGCATCGCGGCAACAAGGTCGTGGTGGAAACGGGCGAGGAAACCTTCGGGCGCAGCAAGGCGGCCGTGGTCTCGTGCCGCTTTCACGGCTGGGTGTACGACGCGCGCGGCGCGCTCGTGGAAGTGCCGGAGGCCGAGCGCTTCGCGCCTTGCTTCGCGCGCGACGACCACGGCCTCGCGCCCGTGCATACCGAAGTGTGGGAAGGCTTTATCTTCGTGAATTTCGACAGCGGCACGCCGGCGCCGCTCGCCGACTATCTGGGCGAATTCGCGGCGCATTTCGCGGGCTTTCCGTTCAACGAAATGACGCGCACGTTCTCGTATCACACCACGCTCAACTGCAACTGGAAGATCGCGCTGGACGCGTTTGCCGAGGCATATCACGTGCCCACCATTCACGCGGGCTCGTTCCCGGGCGCGTTCACGACCGGCCTCGCCGACGTCAAACTGATGGGCGACCACCGCACCGCGGGCGTGTGCCTCACGCGCACGGCGAATCTGCTGCCGATCGCGCGCATGTCGGCGGAACGCACGATTGCGTCCACGGTGTTCACGCACGGCAATTCCGCGCTGCCGCCGATGGTGAATCCCTCGCGCCGCGAGGACTTCGCGTTCGAGCTTTCGGTGTGCTTCCCGAACATTCTGGTGCATGTGGCCGAGGGCACGTGGTTCACGCACCAGTTCTGGCCGCTTTCGCACGACCGCACGCTGTGGGAAGGCAAGTATTACGTGCGCGAGCCCAAGACCAACAGCGAGCGCTGGGCCATCGAATACGCGCAATGCCTGCAACGCAACGCGTGGCTCGAAGACACGGGCACGATGGAAGACACGCACGAAGCGCTCGCTTCGGGCTCGAAGAAATACATGGTGCTGCAAGACGAGGAAATTCTCGTGCGCCACGGCTACCACGTGCTCGATCAATACATCGAATCCTGACTCTTGATGACGTCTTTCGCCATGACCGCCACACTCCCCGCCGCATTCGAATCGCTCGCGCCGTTCGCGGCCAGATGGGCGCTGCCCACCCAGAACGAACGCCAGTCCACGCGCCTGCACGCGAGCGCCGCCGACCTGCGCGCGTTCTACGACGCCATGCTGCCCCATATGGAAAGCGCGCTCGCGCACGTGGACACGTTCCCGCTCGGGCAATTGCCCGAGGAAAGCGCCGTGCTGTTTCGCCTGATGCTGAGCATGGCCGAAGTCGCGCCGCACGTCGAACTGTATCGCGGCGACCCGAAAGTACCGCACAGTTTCGACGAACGCCGCTTTATCGCCGATCACGGCACGCTCGCCGGGTAACGCGCGCCGTTTCGCTTTTCTCCACGTTGGCCTGACTCGCAGGTGCCGGCAGAATTTTTTCTGCCGGCATTTTTTTATCGGCGCGCCTGAATGCTTCCATAGTCATATAATCAGGCACGTTCTGCTCATCACCGTGCCCACGATACCCACTGTCATGACCGAAGAACTTCACCCCACTGTTTATATCGTCGACGACGACCAATCGGTGCGCAGTTCGCTCGAATGGCTGTTGCAGTCCGTCGGTTATCGCACGGCGAGCTTCGCGAGCGGCCGCGACTTTCTCGCCGCCGTCAATGCGGACGTGCCCGGTTGCCTGTTGCTCGACGTGCGCATGCCGCAGATCGGCGGCTTCGAATTGCAGGCGCGTTTGAACGAAATGCGCTTCTCGCTGCCCATCATCTTTCTCACCGCGCACGGCGACATTCCCATGACCGTGCGCGCGCTCAAGAGCGGCGCTTACGAATTCCTCGAAAAGCCGTATAACGACCAGACGCTGATTGATAAGGTTAACGAAGCATTGCGCGTGAGCCTGGACGCCTACGAGTCGCGCCATTCGCGCATCAACGCGGACCAGCTGCTCGCCACCCTTTCGCCGCGCGAGCGCGAAGTGGTGAACAAGATGGTGGAAGGCAAGTCGAGCAAGCTGATCGCGCGCGAACTGGATATCAGCTTCAAGACAGTGGAAGTACACCGCGCGAATATCCGCGAAAAGCTCAAGATCGGCTCGGTGGCCGATCTCGTGCGCATGGTGCTGGGGACTTAAAAGAAGCGGTCGAAGTGAATTTGCGCGGTCGGCACGCCACGCTCCACCGCGAGCAGATTGAGCACGGCCGCGATCATCGGCGGCGGCCCTGAAACATAGAACTCGTAGGCGTCGAACGCACCCGCGAGATCGCGCGCCACCACGTCGTGAATCAGGCCCGTTTCGCCTTGCCATGCGGCATCGGCATGGTCGTGAACGGAGATGGCTTCCACGCAGCGCACGCGGGCGCCGAATCCGTCCAGTTCCGCGACGAAGGCACGGCCGCAGGCGTCGGCGGCCGTGCGCGCGCCGTAGTAAAAATGCAGACGACGCTCCGTTGCCGCGGCCGCGCGCGCAATCGACAACATCGGCGCCAAGCCCGAGCCGCCCGCGATGCAGACGATTTCGCGCGGCACGTCCGTGCGCAGCCATGCGCCGCCATACGGGCCGTCCAGCGCAATCGTCGCGCCGGCTTCGAGCGCGGCGAGCGCACGCGAGCCGAGCCCGTTCGGCACGTTGCGAATCACGAAGATCCAGTCGCCCTGTTCGTTCGCGACGTTCGACATCGAATACGCGCGCGCTTCGTTCATGCCCGGCAAGGCAAGCAGCGCGTATTGGCCCGGCAGGAACCGCGCCGCCTGCGCCGTGCGAAAGCGGTACTCGGTCATGTCGTGCGTCACCGCGCGCGCACCGCTCAACACGGCGCTCATGCGGCGCGGCGCAATGGGCACGCACGCGCCGTCCACGCCGATCTTCGCGCTCACGCTCAAGTCGGTTTCGGCCACGCACTGGCACGCAAGCTTGCGGTTCTTGCGCCTGTCCATGGCCGACAGTCCGGGCGGATTCTCGCGCAGCACGCGCGCCTCGCCCGCCTCGATCGTGAAGCGGCAGGTGCCGCATGCACCCACGGAGCATTCGTAAGGCCAGGGCAGGCCCGCGCGCAACGCGGCTTGCAGCACCGTGTCGCCCGGTGCGGACTCGAAGCGCAGCGCGGTGCCGCTCACGGTGATGATCGGCATCAGCGGCACTCCTCGTCGAGATACACCTTGCCGTCGACGATCGAGATCGGCCACGCGCGCACGGGCACGATGCAGGGCGCGCTCACCGCGGCGCCCGTGCGAATGTCGAAGCAGCCTTCGTGATACGGGCACGCGACAACGCCCTCTTCCGTGTCGATTTCGCCCTCGCAAAGCGAGGCGTTGCCATGCGAACAGGTGTCGTCGATGGCATGCAGCGCGCCATTGAGATTGAACACGCCGATCGGCGGGCGGCCGTCGAGTTCGACGCGTTTCGCGCCGCCTTCGGGCACTTCGGCCACGTCGCACAAGTACGTTTCGCCGGCGGCGATCAGTTCGCTAGTCTTCATCCATCGGTCCTCGGTTGTTCATGTTCCGCGGCGCCCGCGCGCGAAGCACGCGACCTGCGGGAACCGTGAGGCGATGTTAGCGAGCGGTGCGCCGCGCACCTATTGGTGCGAAGGGCTAGGTCCATGCGGGCAAACACCTAGCGCGGCACGCTGCGCGCCAGGTGGTAACACTTACCCGCTTACCCGCTGCCCCCAATGGCTGCGGAAAATCGGCGTGAATACGATGCGCTTCGAGCCGTGCCAACCTTTCAACCCGGAGCCGCCATGAAGCTTCAAGCTTGCGCCGTCGTTCGTGCCACTTGCGTCGTTGCGATGTTCGCGCTGACGAGCGCACCCACCGGTAATGCGTTCGCGCAGGAGAGTGCAAGCACGCCGGCCGCGAACGCCTTTGCCGCATCGGCGACATCGGCAACATCGGCGAAGCAGCGCGCGGCCGAACGCGCCACGAAGCGCGCGCAACGCAAGGCCGAGCGCAAGGCGCGCCGCGCGAAGAAAAACGCCGAATTGCAGGGCATCGAAAAGAACGACGCGCGCAACGGCAATCAAGGCGCGGTCGCGCCGCAAAGCGTGTTCAGCGGTCAATACAAGAACGGCGCGGCGGCCTCGGCGGCGGCTCCCGCGTCGGCGCCGTGAGGTTTAGTTAGGTATCCGAATGAAAGGACGGCGCCGTGTACCGCCCTTGCCAATAAACCAGCGGCTGCGGCATCGTCTCGTCGCGCAGCACGGCGCGCACACGCCCGATCACGAGCACGTGGCCGTGGCGCACGATGAGTTCTTCCGCTTCGCAATCCATCGCCACGGCGCTTTCCACGAGCAGCGGCGCGCCGTGCGCCGCTATGCGCACCCATTCGTCGTTGCCGTAGCGCGCCTCGCCTTCTTCGCCGCGAAAGCCCGTGAAGCGCTCGGCAATGGCGCGTTGATCGGCGCGCAGCAGGTTCACGCCAAAGCGGCGCGAACGTACGAGCAACGCCGCCGACGAGCTGGTCGCTTTCATCGAAGCGACGAGCATCGGCGGCTGCGCCGAAAACGACGACACCGAAGTGGCCGTGAATCCGCTGCGCTGCTCGCCGTCAGTCACCGTGATCACGCACACCGCGCCCGCGAAGCCGCGCATCGCCTGAACGAAGTTGCAGCTCAGCACCGCGGCGCTCTCCATCGCGCTGCGCACGTTCGGCGCGTCACGCTGCATGACGTTGCTCGCGCGGGCTGCGCAGTCCGTGCGCTTCGAGAATCGGCAGCACCGTGTCGCGAAAGTACGGAAATTCCGCCACGTAATCGACGAACGAAAGCGTCGTGCCTTTGAACCCCGCTTCGGCGAGCGACATGATGCCCGCCGCCACCTGCTCCGGCGTGCCGACAAGCGGAAAACCGCCGTGCCCGGCCGCCATGCGGTCGCGAATCAACGCGAGCAGATCGTGCGGGAACGAACGCGCATTGGCGAACTGCAACGCCACGAGGTTGTCCACGGCTTGCCAGTCGGCATTTTGTTGTCCGAAATATTCCAGATACTGCCGCGCTTCGGCTTCGCTCGGCCGGCACACCACATGCGAGAACGTCAGCACGTTCACGCTCTTGCCCGCGGCCACGGCCTTTTGCTTGAGTTCGGCCACTTCGGTGCGCGAGCGTTCGAGGTCGATCGCGGGCGTGAAGAGAAAGTTCGCATTGCCGATCGCGAAATCGCGCCCTTCGCCCGAACCCGCCGCGTTGAGAATGGGCGGCCGCTCGCCCTGCCACGGACGCGGCTTGCCATATACGTTCTTCAGTTGAAAGTTCTCGCCCTGCCAGTCGAACGGACCGTCGTGCGTCCACAGTTTCTGCACCACGTCGAACCATTCCTGCGCATAGGCATAGCGCTTGTCGTGACCCGCGGCGAGCGGCAGGCCCAGCGCTTCGTATTCGGGACGATTCCAGCCCGCGACGATGTTCAGCCCCACGCGCCCCTTGCCGATCTGGTCGAGCGTGGCAATCTGCTTCGCCACCACGACCGGATGATTGGCGGCCGTGTGAATGGTGGCGAACACGGTGAGATCGCGCGTTTTCGCGAGCAGGGCCGCCGCCCACGTCATGGTCTCCAGCACGTCGCCGTGAAAGTCGGTGTCGCCGCCGTAGCCGATCCAGCGCGCGATCGGCAGCATGAAGTCGATGCCCGCTTCGTCGAGCATGACGGCAAGCCGCTCATTGTTGTCCCACGAATTGTCCCAACGTTCGGCAACTTTCGTCACCGACATGCCGCCCGAGCAGTTCGTCGCGAACGTGCCGAGAATGAAGTCCTTCGTTTGCAGAATTCGTCTCATGTCAGTCCTGGCGCAGTAAAATTCATTCACTCGATGGACCGCCGCGCGGCGGGCCGCCTTCTTCCTGCACAGCGAAGCGCAATGACCGAGCCATCACGCAAAACCACGAAAAAAGCCGCCACGGCGAAGCACCGCTGGCATCTGGCGGTGAACGACTTCGGCGTTGAAATCACCGACCTCGAATACGCCGTCATGCGGCTCGACCAGTCGTTTTCGCGCTGGCAATCCGAGTGCATGGCGGCCGTGACCGGCACCGCGCTCAGCGGCCAGGAAAACGCGCTCGTCCACGTGATTCATATGCACGAGCGCGCCAAGACCACGCGCGACCTGCTGCAACTCACCAACCGGCAAGACGTCGCCAACATGCAGTACGAACTGCGCAAGCTCATCAAGGTCGGGCTGATCGAAAAATCCGGCTCGGCGCGCACCGGCGTGTACTACACCACCACGGCCGAAGGCGCGCGCGTGTGCGAGCAATACGCGCAACTGCGCGAAAGCGTGCTGCTCAAGATGGCCGAGGCCACCGCCGGCATCAAGAACGCCGCCGCGCGCGCGACCGCCTGCCTCGAACAACTCGAACGCGTGTACGAAACCGCGACGCGCGAAGTGGCGACCTTTCATCGGCAGCGCTGAAAGCGAGCGTCGCGGCACCGCCGCGGCGTCGGTCACGCTTTACATTGAATTTCAATTTAATTGATCGTAGTGCAGCCGAATTTTGACTGCAACAAAACAAAACTCGGGGAAAGCACGGAGCATTGCGTGACGAATGCCCATGCACAAAAGACGCGATGCCCGGGCAGGCACCGGCGAGGAAACGCCGCAACGCAAGGCAAGCGTTGCGGCTGGCGTCAGTGTTGCGACGAAAACGCGTGGACGACCGCGATCATGTCGTCGTTTGCATAACCCATCGTTTCGGTGCGCGCATAGAGCGCGCGGCAAATCTCCATGAGCGGCGCGGCAATGCCGGCTTCGTGCGCGGCTTCCACCACGAGCCGGCTGTTCTTGAGCACGTCGGAGATGCCGGCTTGCCGCGTGAAATCGCCGGCGCAGAGCTTGTCGAGCTTGATGCGCGAAACGGCGCTCGCCATCGGCCCCGCGTTCAGGATCGCGGCGAAGCGATGCATGTCGAGATCGTGGCGCGCGGCGAAGTGGGCGGCTTCGGCCAGTCCCGTCACCATCGTGATGAGAAACACATTGACGGCGAGCTTCATGCGCAACGCGCCCGGCACTGGGCCGCAAGGCACGCACTCGCGGCACATTGGCGCAAGCAACGCGCTCACCGCGGCCATGGCTTCGCCGGGGCCAGCGAGCATGGCGATGAGTTCGCCCGCTTCGGCCGGTTTGCGCGAACCCGAAACGGGCGCCTCCACATAGCAGCCGCCGGCCGCATGTACGTCGGCGGCCAGGGCCTGCGAATACGCCGGTTCGACGGTGGCCATGCTGATGACCGTATGGCCGCGCACGCGTTCGGCAAACGCGGGTTCGCCGCGCGCGAGCACGGCGTCCATGGCGGCGCCGTCGGCCATCATCAGGATCACGGTCGCGCAGCGCGCGAACACCGCGCCCGCGCCGGCGGCAACGGCGGCGCCTTCGGCCGCGAGCCGCGCGCACTTCTCGGGCGAACGATTCCACACCACCAGCGCCCGGCCCGCGCCGCGCAAATTCAGCGCCATCGGCTCGCCCATCGTGCCGAGCCCAATAAAGCCAATCGGTTCCGTGATCGTCATGGTCGAAAATCCCGTCGAATAAGGTGCGAGCGAGGTGAGTCGCAAGCCGTCTCAGCGACTATAGTTCAGCATGACACTTTCGACCAACGAATGTTGATGAACTGACACTTCAAGAAAACGGATCATTCCATGAGTACACGATTCGATATCGACGCACTGCGCACGATGGTGGCGGGCGTCGACGCCGGCAGCTTCGCGCGCGCGGCCATTCAGCTCGGGCGCTCGCAATCGGCGGTGAGCATGCAGTTGAAGCGGCTCGAGGAACAGGCGGGGCAAACGCTGTTCGAGCGGCAAGGGCGCGGCCTCGCGCTCACCGAAGCGGGCGACGCCCTGCTCGCGTACGCGCGCCAGATCGTCGCGCTGCACGACGAAGCGGCGGTCGTGCTGGGCGCGAGTCATTCCGCTTCCACCGTGCGTATCGGCTTGCCGCAAGACTTCTTCGAAGATGTGATGCCGCGCGCGGTTTCGCGGTTCGCGAAGCAACGCCCGGACGTGCATGTCGAAGTGCGCGCGGGGCGCAACTATGCGCTCGAAGAGGAGGTACACGCGGGCAAGCTCGATCTCGCGCTGGCCTTCGCGCAACCCGGCGCGAGCCGCTCCGGCACGCTGCTCGCCACCTTGCCGCTGTACTGGTTCGCGGGAAAACGCGCACCGGTGCTGGCCGACCGCAAGGCCCGCGTGCCGCTCGTGCTGTTCGATCATCCGTGTCTCTTTCGGCACGCCGCCATGCGCGCGCTCGATCAAAAGCGTCGCGCGTGGCGGCTTGCGCTCACCACGCCCAGCCTCGCGGGCGTATGGGCGGCGTTGAAATTGGGCCACGGCATCACGGTGCGCACGGGCCATAACGTGCCGCGCGGCGTGCAGAGGCTGGGCGATGCGGGCTTGCCGAGGCTTCCCGCGCTTGAATTGCGCTTGTTCGAACGCAGCAACTTGAGCGGCGTGGCGGCGGAGTTGCGCGACGTGCTCGCCGCCGTGGCGAACGAGGAAATACGCTGATTTTGCGCGGCGTGCTGCAAAGGCAATCGCTCGGGAAGCGCGCTCGCTCGACGCACATGCCACGCCGCGCCGAAGCGCGGGCAGTTTCGTGACGATGCCCGCAAAAGGCGCCGAGGCGCTATTTGGCCCGGCGCGCCGCGCAACCCAACCTGGTCAGGCGTTGTCGCAACGCACTGGGCGACTCGCCGAAGCGCCGCGCGCAAACGACTTGAAGAGAGCGTCGCCGCAAGGCGAGCCGGAAGGCGAGCCGCAAGCCGGGCGAGAACTCAGCGCGCCGGCGCGCGAGGCTTGCGCACGCGCGGCTGCGGCTGGCGCGCCTTGCCGCGTTTGGCCGAAACGTCGATGCCGTCGTGGCGGCTTTCCTTGCGGCGCGCGCCGTCGTGTCCGTCGTGTCCGTCGTGTCCGTCGTGTCCGTCGTGTCCGTCGTGTCCGTCGTGTCCGTCGTGTCCGTCCGCGCCATCGGCGTGACCGTCCGCATGCCCGTCGATTGCGTTCGCGCCGTCCTTCGCGCGCGCCGGCCGCTGCAACGGCGGTTGCAACTGTGGCTGCAACTGTGGCTGCAACTGTGGCTGCAACGGCGGCTGCAACTGTGGTTGCAAGCGCGGCTGGAAGCGCGCGGCAAACACGTTCATCCACTCGATCAACAATTCGCGGTCGGCGTGCGGCAAGCGGCTCAGCACGGCGGAAAGCGCGCGCGCCTGATCGTCCTCGCGCTCCGAGCTTTCGGTCACGAGCTGCGCCACGTTGCACCGGTAGATTTCCGCCAGCGTCGCAAGCCGCGCCACCGTCAGGCTCGCCACGCCGCGCTCCATGCGGGAAACCGCTTCCTGACCCAGGCCGAGCCGCTCCGCCACCTCCTCCTGCGTGAGACCCGCCATCGTGCGGCGCCGCGCGATGGCTTTTCCTATCGTGCGCGCCACCGCTTTTTCATTGTTCTTCATGCTTGCATCTCCGCGATAACACGACCCGAATAGTGGCAATGCCACCGCTTGACATGAAGGACGAATCAAGTTGTAATTAAACAACTTAATAAGTGGCATCGGAGCGCCGCCGGATAGCGCCGTGCTTCGCGGTGTTTCGCCGTGTTTTGTCATTACCGCTTCGCTTGAAGGGGAATGAGGCAACGCGCGAAGTGCGGTCGACGAAGCGCGGCCCATGTTCGCTACGAAGCCGGCGGAAAGTCAGAGAAACGTTCCGCCGCGAATTACGCAAATCCGCGAACGCGCATTGCGGCTGGTTTTAAAAACGGACTTTTGAGCCGTGCAACATAGAACCTGAGAGAAAGCACAGTGCATACGATATCGGCATCCGTTCCCGTATTCCGCGGAGCAGAAAACCGTGGTTTTGCAGGGCGCAACCGGACTGAAATTCCGTAGCGCGGCGCAGCGAGCCCGGCAGGGACGAAACCGCGCTCGCGCAACGAACCCACCGTTCACCTACGCTCCCGGCATCATCCTGCTCCGGGAGTTTGCGCCGACGCCCCCGCCCGGCGCTTTTTTCGTTTCCGTCCGATATTTTCACTCCGAATTCGACGCCCTAAAAACGCGCGTTTTCACCGATATCGCCCATTTAAAGACGGCGTGTCGGCAGCTTTAAATGGGCGGGAGAAAATCAGGCGGCGAATCGGAATGGAGAAGGCGAGCGAACAGCGCGATCGCGATGCCGGATCGACCGGCATCGGCTTGAAGAGGGATAAGGGGGGAACGACGCGGGCCGATTATGCGAACCCGCTTGAATCAGACCCGGCAGACCGGGCAGAACCCGCGACGCCGCTACGCCGAGGCCGTCGCTTCCGGTTCGAAAACATACGCGGCGTTGCGATGCAGCCCGGACGCCGTCGAAGCAGGCAACGCGCGGCCCGCGAGCGCGCCCGCGTAGCGTGCATAGAGCCAGCTCGAACACGCGGCGCTCACGCACGCTGCGCACACCGCCACGAACGCGCCCGCCGGTTCCATGAGAGGCGCGAGGCCGTGGCGGCGCGCCTCGCCGCCGAAATAGCACACCGCGCCCGCCGCGGCCAGCACGGGCAACAGCGCGAGAAGTTGCGTGAGCCAGACGCTCCAGCAATGGCCGCGCGTGTCGGCCCACGCATCGCGCAGCCGCAGCGCGCCGCCCGCCGCCACGTGCGTGGTCGCCAGACTCAATCGTCCGCACACGAAAAACGCCACGCCGATCGACACGATCGCGCAGCCGCCGATCAACGCCGTTACGTTGACGGACACGGCGGGCCAGTAATGCGCCTGGAGCAACACCGCGCCCACGGCAAGGCTCACTCCGGCGGCAACGATGGCGAGAAACAGCACGATCATGCCGTACGCGAGCACGCCGTAACGCCAGGCAGCGCCGCCGGCGGGCGCGTCGTCGCCGGCCGGCGTAAGGCGGCGTTCCAGCAGCAGGAAACGAATCGCATCGACCGCCAATGCGGGAAAGACCGCCGCGCGAATCAGCTCGAACACGCCGAGCGGCAGGTAAGTCACGAGGCGCAACGGCGGCACGGGGTCGGGCAGCAGCGCGGCTTCGGCGTACGGCGCGAGCCATGCGATCGCCAGCACGACGAGCGCAAGCCACGGCCGACGACTCGCGAAGCGCCAGCCATCGCGCCACGCGCCTTTCACGCATTCCCAGAACGTGACCGACTTCATTCCGCTTCCCCTGTGTTGTTCGCGCAGCGAGGGCTGAGCGCGAATTCTCACACGAGGGGCCGCGAAGTTTATGCGCGATAGCGCACGTTGGGCGGGGATTGGCGCTTAAGTCGGCGCAATCGCGCGCTTCGATATTGGGGCGCCAGCGCAGCATCGGCGTGGCGATATCGCGGCCTTGACGCGCCGCCGCCGTGCCGCCGCCGTGCCGAATCACGCCTCGACTTTTGCTTCTTCCAGTTCGAGGTTGCGCGTTTCCGGCAGGAACACGGCAACGATGAACACGATGACGTACGAAGCCGCCGCCCACATGCCGATCGACTTCGCGAGCCCGACCGAAGCGCTCGTGAGCCCCACGGCAGCGGGCACGAGCGAGCCGATACCGCGCCCGAAGTTATACGAAAAGCCGCCCGCGGACGCGCGAATCTGCACCGGAAACAATTCGGTGAAGCACGCGCCCATGCCCGATACGATGCCCGACTGGAACAGTCCGAGCGGAAAGCCGAGCACGAGCAGCGCGGAAAGCGGCAATTGCAGGCGCGTGTACACGAGCACCGTAAGCGTCGCGCCCGCCGCCGAAAGCGCGAAGGTCCAGCGCCGTCCGATCGCGTCGCTCAGATACGCCATGCCCACGTAGCCGCAAAACGAGCCGAAGATGTTGACGGCCAGATACATCGTCGTGAGGTTGACGGTGAGGCTTTGCGTTTCGCGCAGATACGTCACGAGCCACGTGAGGATCGTGTAGTTGCCGCCGAGCGCGCCCGCCGCCATCGCCGAGGCGAGCAAGGTGCGCGAGACCACGCCGGGCGCGAAAATGCGCGCGAAGGTTTCGAACGTGCCCGCTTTCTCGCGAAAGCCGGCGGCCGATTCGAACGCCGCCGATTCGTCCACGTTGCGGCGCATCCACAGCACGAGCAGGCCCGGCAGAATGCCGACGAGAAACAGCACGCGCCATGCGAGATGCTCGGGCAGCACGCTATACAGGCCCCAGTAGAACAGCGCCGCGAGCGCATAGCCCACCGGCCAGCCGCTCTGCACGCAACCCACGGCACGGCCGCGAATGCGCTTGTCCACCACTTCGCCGATCAGGATCGCGCCCGCCGCCCATTCGCCGCCGAAGCCGAGCCCTTGCAGGCTGCGCGTGATGAGCAGTTCGTGAAAGCCGTTGGTGAAGGCGGAAAGCCCCGTGAACAGCGAAAACCACAGGATCGCGAGCTTGAGCACCTGCACGCGGCCGATGCGGTCGGCGAGCACGCCCGCGATCACGCCGCCGACGGCGGAGGCCACGAGCGCCGACGTGCCGATGATGCCCGCCTGGCCTTTGGTCATGTGCCACGCGGCAAGCAAGGTCGGAATGGTGAACGCGAAGAACTGAACGTCCATCGCATCGAGAACCCAGCCCAGAAAGCAAGCCCAAAACGTGCGACGCTGGTTGGGCGGCATGCTGCTGTACCACGATTGCATGAAGTATCTCCGGCAGGCGTGCGGCGCCTTATCGATGTGCTTATTGATCTGTTATTGACGGCGGCGCCGGCGAGCCCAGCGCATCCGTGGCTTTGTTCACACCGATTATGCGTGGCAAGCGCGAAGCTTAGCCTTGCGCGCCGCGCATAGCAGCTATGCGCGGCAAACTTCGCGCCAGCGCGGCGGCGCGTGGGTCGCGTCCCGCGTTTCTCCGCGTTTCTTCGTGCGCCCTCATGCGGATTTCACGCGCTTCGCGTGGCGCGTGATGCGGCGCGGTATGGCGTGATGTAGCGCGGTGGCGCGCGATGCGCGAGGCGTGCGCAAGCGGCCGCACGCGCGCCTGCCGAGCCGCGCGTGGCGGCAGCTCGCGCTCGCGTTCGCGTTCGCGAGATCCGGCGACGGCATGCGCGCACCGCCCGCGCGCGCCGCGCGTTCGACGCGAACTCCTCAAGCGAACTTAAACGAACTCAAGCGAACTCAAGCGAACTTCGCTTCGTCGAGGTCGGCGATCAGCGTGGGGCCGCTCGGGCGCCAGCCCAGCGCGGCTTGCGTTTGCGCGCTCGAAGCGGGCATGTCGAGACCGGCGAAGAGGCCCATCCAGCCGAAATGCGCGGGCGCTTCCTCGGGCGAGATCGACACGACGGGCAGTTTCAGGCCGCGCCCGAGCGATTCGGCAATCGCGCGGCTCGTCACGCCTTCCTCGCCCACGGCGTGATAACGCGCGCCGCGCGCGCCTTTTTCGACGGCGAGCCGGTACAGCGTCACGACGTCCGAGAGATGACCGGCGGGCCAGCGGTTCGCGCCATCGCCTACGTAAGCCACCTTGCCCTTCTCGCGCGCAATGGCGACGAGCGGCGAAACCAGCCCCTGGCGATACGGATTGTGGACCTGAGGCAAGCGCACGAACGACACGTTGACGCCTTGCTCGATCAGCGCGTTCCCCGCGATTTCCGAGGCGATGCGCGGGTTCGGATGGCGAGGGTTGAACACGTCCTCGCGCGCCGGTTCGCCGTGATCGCCGCCGCCGATGCCCGTGCCCGAGGTGATGAGCAGCGGGCGCGCCGAGCCCGCGAGCGCCTCGCCCAGCGCCGCGATCACGCGCGCGTCCTTCTGGCAGTTGTCGACGAAGCGCGAGAAGTCGTGATCGAACGCGAGATGGATGACGGCGTCGGCTTGCGCGGCGCCTTCGCGCAGACCGGCGGGCGCTTCCAGCGTGCCGCGATACGCCTGCGCGCCGGCCGCTTCGAGCGCTTGCGCGCCCGCTTCCGAGCGCGTGACGCCGATCACCTGATGCCCCGCGCCGATCAGTTCGGGAACGAGCGCGGAGCCGATAAAACCCGTCGCGCCGGTAACAAAAATACGCATCGTGAACTCTCCTGAGTGGAAGCCGTTCACTATGCGGTTATCGGCCGGGCGATAGAAGCCGGGACATTATCATAGGAACCGTGCTCACAGGATCGCGCCTTCGCGCGACGGCAAGGCGCGCCGCGAACGCCGAAAGCCGGAAAGCCGAAAGCCGAAAACCGAACGCCGCGTTAAGCGTGATGCGCATCCTCATCGTCGTGATGCGTGCTCGCGCCGCTCGCCGTACCGCCCATGCCGGCCGCGCCGCCCATGCCGCCAGCCGCGCCCATGCCGCCGCCGTCTTTGCCGCCGCCCTTGCCCTCGCCGCCGCCGTCCTTCGCCTTGGCCGCGCCTGAAGACGGCCGCGCGGGGCCTTGTTCCGGTATGGCGAGATCGCCGGGCATGGCGTCGAGATTGAGCACCGAGCGAATGAACGTGCGCAGCGACACCACGAGCGCCGCCGTGTGTACGGGCCGCCCTTGCGTCATCTCCTGCGCGGCTTTGACGGCGAGACGCACCTGCTCCTCCGTGCCGAGCAGGATGATGTCGGCGAGCGCGCCTTCCACCGCATCCCGAATGCGCCGCGCGCGGTCGTTGCTGGCCGTTTCGCCGGTTTCGGCGGGCGCGGGAACGATGGCATGCGCGGCCTGATTCGTGCCATGGTTCGTGCCCTGGTTCGTGCCTTGATTCGCTCCTTCAATTGCGTCTTGATTCGCGCCTTCAATTGCGCCTTCGATGGCGCCAAGCGCGCCGTCTTTCGCGCGGTCTTTCGCATCGAGCGCCGCTTGCGCCTCCGGCGGCACCGCCATCGAAGCGCGCTTGAGATCGCGCAGGTGCGTGGGATCGACGGCGAGATTGCCCGTGAACGAGCCGCCCAGCGTCTTGTACGCGGCAATCAGCGTGCGCAGCCGTTCGTTGATCTGACGATTCTCGCGCTCGCGCCGCTGCTGCATCGTCTGCATCAGCAGCAGGCGTATGCCCACGCCGATCAACGTGATGACCGCGAGGCCGAGCAAGGTCGAAAGCAGGCTTTGCAGCGAAGTGAAGTCGAGTGTGCGCATGGGACCCCGGACGATGACGACGCGGTTTCGCCCAGCAAACGCCACGCCCGGCTTGCGTCGGCGGCCGCCTCGTCGCGCGCGTCACGCGAGCGGCGAAGCAACGGCGCGCGCCGTCTAAGCGCCGCCTGGCGCCAACTAAGCGCCAACCAAGCGCCAACTAAACGCCAACCAGGCGTCGCCCAAGCGCACCATCCAAGCGCCGAATCAGGAAGCCGCGCCGCTTTCGCCGCCGCGCGCGGCCGTCACGAGCGCGAGCGTTTGCAGCAGCTTCGCGGCCGCGTAGGGCTTGTCGAGAATCGCCGCGAACAGATCGGGGTGCGCGCGCGCCGCGGCGCCTTGCGCGGCGCTCGAAAGAATCACGGGAATGTGCGCGAGCGTGCGGTCGGCCTTCATGGCGCGCGCGAGTTCGAGACCCGACATGGCCGGCATCATGTAATCGGTGATGACGGCGTCGGGCAACACGCGCAGGATCAGCTCGAGCGCGTCCACGCCATTGCGCGCGGCATGCACGATATACCCCGCGTCCTCGAGAAAGAAGGTGAGGAAGTCTGTGATCAGGGTTTCGTCATCGACTACAACGATGGTCGTCATTCCGGCTCACTCTCGTGCGCTGCCGCTGGCCGTCCGGGGCGCGGGGCCACTATCGTAGAGACGGTTTATCGGCAACCGTCACGCTGATATCGGCGCGCGGGGCGACGTCGGGAATCGTGAGCTTCGTGACGGAAGGCGCAAACGCGCTGTCTCGAACCTTGATTACCTTGATGCCTTGATACAGCGCGTCTTCCGTTTCCTCGAGCTGCATGCCGATGACGTTGTCGAAGAGGCTCAACGCCTCGGGTATAACCGCACTATGGCCCGTCACGCTCGGGTCTTTCGTTTCCCACGTGCAGATCAGCGTGACGTCCATGACGCGAAGCTGATTGGTGAGCGCGGCAAGAAATTCCGTGAAGCGCAGCGGGTCCACCGTGGCGCGCTCGAAGCCCGCCAGACCGTCGATCACCAGTCGCCGCACGCCGCGTGCCTGTACCGCGTCCAGCAATTGATACGCGAGACTGTCGATCACGTTTTCCGTGAGCGGATTCCACAGCACCGTGAGCGCGCCCGACTTCACCAGCGCTTCCATGTCGATGCCGAGCGCGCGCGCCTTGCTCGCGAGCCGCGCCGGCGTTTCGTAAAAGCCGAAATGCAGCGCGGGCGCTTCGGGCGTGCCGAGGCGCAGGAAGTTCAGGCCGAAGCTCGTCTTGCCGCTGCCGCCGGGGCCGACCACGGCCGTGGCCGACACCGCGGGCAAGCCGCCCTTGATGCGCTGGTCGAGTTCCTCGAAGCCGCTCGACACGCGTTCGACCGGCGCGTGATCGCGCCCGAGCGGATGCGCGTACAGCGCTTCGAGCCGCGGGTAAACGGTAATGCCGTCGTCGCTGATGCGGTAATGATGCAGGCCGCTCAGCGAGCCGCTGCCGCGCGACTTCGACACGCGCAGGCGCCGCACCGTTTTCGAGCCGAACAGTTCCTCTTCGAGTTGCAGCACGCCGTCCACCATGGTGTGCTCGGGGCTCGATTCGTCGATGCGCGCGCTCGTGAGAAACAGCACCGTGCAGCCGCTGAACGCCGCGTGGCCTTGCAGTTCGGCCACGAAGGTCTTTACGTCGAGCGAGTTGTGGGTGCTTTCGCGCGCGTTGAGCAGGCCGTCGAGCACGAGCATGGTGGTGCCCTGGCGCGCCATTTCCTTGCGCAGCAATTCGACCAGCGCCGTGAGCCCTTCCACGCGCAGCGTGCGGAACAGGCTCAGATACGTGACTTCCTTGCCGATAACCGCAGCGTCGTAGAACCCGAGCGTCGAAAGCGACTGGAACAGCCGGTCGTGCGATTCGGCGAGCAGCGTGATGTAGAGCACCTTGCCGCCCTGCCTCGCCTGCGCGAACGCAATCTGGTTCGCGAGGATGGTCTTGCCCGCGCCCGGCCGCCCCTGAAAGATATAGGCGGAACCCGCGATCATGCCGCCGCCGAGAATGGGGTCGAGGCCGGGTACGTGACTGTTCAACCGCGTCAGGGTCTGTTGCATCGCGTGTATCAATTCGGCGAGAAGATGACCGGAAACCCCGGAGCCCGGCAATGACCGCGCGCCGGTGCCTTGAAATCGTTTAGCTTGCGCGCATGCCGCGTCGCTCGCGGTCATCATTATGCGGCAAACGCCTCGCGCTGGCGAATGGCGCTTAAAACAGGAATGGCGCGCCGTTTAAAGCCATGCGCGAATGCCCGTTGCGAATGCGCCGCGATATCGCCATGCAAGGAAACCAATCTGTCCCCGGCCTTTCGCCAATGGCGCTTTATCGGCCCTTCATCGGCGCTTTATCGGCCTTTTATCGGGTTCCTTTATCGGGCTTTATCGGCTGATTTATCGGGCTGGATTACGGCGAATTGCCATGCGCGCAGCGGTGTTTAAACCGACGGCAATTCGTAAGACAAAGAAAGCCGCCATTCAATCCGATAACCGCCGCAATACGGCCGCCGGATCGCCGCCGGAGTGCCGCCGGAGTGCCGGCGAGACCCGGCCGGCCCTGGCCCGATCGTCCGAAAGCCCCGTCCAGCGGCGCTCCGGCCCGGCGGAGCGCACCGTTTTGCAGCGCGCGAACCCGCCGCGCAACACGCAAACGTTTAACTCATTTTGAATCGCCCCCTGTAACGAAACCGACACAAAAGGGCTTTAGCGTGCTGGTTTCCTCATACGTGGTGCCGCCTCATCATGCATCCAGCGCTTGCGCAGTTTCGTCGCCCCGGTGTTGCCCAGAGCCCACGTTGCGCAGGCGATCTGTCCCAGGATGTGCCTTCCGTGGACGCCTCGGACGCCAATTCGCTCGTGATGGAAATCTTTTATTCGCGGCGCGACATGGTGAGTCTCGCGGTAATCGAGCACGATCGCCCCATTGGCCTCATCAATCGCGACATCTTTCTCTCGCAGATGAGCAAGCCGTTCCATCGCGAGCTGTACGACAAGAAAAGCTGCATCGCCTTCATGGACAAGGAGCCGCTCATCGTCGACGCCGACATGAGCATCGAGGCGCTCACCTTCAAGACCGTGGAAGTGGGCGAGAAAGCGCTCGTGGACGGCTTCATCGTGACGCGCAACGGCCGCTTTGCCGGCATCGGCAACGGGCTGCAATTGCTGGGCGCCGTGGCCGAAGTGCAGGCCGAGCGCAACCGCCAGGTCATGCAGAGCATCGAATACGCGAGCGTGATCCAGCAGGCGATGCTGCGCGCTTCGCGCGACGCGCTCGCGGCCAGGCTGCCCGGCGCGGCGCTGCTCTGGGAGCCGCGCGACGTGGTGGGCGGCGACTTCTATCACTTCGCCGCGTTCGCCGACGGCTGGTTCGGCGCGGTGGCCGACTGCACGGGCCACGGCGTGCCCGGCGCGTTCATGACGCTGCTCGCTTCGGCCTCGCTCACGCAGGCGCTCGAACAACTGGGCCCGCGCGACCCGAGCGCGCTGCTCGCGGCCGTCAACCGCAACGTGAAGGGTTTGCTCGGCCAGGTGCATGGCGCGGGCGAATCCCCGCAGTCGAACGACGGTCTCGACGCGGCGTTCTTCTGGTTCGACACCGCGAGGCGGCAACTGCTGTTTGCCGGCGCGCGCATCGCGCTCCATGTGCTGCGCCCGCAGGCGGACCGGTTCGAAACCGTGGCCGGCGAGCGCATGGGCGTGGGCTACGTGGACAGTCTCGCCGATCACGAATGGACGCTGCACACGGTCGATATGCCCGGCGAAAGCCTGCTGTTCGTTTCCACCGACGGCCTGATCGACCAGATCGGCGGCGCGAAGAACATCGCCTTCGGCAAGCGCCGCGCGCTCGATCTGATATTCGAGCGGCGGGCGCAATCGCCCACGGAAATCGGCGAAGCATTGCGCGAGGCGCTGGCCGCCTGGCAAGGAAAACAATCGCGTCGCGACGACGTGACGCTATTCTTCACCCGCGTTTAAGGTAGCCCATGAACATGCCGGAATTCATCGATCAGGACAGTGCGTTTTTTGAACTCGCACAGCGCCGCAATCTGATCTTTTATCACAAGGGCTATTTCTCGCATAACATCGTCGCGGCGATGAGCGAGGTCGTGAAGCTGCAACTGGAAGTGGCCGGCGTGAGCGCGCCCACGCGCCGCAAACTCTTTTCGTCGTTTATCGAGCTTTCGCAGAATATCGTCCATTATTCGGCCGATTCGCTGCTCGACGGGCAGGACAAGGGCGGCGCCGTGCGCGAAGGCGCCGTGTGCATCACCATCGAAGGCGAGCGCCATTTCATGATGTGCGCGAATCCCGTCGCCGTGGGCGTCGTGGACGATCTGCGCGAGAAACTCGAACCGCTGCGCAACATGACGCTCGATGAAATCAAGGCGGCCTACAAGACCTCGTTGCGCGCGGAAACCCCGCCGGAAAGCAAGGGCGCGGGACTCGGCTTTCTGACGATGGCGCGCGACGCCAGCGCGCCGCTCGAATTCGCCTTTCATCCGCGCGCCGGCGACCCCGAGACCGCCCTTTTCTGCCTTAAGACCATCATCTGAGCCAAGTACGCGAACCCGCCATGGAAAATCTCTTCATTGCCGCCACGGCGACGTCGCCCGAGATCGATTTCCGGTTCGACCAGAACCTGCTTTCGCTCCGGGGCGAGTCGTATCCCGAGAACGCGGCCGCATTCTATTCGCCGATCATCGAGCGTCTGAACGAATACCTCGCAAGCTGCACCGACGCCGCCATCACCGTCGACGTCACGCTCACGTATTTCAACAGTTCGAGCACGAAGATGCTGTTCAGCATTTTCGATTCGCTCAACGAAACCGCCGGCGCGGGCAACCGCGTACACGTCAACTGGTATCGCGACGACGAAGACGAAACGATCTTCGAATTCGGCGAGGAATTGCAAACCGACTTCACGGCGATCCAGTTCACCGATTGTCCCGTTTCGGTTTGAACACGGAGAGCAAGGTGCCGAACTCCCACGCGGATACCTCGTCGAACGACGCGCCCGATCTCTTTCGCAACGAAAGCGACGCGCTGGAGAAAGCGCGCGCGACGCATGCGAGCGGCGCGGGGCAGGCCGACCAGCGCGCCGCGCTCGGCGAACTGATCGCGCATTTCGAGCGCCTGATGCGCGAAACGCGCCGCCTGATCGGCCGCAGCGACCGCGCGGAGCGCGAAATGCAGGCGCTCGCGCAGCAGCTTCAGTACCGCGCGACGCACGACGCGCTCACCGACGTGTTCAACCGCAGCGCCGTGATCGAGCGCACCTCGAAGGCGTTGCGCGCGGGCCGCGCGGTGATGATCCTGCTCGACATCGACGAGTTCAAGAAGGTCAACGACGACTACGGCCATCCGGCCGGCGACGCCGTGATTCTGGGCATTGTCGGCTGCCTGCGCCGCATCGTCGGCGACACGGGGTTCATCGGGCGCGTGGGCGGCGAGGAGTTCACGGTCGTGCTGCCGCGGCACGATCTGGCCGAAGCGCTCGTCATGGCGGAGCGCATGCGCGCCGCCATCGGCGAGCACGAGTTCGCCGCGCCGGTGAACCGCCGCATCACCGCGAGCTTCGGCATCAGCGCGAACGAGGCCGGCACCGAATTCGACACCGCCTACGGTCTCGCCGATTCGGCGCTGTATCGCGCCAAGCGCGGCGGGCGCAATCGCGTGGAAGCGGCGCAGCCTCTTCCGGCTTGCGCTTCGGCGCTGTCAACGTCGCCGTCAACGTCGCCGTCGCTCGCGGCCGGCCCGGCGCGCTGAGCGGCACGGCGCTTGCGCATGCGTGGCCGCCCGCGCCGCCCCGCGCGCGGGCGCACGGAGACGCAATGAGCCCCACCTGGAAAGCCGGCGACAAAGTGCGCTGGCAAACGCCGCAAGGCGAAACGCACGGCGTCGTCACGCGCGTGCTGCACGAGCGCACGCATGTTCACGGCCACGACGTGAACGCGAGCGCCGCCGAACCGCGCTACGAAGTGCAAAGCGAAAAAAGCGGCAAGATGGCCGTGCATACCGGCGACGCGCTCAGTGCCGACGCGCGCCATTGAACGCCGCTTGCCCGCCCGCTGCCTGGCGCATGGCCCGATGCGCTGCCTGACGCATGGCCCGATGCGCTGCCTGATGCATGGCCCGATGCGCTGCCCGATGTGCTTTCCGACGCATCGCACCCGGCGCAGTATAGTTGGCGTTCGCGCCCGCGCGCGGCGCGCACTGGAGGCGGGATGAAAGGTGGAAGGTCGTTCGCGGTCGGCATGTGCCTCGCCGTCGCGCTCGCCGTTTCGTACGGCATGCGCGCGGCGCATGCGTGGCCCGCCATCTACACCGTTGCGGCCGCAACCGCGCCGGCAGGCGACGCCGGCGCCATCGCGCGCGGCGCGAAGCTCGCGGCGCTCGGCGACTGCATGACGTGCCACACCGCGCAAGGCGGCGCGCCGTTCGCGGGCGGCCGGCCGCTCGCCACGCCCTTCGGCGTGATCTATTCGTCCAACATCACGCCCGACAAGGACACCGGCATCGGCGGCTGGCCGCTCGAAGCGTTCACGCGCGCGATGCGTTACGGCGTGTCGCGCGACGGGCATCGGCTCTATCCCGCGTTTCCGTATCCGCATTTCACGAAGATGAGCGATGCCGACATCGCTTCGCTCTACGCGTGGCTCATGACGCGCGACGCGGTTCACGCACGCGCGCCCGCCAATGCGCTGACGTTCCCGCTCGGCTTTCGCCCGCTGATGGCCGTTTGGGACTGGCTTTATCTGCATCCCGGCCCCGAACCGCAAGCCGCGCCGAATGCCGACGCAAACGCCGACGCAAACGCCGATGCCGACGTCGACGCCATCGCGCGCGGCCGCTATCTCGTGACGAGCGTCGGCCATTGCGGCGCGTGCCACACGCCGCTCAAGCGCCTGGGCGCGGAGGACGACGCGCATGCGTTGCAAGGCGGCACGCTCGAAGGCTGGGACGCGCCCTCGCTCGTCAATCTCGCGAAGCGGCCCAGACCGTGGACGCAGGCGCAGCTCGCGAGCTATCTTCGCACCGGCTTCGCGAGCGAACACGGCGCGGCGGCAGGCCCGATGCGCCCCGTCACCGAACTGCTCGCCAACGCATCACCCGCCGACGTCGACGCCATCGCCGCGTATCTGCTTAGTCTGGACTCCGAAACGAATCCCGCGCCGCTGAAAACGGCGGCCGTCTCCCACCCCGCGCTCCACGGCAACGGCGCCACGCTGTTCGCGGCCGCCTGCGCCGCGTGCCACGGCGAAACCGCCCCGCTGATGCCGAATTCGGAGCGCCCCTCGCTCGCGCTCTCCACGGCCGTCAACGCGGCGAGCCCGCGCAACGTCGTGCGCATCCTGCTCGACGGCATCGCCTGGCAAGGCAGCGCCGCCGCGCATTTCATGCCGCCGTTCGCGGACACGTTCACGAACGCGCAAATCGCCGATCTCGCGAACTACACGCGCGCGCGTTTCAGCACGCAGGGCGCGTGGCCCGCGCTCGACGCCGACGCGGTCGCGCGCTATCGAAAGGAAGGCACGCCATGACGATCACGCTCACCGTCAACGACGCGCGGCATACGCTCGACGTCGATCCCGCCACGCCGCTGCTCTACGTGCTGCGCAACCAGCTTCGGCTCGACGGCGCGAAATTCGGCTGCGGCCTCGGCCAATGCGGCGCATGCACCGTGAACGTGGGCGGCGAAGCCGTGTTCTCGTGCCTGCTGCCCGTTGCCGCGATCGGCGAGCGGCCCGTGCGCACGCTCGAAGGGCTCGGCAGCGCGCAGCATCCGTCGCGGCTGCAACAGGCGTTCATCGACAAACAGGCGGCGCAATGCGGCTACTGCATCGCGGGCATGATCATGCGCGCGCAAACGCTGCTGGAGCGCTCGCCGCATCCCGACGAAGCCACGATTCGCCGCCACATGGAGCCGAACCTGTGCCGCTGCGGCACGCATATGCGCATCCTCGCGGCGATCCGCGAAGCGGCCGGCGGAGCGAACTCGTGAGCGAACGCATGAGCGATTCCGCGCGAGAAGGCGTAAGCGAAGCCCACGTAGAAGCGCACGTAGAAGCGCACGTAGAAGCGCACGAAAAAGCCCACGAAAAAGCGCACGACGGCCCCGCCGACGCCGGACGCCGCCGTTTTCTCGTGGGCGGCTCGCTCATGGTGAGCTTCGCGCTGGTGCCGGGCGCCGCCGCGCTCGCGCAAACCACGACCGAAGCGGGCACCTTTACCGCGAGCGCGCCGAAGCTGCCCGGCAGCCTCAAGACCACGCCGCTGCTCGACGCGTGGATCAAGGTCGGCCCGGACGGGCACGTGACCGTCTGCACCGGCAAGGTCGAACTGGGCACGGGCGTGCGCACGGCGCTTTTGCAACTCGCGGCCGAGGAACTCGACTTGCCGCCGCACGCCATCGAGATCGTGACCGCCGACACCGCCGCGACACCCAACGAAGGCTACACGGCGGGCAGCCACACGATGGCCGACAGCGGCACCGCGATCCTCAACGCGGCCGCGCAGGTGCGCGCGCTGCTGGTGGAAAGCGCGGCGGCGCAATTGCAAGCCGATGCCGCGACGCTTGCCACGCGCGACGGCGCGATCGTGGCGAGCGACGGCCGCCGCGTGAGTTACGGCGACGCCGTGCGGCATGCGAATCTGCATCAGGACGCGCAGCCCGGCGCGGCGGGAAAAGCGCCCGCGCACTACGAGGTGATCGGCCGCACGCTCGCGCGCGTGGACATTCCGGGCAAGGTGACGGGAGGCGCGAGCTACGTGCAGGACATGCGCCCGCCGGGCATGGTGCACGCACGCGTGGTGCGCCCGCCCGCCTATGGCGCGACGCTCGCGAGCGTCGATCTCGCCCGCGTGCAGGCGCTGCCCGGCGTCATCAAGGTCGTGCGCAACGGCAACTATCTCGCCGTGATCGCCGACGACGAATGGCGCGCCATCGTCGCGATGCGCGAACTCGCGCTGGCCGCGCGGTGGCAACCCGGCGCGCCGCTGCCCGACCCGGCGACGATCCACGCTTACCTGATGCGTCTGCCCGCTCAAGAGATCGTCGTGGCCGACCAGCATGCGAGCGCGGCAAACGCCGCGAATGCGCCCGCAAAAACGCTGCACGCGCGCTATTCGAAGCCGTATCTCACGCATGGCTCGATCGGGCCTTCGTGCGCGCTGGCGCATTTCGAGCACGGCACGATGACGGTGTGGACGCACACGCAAGGCGTGTATCCGCTGCGCGCCGGGCTTGCCGAAATGCTGGCGATGCCGCCCGCAAACGTGCGATGCGTGCATGTGGAAGGCGCGGGCTGCTACGGCCACAACGGCGCCGACGACGCCGCCGCCGACGCCGCCCTGCTCGCGCGCGAGTTGCCGGGACGCCCGGTGCGCGTGCAGTTCATGCGCGAGCAGGAGCATACGTGGGAACCGTTCGGCCCGGCGATGACGGTCGAGGCAAGCGCGTCGCTCGATGCGGGCGGCACGATCGTCGATTGGCAGTACGAACTATGGAGCAACACGCACAACAATCGCATCGACAACGCGGGGCGCCTGTTGCCCGCGCAATTGCTCGCGCAACCGTTCACGCCCGCGCCGCCCAAACCCATTCCCATGCCCGAGGGCGGCGGCGACCGCAACAGCATTCCGCTCTATCGCGTGCCGAACCTGCATGTGCAGCATCATTTCCTGCCCGACATGCCGATTCGCGTGTCGGCCATGCGCTCGCTCGGCGCGCACATGAACATCTTCGCGATAGAAAGCTTCGTCGACGAACTCGCGCTCGCCGCGCAAGCCGACCCCGTGGCGTTTCGCCTGAAGCACCTGGACGACCCGCGCGCGCACGACGCGATCCGGGCGGCGGCGAAGCAGTTCGGCTGGCGGCCGCGCACGGCGCGACTGCCTTCCGTGAGGACGCAGGCGCGCGGCACGGGCTTCGCCTTCGCGAAGTACAAGAACCTGATGGCATATCTCGCCGTGGCCGTGGAAGTGAGCGTCGCGCGCGACACGGGCGACGTGCTTGTCGAGCGCGTGGTGGCCGCCGTCGATTGCGGGCAGATCGTGAATCCCGACGGGGTGCGCAACCAGATCGAAGGCGGCATCGTGCAAACGAGCAGTTGGACGCTGTTCGAGCAAACGCGCTTCGACCGTCAACGCATCACGAGCGCCGACTGGAGCAGCTACCCCATTCTGCGCTTCGCATCCGTGCCCAAGGCCGTCGAGGTCGTGTTGATCGACCGGCCCGGCCTGCCGTTTCTCGGCGTGGGCGAGGCGGCGCAGGGACCGGCTGCCGCCGCGCTCGCGAATGCCATTTTCGACGCGACAGGGGTGCGGATTCGCGATTTGCCGCTGCTGGGCGAAGCGGGCAAGACCGCGCTCAGAGCGTGATGCGCGCGATCGTTTGCGATCGTTTGCGATCTCGCGCGTTTCGCTGTTTTTACGCGTGGTCGCGCGTGGTCGCGCTTCGTCAGCACGATCGGGCAATGTCGTCGAGCACGCTCAATGCATCCTCATGCATCCTCAAGCGTGGTGCTGAGCGGTAAAGCGCAGCATCGAAGTGTCGTAGCCAAGCTTGCGCACGCGCGCGACAAGCGCCGCCGCGGCATCGCGGCCCGGCTCCGGTTCGCGCGTGAGTATCCACAGGAAGCGCCCGGACGGCTCGCCGACGATCGACCATGCGTAGTCGTCGGCATGGTCGAGCACCCAGTAATGGCCCACGTAAAACGGCCCGAAAAACGAGACCTTGAGCTTGGCGTTGCCGCTGCCTTCGACCACCTTCGCGCGCCCTTTCGCCACGCGAATCGGCCCGTTCGTGCTGCCCACGCGGCATAGGTTCAGCACGTCCACGAGACCGTCGTCGCGCTGCGCGTACTCGGCGATCACGGCTTCGCCGCCGCGCTCGAAACGATTTTCATAGCGCGCGAATTCGAACCAGCGCCCCACGTAGCGGTCGAGATCGACGGGCAGGGCCGGTTGCGGCACGCGCCGGTTGCCGCGCGGCCCGCCCGCGAACGCGCCGGACTTCTGCCACAACAGCGCGCCCGCCGCGAATGCGCCGAGGGTGCCCGCGGCGAGCCACGCGGGATGAATACGGCTTCTCATGCGGCCTCCTTGGTCTTGTTCGTCATGGTAGCGAGGAACGGAGTGCGTTGCATTGGATGTGCCTGGGCGAAGCCGGTGCTTTGCTTGTGTCCTTATGCTGCGCCTCGCGCGTGGCGGGTTTCGTCATCGACATGCGGTGCATTTTTATGCGCAGCGCCATTCGTTCGTATTCCGAATGATTACGAACTCATCGAATCCGGCTGCGCATTCTTGCCGAAGCGCCCAACGCGGCGCTCACGAGCTGCGCTGCAAAAAACGCAGCTCGCGAGCCAAAGTTTTCGCTCAGGCAAGGCAGACTTGCTTCGCGCATTTGCGCAACGGCTCGCGACGCTTCTTCATCGGTCGCGGCCCAGCATGAATACCGGATCGCCGCATCAAGCGCGCGCCGCAGCCACCTGATGCTTCAACCGGCTTCAACAAGCTTCAACCGGCTTCAACCCGCTTCAACGGGATTCGCGCCGCCCGCAACCGGTATCGTCGTAACCGCCGCGCAAGCGAGCATCGCTCAGTGCCCGGCGTTCGGCGTTTTCGCGGCCGCATTCGTCGCCGCGCTCGTAGCGGCGTTCGTTGCCGACGATACCGCGTTGCCCGCCGCATCCACGATCCGCACGGCGCTGTCCGCGACTTGCGCGGAAGCGTCGGCGCTTACGAGCGACGATTCGCCTTGCGCCGCCGCCTGCTCCGCCGTGTGCGTCATTGCGCCCGTCATCGCGAGGAAATGCTGGTTCACGCGCCCCTCCGCGTCGGCGACGGCGTGCGTCATCGTATCGAGCACGATTTCGGCGGCATGGCGGAAATATGCCACCGTCTTGGCCGCGCCCGTCAGCGAATAGCTCGTTTGCAGACGCCAGACGCCGAGCGGCGAACTTTCCTCGGCGGCGGCGAGCGCAATGGCGCGCTGCTCGTCGAGGCTCGTGCGAATGGCTTGTGCCGTGAGATCGCCAAGGCGCGCCGCCGCGCCGCTCCAGATGCCGACCCAGCTCGCGTTCGCAGCCAGGGCGGGGTCGATGGCGGTGCTGGCGCCGGGGTTCAGGCTTGCCGTGCTGGCGTGAAAGTCGCTCATGATGTGACTCCTTTTTCGGCTCGACGCCGGTGGAAGAAGGTTGCAGCGAAATACATTGCAGCGCGGCAGATTCCGCGCGATGCCGATGCGTATCACGCAACGGCCGTACGCAACGGCCGTGCCGCCGCGCGTTGCGTGCGGTGCAGCGCAGAGCGCGCCCGCGTGGGCACAAGTGCTGCGCTGATGCCGGTAAAGCATTCGCTTTTTATGGAGGCTCGCCATGCAACGCAACGCATTCTCTGCCGCATCGCCCGACGAACCGCTCAATCCCGGCGACGAAGGCCCGCCCGACGCACCCGGCGTCGGCGAGGACACCTGCGGCGCGTGTCACGGCACGGGGCTAGTGGAAGGCCAGCGCTGCGCCGTGTGCGGCGGCACCGGCAAGGTGATGCAAGGCATCGGCGGCGGCTGAAAAGGGCTCGAATCACGCCGGGCTTTACCGCGCCCGAAATTACGCCTCGAATAAGGCATCGAGAAGGCAGGGGAAAGAAGGCATCGAGCAGGCATCAAGCAGGCATCGCGGGCAGATATCAACCAGGCATCCGAGCGAAGCCGCGACCGCGCGCCAGGCGTGCGCACGCCAAAATCCAGCCGTTTGACGCCAGCCCTGGAAGCGCCGCTTTTCAGCAACCAGGTGAAAACTGCACTCGCGTCACGCCCAAAGCTACACGAACGTGCATTCGCAAAAATCGACGCGTTACGCAGCGCGCATCGAATCGAACACGGCGCCTTGTCCCGCGCCGGTTTCGCGCGGTTTCGCCGCTCGAAAACCGGCGTTTTTGCATTGCCGCAATGGCTGGCCCGGAGATTGCTTAGAGCGTTAGGGTTCGCCCGAACACGCGCCGTTCAGCGGCGCCGAGAGCTTCCGGCGAATCTCGATCAACGCTCGATCCATACCTGTACCTACGCGGAGTCGCCCTTGTCGCTCAACGTCCTGATGGTCGCCGCAGAAGCCGCACCGCTCGCCAAGAGCGGCGGTCTCGGCGACATGGTTAGTGCTTCCTCCGCGGCGCTGCGTCAACGCGGCGCCGATGTTTCGATTCTCATGCCCGGTTACGAATGCGCGTTCGAACGCGCGCGCGCGGCCACGCCGCTCGGCTATCTGCGCGATCTGCCCGGCGGCGATGCGCGTTTGTGGCGCGCCGCGATGCCTGATTCCGACGTGCCCGTGCTACTGCTGCAAATGGACCACCTGTATGCCGGACGCGGCAGCGGTCTCTATCAAGATGCGTGCGGGCGCGAATACATCGACAATTTCGCGCGTTTCGCCTCGCTTTCCGCCGCCGCCGCGCGCATCGCCACCGGCGTGCGCGGCGTGGTGCGGCCGCGCGTGGTGCATGCGCACGACTGGCACGCCGGCCTCACGCCGCTGTTCATGAAGCTCGCGGGCGCCTCGGCGAAAAGCGTGTTCACGATCCACAATCTCGCGTTCCAGGGCAACTATCCGCTCGGCCTCGCGCACTATGCAGGCATTCCGTCAGGATTGCTAAACGCCTCGCCCGACGACGCGCAGAGCATCGAGTTCTATCAGTCGCTGAGCTTCATGAAAGCGGCCATTGTCCACGCGGACCGCGTGACGACGGTGAGCGAGCGCTATGCGCGCGAAATCCTCACGGCGCGCTTCGGCAATCGCATGGAAGGCGTGCTGGCCGCGCACGCGGACAAACTCACTGGCATCATCAACGGGATCGACGACGAAGCCTGGAATCCCGCCGACGATCCCGCACTCGCGCAGCCTTACGGCATCGACGATCTCGCGGGCAAGCACGCCTGCAAAAAGGCATTGCAGCAGAGTTACGGCTTGCAGGTCGATCCGTTCGCGCCGCTCGTGGCCATCGGCAGCCGCCTGACCGAACAGAAGCTTGCCGACGTCGTCTGCGAAGCGCTGCCCGCCGCGCTCGCGCGCTGGCCGCGCGTGCAGTTCGCGATTCTCGGTCAGGGCGACGCGCAGATCGAAAACGCGCTGCGCAAGCTCGCGCAGGAATGGCCGGGCCGGCTGGGCGTGCATATCGGTTACGACGAAGACCGCGCGCACCGGCTGCATGCGGGCGCCGACATCCTGCTGCACGGCAGCCGCTTCGAACCGTGCGGGCTCACGCAGCTTTACGCCATGCGCTACGGCACGATTCCCGTGGCGTCGCGCGTGGGCGGCCTCGCCGACACCATCGAGGATTGCCCCGCCACGGCCGCCGACGGCGCGCACGCGGGCCGCGCGAACGGCTTCCTCTTTACCGGCGAGCATGCGAGCGACGTGTTCCATGCGCTCGGCCGCGCGCTGGGCGCGTTCGCGCAACCCACGCTTTGGCGCGCGCTCCAGCGCAACGCCATGAAGCGCGATTCGAGCTGGCGCGTGCCCGCGACGCGTTACCTCGATCTCTATCGCTCGCTCACGCAAACGCAGGCCGTGCTGTCCGCGCACGTGACGCGCGTGAACGGCACCGCCGTCGCGCGCAAGGCCAACGCCGCGCGCCCGCGCCGCGCGCACGCCGCCGAAGTGCGGCGCAGCGCCTGACGTTTGCCGCCCGACGTTTGCCGCCCGACGTCGAACCGGCCGTCAGGCCGTTCGACGTCAACGCCGCTGCCGCGCGTTTCAGCGAACGCGCGGCAACGCTTCACACCGCCGCGAACGCGATATCCGAAGGACTCCCAACGGCCACGTAATTGCCGGTGAAGCGCAGCTTGCCGCTCGATTTATCGGCGGAAAAAATCGCGATGTGATCGCTGCGCTGGTTGAGCGAATAGAGAAAGCGCCCCGAAGGATCGAAGCGAATCACGCGCGGATAATCGCCGCCCGTATGAATTTCGCCGATCCAGTGTACCTGGCCGTTCGCGCCCACGCCGAATTGCGCGATGGTGTCGTGCAGCCGGTTCGCCACGTAGAGGAAACGCGCGTCGTGCGAGAGGATGATTTCCGAGGCGAAGCTCGTGCCCTGAAAGCCGGGCGGCAAGGTGGAAACCGACTGCATGCGCGTGAGCGTGCCGTGCTGTGCGTCGTAGCCGTAAGTCACGAGCGTGGACGCTTCCTCCGTGACCTCGTAAAGCCAGCGCCCGTTCGGATGAAACACCACGTGGCGCGGCCCCGCGCCCGCCGAAGCCGCGACGAAGGCCGGCTCGTTCGGCGCGAGCGCGCCCGAACTTTCGTCGAACTTCCAGACATAGGTGCGATCCACGCCCAGATCGGTCGAAATGGCGAAGCGGCCGTCGGGCGAAGGCACGATGGTGTGCGCATGCGGGCCGTCGTGATCGCTGATCGCGAAGCTGCCCGGCGCGCCTTCGGCGGCGTGCCCCGCGCCCGCCGGCGCTTGCGGCGCCTGCATCGAAACCGCGTCGCGCAGCGTGCCGTCGTCGCTCACCGGCAGCACCGCGACGCTGCCGCTGTTGTAGTTCGCCACCAGCAGATAGCGCCCGTTCGGATGCAGGCTCAGATACACCGGCCCCGCGCCCTGCGAATTCACGGTGCTGACGGGATGCAGCGCGCCCGTGCCCGCCTCGATCGCATACGAACTCACCGAGCCGTTGCTCGTGCCGTTGTAGTTCTTCACCTCGCTCGTGCTGAACAGGAAGCGCTGCTGAGGGTCGATGACGAGCGCGCTCGGGTTTTCGATGCCCTGGACCGGATCGAGCGCGTCGAGCTTGCCCGTCGCGCGATCGACACGAAAACGATGGATGCCGAGCCCATGTGGCGTATAAGTGCCGACGTACGCGAACAACGCCTTGCCGTTTTGCGCCGCCGTGCGTTTCGCGGCAGGTTCTCCCGCGTTCGCCGTGCTCGCTGCGTTCGCCGCGTTGCCGAGCGAGCCCATCGCCGAAACCGCCGCCATCGCGCTCACGTTCCTGAGCCACGCGCGCCGCGCCTGCGAACCCGGCCCTTCCCATACCTTCGTCATCAGCCTGCCTCCTCGTCGTGTGCCGTGTCGTTTCGATGCGCGCCTATCCTAATGCGATCGGCGGATTGGCGCGCTGACCATGCCTCGCGCGGCGTGGCGACAGCCGTTTTGCCCGCGCGCTACCATGGTGCCCAAGGGCCGCGCGAACGCTGGCGCGTCCATCCGGCCCCGCCTTCCAGTTCGCTGCATCCGACATGAAAACCAGGGCGATGCGCGTCCAGCATGCGCGTGCGCGACGTCGCCCATTCAAGGAGCGAGTGATGAAGAAGAACCTGCTGCGTGCCGTGTGTCTCCTGTCTCTTTCGGCTTTTGCCCTCGCCGCCCAGGCGCAGACGGCGAGCGATGCCTCCGCCGGCAACGATGCCTCGATGTCGCAATCCGCGCCCGCCGCGAGTTCGGGCAAAAAGGCGACCAAGGCCGACCGCGCGCTCGCGCGTGCCGTGCGCCGCGCGCTTTCGAGGACCAACGGCTTCGACGTATCGAATGTGTTCGTGCGCGCGCGCGGCGGCGCGGGGTGACGCTGAGCGGCTCGGTGCGCAACGGCGACCAGCTCCATCAGGCCGAGGACGTGGCGAAGTCGGTGCAAGGCGTGACTTCGGTGTCGAACAAGCTCACGCTGTTCCACGGCGGCAACGGCTAAGCGGCGCTGCCTTTTCCTCGCGCGGCGCTGCGGACGGCGCCGCGCGCTCCTCACGGGCGCATGGCGCGCCCGTCGAATGCGTATCGCGTCATGCCAGCGCCCGCGCCAACGTCACCACGCCCGCCTCGATCGCCGCGCAGTCGATCGACGCAAATCCCAGCACGAGCCCCGGCGGCGCCGCGCTCCTCGCGGGCGCATGGCGCGCCCGTCGAATACGTATCGCGTCACGCCAGCGCTCACGCCAGCGCTCATGCCAGCGCCCGCGTCAACGTCACCACGCCCGCCTCGATCGCCGCGCAGTCGATCGACGCAAAACCCAGCACGAGCCCCGGCGCCGCCGCGCGATCGACCGCATAGAACGAGAGCGCGCGCGTCTCCAGCCCGGCGCGCGCCGCGCGTTGCGCCATCGCGGCGTCGTCGGTGCCGGGCCGGAAGAAGGCGGGCGCGTCCAGGCCCGCGATCGGGCGCGGCACGTGCAGCAGACCGGCCAGATGCCGCTTCGCCGCCGTTTCGAGCGTTTGCGCGCGCTCGCCGTAGAGCATGCGCATGCGCCTCACGTGCCGCCCGAAATGACCTTCGGCGATGAACGCGTGCAACACCGACTGCGTGTCGAGCGGCACATGCCTGCCCGTCAGCGACCACGCGGCGGCGAACGCATCCACGAGCGCATCCGGCACGACTGCGTAGGCCACCCGCAGCGCCGGAAACAGCAGCTTGCTGAAGGTGCCGCAATAGATCACGTGCCCCGCGCCGTCGAGGCTTTTCATCGCCGCCAGCGGATTGCCCTCGAAGCGGTACTCGCTGTCGTAATCGTCCTCGATGATGAGCGCGCCCGCGCCGCGCGCCCATTCGAGCAGCGCGAGCCGCCGCTCGAGCGAAAGCGCGGGTCCGAGCGGCGCCTGACGCCCCGCCGTGACGTACGCAAGCCGCGCGGCGCCCGCATGCGCCCGCGCCCACTCGACGTCGAACCCGTGCGCATCCACAGGCACGCCCGCCACGCGCGCGCCGGCCGCCTCCAGCACCCGGCGCGCGCCCGGATAACCGGGATCTTCGATCCACGCGGTATCGCCGGGGTCGAGCACGAGGCGCGCGCCCAGGTCGATGGCCTGCTGCACGCTGCCGAGAACCGCCACGTGCTCCGCCGTGCATGCAATGCCGCGCGACACGCCCACATACGCGGCAATCGCCTCGCGCAGCGGCCGGTAGCCGAGCGCCTCGCCGTCGCCGAGCAGATCGCGGCGCGTGCGGCGCGCACGGCGCGCGGCGATGCGCGTCCACAAGTCGAACGGAAACGCGTCGAGGTCGGGCTGGCTCGCGCGAAACGCGCGCGCAGGCGCGCCGCGCCCGCCGAGCGCGAACGGGCTGCGCGCGAGCAAGCGGCCGCGCGCCGAAAGCGCGATTGCCTGGACCGCGTGCGGCTCGCTTAGGGGCGCAAGCGGCGCCGCACCGCGAGCCGCCATTTTGTCGATACGCCGATCAGGCAGCTCGCGCGTCACGTAGCTGCCGCGCCCGACCGCGCCCGTCAAATAGCCTTCGGCCTGAAGCTGCGCGAACACGCCAAGCACGGTGCCGCGCGAAAGCATCGCGCGCGCGGCCAGATCGCGCGACGAGGGCAACCGCGCGCCGGGCGCAAGACTGCCTTCGAGAATCGCCGCGCGCAGCGTTTCGTAAAGCCAGCGTTGCAGCGGCACGCCCACGGGCCGCGGCCCGAGCGCAAGTTCGATGTGTCCGGCACGGCGCATGGCGCCTCCTTATTGGCTCAATCAGTATCGCCATAATGGATCTTTTTGCCGACCA
Source organism: Paraburkholderia sp. J41 (assembly GCF_905220235.1). Taxonomy (NCBI): domain Bacteria; kingdom Pseudomonadati; phylum Pseudomonadota; class Betaproteobacteria; order Burkholderiales; family Burkholderiaceae; genus Paraburkholderia; species Paraburkholderia sp. J41. The sequence goes on along the minus strand of NZ_CAJMZE010000004.1, from coordinate 116,804 downwards.
TTTACAGCGCTAAGCTCACGTTCATCTTTTTCCATGCGGGAGTTGCGGCGATGAAGGAAACCCTCTGGCTGGCCGGCGCGAGCGGCGCCGTCGGCAGCGCGCTCGTGCCGTTGCTGATCGACGCCGGTTATGCGGTGTTCGGCAGCACGCGGCGGCCGGAGCGGGCGCAAGCGCTGGAAGCGGCGGGCGTCGTGCCTGTGATCGTCGACGTGTTCGATGCGCGCGCGCTGCGCGATGCGCTCGTGCGGGCCGCGCCGCGCACGGTGATCCACCAGCTCACCGACCTGCCTTACGCGCTCGATCCCGCAAAAATGGCGTCCGCCACGGCCGCGAACGCGCGCATTCGCGACGAGGGCACGCGCAATCTCGTCGCGGCCGCCGTGGCTGCGGGCAGCACGCGGTTCGTCGCGCAGAGCATTGCGTGGGCGTACCGGCCCGGCGTCAAGCCTTACGACGAAACCCGCCCGCTCGACGTGGAAGCCGAAAGCGCGCGCGGCATGAGCGTGCGCGGCGTCGCCTCGCTCGAACGGCAGACGCTGGCAACGCCGGGCCTCACGGGCACGGTGCTGCGCTATGGGCAAATCTGGGGGCCGCGCACCGGGATGAGCGCGCCGGGCGGCACGAGTCCCGTGCATGTGGAAGCCGCCGCGTTCGCGGCGCTGTTGGCGCTTGAGCGCGGCGCGACCGGCCTCTACAACATCGCCGACGATCACGGCGAAGCGTGCAACCTGAAGGCGAAGCGCGAACTTGGCTGGTCGCCGGATTTGCGTCTGCCGCCGGGTTTGCGGAATGGAGCGCTTCGGTGAATGCCGCGGCAGGCGGCGCGCTCGATTCCCATGTTCGAGGCAAATCCCGCGTTTCAGGCGGCAAATCCGGCTTGGGGAATCGACGAAAAACGGTTACGCGGGCTGGAAGATTCGCCGGGGGATACGCACTAACGCGACGCACTACGTGACGCACTAACGCGACGCGCAAACGCACGCGTCGAGGGCAGGGAGCGCACCAAAAAAAACGCCGGGCGCGAAGCCCGGCGTGGAATTCGCGGGAGAGGCAAGGTGCCCGGCACTCCCGCGACGTGTTGACTGCCCATTGTTCTCATTTTGGCGATTTGGGCCGTGACAAAAGTCAAAACTTGTGGCGGCTAGCGTCCGGGCCGCAGCATCAATTTGATCTCGTGCAGGCTAACTCGCCGTAACTCGCGAAATCGCCGTCGATGCGCCGCCGATTCGCCGCCGAGTCGCCGTCAACGGGCGGCCACTTTCAGCGGCAACAACCGGCCTTCGGCAAGCAGCGCGATCGTCTTGACGATCAGCACGGCGAACACCGCATTGGCGGCAAGGAACAAGGCGAACACGAGTTCGTGAGCCCAGACCGGCGCACCGCGTTGCGCAATCAGCATGGCGAGCGTCGGCAGCGCGGCCGTGCCGAAACTGAACGCCCGAAGCAAGGACGAAAGCAAAAGCAAACGAAAGCGGTGTTTCGCTCGCTCATTGCAAAAAAGCTCCCCGGCGTTTCAGCTTGGCATCCGCTCACGTTCGCCGAAAGAAAAATCGTCGGCCGTATCATGCTTTGAAAGATTTTCGTTAATTTATTTAAAGCTGGATTTCCTTCGCGCAATCGGCCATTCGTGCTGATTCATCGGGCATTTTCGCGCCTTTTCGTGCCTTTTCGTACCTTTTCGCGCACTACGCGAAGCACGCACTTCGGCCTTCATACGTAAGCTTCGCGGCAATTTTCGCCGCACCTCACCTTTCATTTACGCAATCGTCCTCCAAACAATTTCATTTCACTTTCGCACATAAAAGCAAAACGAAAAGTTATTGAAAGCGTTTCGCCGGAATCCTTTATAAAACTTTCACATGGAAATGATGCAATTCCGCCGCCTGAAGAGGCAACCCGAGAATTCGGAAAGACAGTTTGCAAGTTCCCCGACCGGCTTCTTATCAATAAACGGAAGCGCCTTACAAAACCTGGAGCGCGCGCTATGCATTTGAAAAAAGCTCTGTTGCCCATCCCGTTCGCTGCCGCGCTGGCAGTGATCGCGGCCTGCGGCAGCAGCAACAACAACACGCCGGCACCGACCGCTTCCGTGTCCGCCCAGGACGCGTTGCAAACGGCCACGCCGATCAAACACCTTGTCGTGATCTACGGTGAGAACGTTTCGTTCGACCACTACTTCGCGACCTACCCGAACTCGACGAACCCGACCGGCGAACCGCAGGTTCTGCCCGTCGGCACGACGCAGACGGACATCAACACGCTGGTTCACGCCGGCCTCGTTTCGCCGAACAACCCGAACGGCGCGGCCAACTCGCCGAACCTCGTGGCTTCGACGATCAACGGCGTGGCCACGCTGCCGCCGAACATCGGCGGCGTGACGCTGACCTCGACGCTCGCGCAGCCGTTCCGCCTCGACCGCACGCAGGCCAATACGAAGTCGCAGAACCACTCGTACACGCCGGAGCAGCTCGGCGACGACGGCGGCAAGATGGACGCCACGCCGCTGTTCACGTCCGCGACCGGCACGACCAACGGCAGCACGGGCTCGTTCGGCTCGGCCGCGCAGGTGCTCGGCTACTTCGACGGCAACACCGTCACGGCAATGTGGAACTACGCGCAGCACTTCGCGCTGAACGACAACGCCTGGACCGACACGTTCGGCCCCTCGACGCCCGGCGCGGTCGAAGTGGTGTCCGGCCAGAACAACGGCATCCAGATGTACACGACCACGGCCACCTCGGGCACGTCGCTCGGCACGGCGGTCACGGGCACGACCTCGCCGAGCGGCAACGCCATCCCCGACGGCCAGGGCGGCTTCACGATGATCGGCGACCTGGACCCGGCCGGCGACGTCTGCACGAACACGCTCGACACGACGGGCTCGGTGGTCGCGCAATACGCTCCGCAAGTGAAGAACATCGGCGACCTGCTGAACGCCAAGAACATCACGTGGGGCGGCTTCATGGGCGGCTTCAACCTGTCGACGGTGAACCCGAACGGCACGACGGGCTGCTCGCGCTCGACGTTCTCGTCGGTGCTCAACGCCGCTTCGTCGGACTACGTGCAGCATCACGCGTGGTTCCAGTATTTCCCCTCGACCGCCAACCTGACGCACCAGCGTCCGTCGTCGACGGCCATGATCGGCCTCACCGATCCGCAGCTCGACAACACGGCAACGCCGGTTCACCACCAGTACGACACGGATGACTTCTTCACGGCCGTCTCGGCGGGCAACTTCCCGTCGGTCAGCTTCCTGAAGGCGCCTTCGGTCGGCGACGGCCACCCCGGCAACTCGGACCCGCTCGACGAGCAGCAATTCGTCGTGAAGGTCGTGAACTTCCTCCAGCAGCAGCCGGACTGGAAAAACACGGCCGTCGTGATCGCCTACGACGACTCGGACGGCTGGTACGACCACCAGGCGCCGACGATCCTGAACTCGTCGTTCGACACCACGGCGACGACCAAGATCTCGACGAACACGACGAAGTCGGCCACGTTCACGGGCGCCGACCAGCTTAGCGGCAACGGCCAATGTACCGGCCCGAACGCGAAGCAGCCGGCAGGCGTGAACGGCGGTCTCGTGAACGGCCGCTGCGGCCCCGGCACGCGTACCCCGTTCCTGCTGATCTCGCCGTATGCGAAGGCCAACTTCGTCGACCATACGCAGATCACGCAAGCATCGGTCGTGCGCTTCATCGAAGACAACTGGCTCGGCAGCCAGCGCCTAGGCAACGCTTCGTTCGACGCGACGGCCGGCGACATCCGCAACATGCTGAACACGACGGGCGATTCGCCGGCCGTGTTCCTCGACCAGAACTTCGGTACGAAGCTGGCCGCGGCGCCGACGAACTAAGCGTTCGTGCGATGAAACCCGCTTCCCCGCCCGCGCGGTGCCCCGCACCGCCGACTCCGGCCTGCGCGCCGCCGCGCGAGGGGAAGCGCTGTCTGTCGTAACCGTGTCGAGCCCGTGCGCCCCGCGTGCCGGCTCGACATTTTTTTTGCCTGAACCCTCGTTGCCATTCTCGCCATGAGTCTTCCGAACACCCTGCCGCCCACCCTGCCCGCGGGCAAAGACGCGAACCCCGAAGCCACGAAGCGCACGCTCAAGCGCGTGGCCGGCTGGACGGTCGCCGTCGCCGCCGCCGCGGCGGCCGCCCTTGCCGCCTACGCCGTGATCTATCCCGAGCGCATGCCATTGCCGGTCGGCACGATCGTCGAAGACTACACGGGCGCGAATCCGCAGCCGGTCGCGCTGCTCCTGCCGCCGCAGCAGCCGCTGAGCGCCGTCGCGCAGCTCGGCCGGCAGATTTTTTTCGATGCGTCTCTGTCCGCCTCGGGCAAGCAGTCGTGCGCGTCGTGCCATAGCCCCGACCACGCCTACGGCCCGCCGAACAGTCTTTCCGTGCAGATGGGCGGCCCGCAGCTCACGCTGGCCGGTTATCGCCCGCCGCCCTCGCTCGCCTACCTGTATCGCCAGGCGCCGTTCAGCATCGGCCCCGATCAGGCCGACATGGACACCGCGCCCATTTCGCTGCAAACGCTCGCGGCCAGCGCCGCCGGCGTGACGCGCGCGGTCAAGACGGCCGGCGTCGCGCCCGCCGCGCCCGCGATGGTGCCGCAAGGCGGCCTGTTCTGGGACGGCCGCGCGAGCACGCTGCAAGACCAGGCAATCGGCCCGATGCTCAATCCGGTGGAAATGGCCAACGCCAATGCGGCCGACGTCGCGCACAAGCTGCTCGCCACGAAATACCTCGGCCAGTTCCAGGCGCTGTTCGGCAAGCAGATCGTGAACCGGCCCGAGCTGCTCGTGGACGAAGCGATGTTCGCGGTCGGCCGCTACGAGTTCGAGGACAGTTCGTTCCACGCCTTCACGAGCAAGTACGATTACTGGCTCCAGGGCAAGGCGCGCCTGACGCAAGCCGAATTGCACGGCCTGCGCCTTTTCAACGATCCCGACAAGGCGAACTGCGCGGGCTGCCACCTGAGCAAGCCTTCGGCCGACGGCCTGCCGCCGCTTTTCACCGACACGCAGTACGAAGCGCTCGGCGTGCCGCGCAACCGCGACCTGCCGGTGAACCAGGACCCGAAGTTCTACGACATGGGCGTGTGCGGCCCGTTCCGCACCGACGTGACGGACCTCAAGCAGTATTGCGGCATGTTCCTCACGCCCACGCTGCGCAACACGGCCACGCGCCACGTGTTCTTCCACAACGGCGTGTACCACGACCTGAAACAGGTGATGGACTTCTACAACCTGCGCAACACCAACCCAGAGAAGATCTATCCGCGCGACGCTTCGGGCAAGGTGCAGCAGTTCGACGACCTGCCGAAGGCGTACCAGAAGAACATCGACTTCGCCGATGCGCCGTTCGACCGCAAGCCGACCGATCAGCCCGCCATGTCGGATCGGGACATTCAGGACATCATTGCGTTCCTGGGCACGTTGAACGACGGCTATAAGCCGAACTGAGCGGCGGTTCGGCCGGGCAACCCGAACGGCGGCCGCGGGCGCGGTTTTCGACTGGGCGTCGGCACACGGCGCGCCGGCGATTGCCGCGTCCGGTTATATCGCGCTGCCCGGCGGCGTGGTCGCGATGATTCGTGCGCCATGGCGCCGGGTGCGTCGAGTAGCGGACGAAGCACACGAAGCACACGAAGCTCACGAAGCACGCGAAGCGCACGAAGCGCACGAACGGGCCGAAGGGACCAACCCGCGCTTCGCGGGCAAGGGCGCGAGCGTTACGGGAAAGCGCCGCGCGAAGGTGCTACGCGAAGGCGCGATTCGATTCGCGATTCGATTCGAAGCGCGATTCGATTCGAAGCGCGATTCGATTCGAACGCATGATTCGAACGCATGATTCGAAGGCGCTACGCAGAGTGCTCTGCGCAGCAGCCGTTATGAAGGCATTACGCGAACGCAGGCGCGGCCGGCGGCGTAAGCGCGGGCTCGCGGCTTTCGCGCCCGGCATCGGCGTCGGCATTTGAATCGGCATCGGCATCGGCGCTTTTATCGGCATCGGCATCAACATCGACATCGCTCAAGCGGAACGTCGCCACGGCCTCGGCCATCTGGCACGCCTGCTGTTCGAGCGATTCCGCCGCCGCGGCCGCTTGCTCCACGAGCGCCGCGTTTTGCTGAGTCACCTGATCCATCTGGCTCACGGCCGTTTCCACCTGCTCGATGCCCGCGCTCTGTTCGACCGTGGCCGACGCGATCTCCTTCATGAGCCCCGACACCTTGTCCACCGAAGCGACGATCTCCGCCATGGTCGCGCCCGCCTCGCCCACGAGCGCGCGGCCGTTGCGCACGTCATGCACGGAAGCGTCGATCAGCGTTTTGATCTCGCGCGCCGACGCCGCGCTGCGCTGCGCGAGATTGCGCACCTCGCCCGCGACCACGGCGAAGCCGCGCCCCTGCTCGCCCGCGCGCGCCGCTTCCACCGACGCGTTGAGCGCGAGAATGTTGGTTTGAAACGCAATGCCGTCGATGATGCCCGTGATGTCCGCGATCTTGCCCGAGCTGCGGCTGATCGCCTCCATCGTGTCGATCACCTGCTCGACCACGCGCCCGCCGCGCTGCGCGACTTCGGCGGCATTGCTCGCGAGGCCGCTCGCGTCGCTCGCGTGCTGCGCATTCTGGCGCACGCTCGAAGTGAGTTGCTCCATGCTCGACGCGGTTTGCTCGAGCGACGCCGACTGCTGCTCGGTGCGGCTCGACAGATCGAGATTGCCCGCCGCGATCTCGCGCGCGCCCGTGTTGATCGCGTCGCAACTCGCGCGCACGCTGCGCACCGTATGCGACAGCCCGCTCTGCATGCGCCGCATCGCGCCTAGCAACTGGCCGACTTCGTTGCGCCCGCCGCCGCCAATCGGTACCGAGAGATCGTTCGCGGCGATCTGGTTGAGCACGTTCACGGCTTCGGCAAGCGGCGCCGTGACCACGCGCCGCAACGCCAGATGCGTGGCGACGACCAGCGCGAGTGCGGCCGCCAGCCCCACGGCCACCATCGCCATCACCCATTGATGCTCGCGGCGGCCTTGATCGAGCGCCGCGCGCGTGGCGGCGTCGGCGCTGGCGCGAAACGCGGCGACGCTGGCCGCGAAACGCTGCTCCGCGCTCGCGACGTCGCCGTTCACGAGCGCCGCGTACGCGGAGGTATTCGTTGAGGTATTCGCCGCTGTATTTGCCGCTGTATTTGCCGCTGTATTTGCCGCTGTATTTGCCGCTGTATTTGCCGCTGTATTTGCCGCTGTATTTGCCGCTGTATTTGCCGACGTATTTCCCGACGTATTTGCCGACGCACTCGCCGCCGCATCGCCGCTTTCGAGCGCCTCGGCCGCGCGTTGCAGCGTTTGCGCGAGCCCGAGCGCGTCGTCGAGCAAGGCGTCGCGTTGCGCGCGCGACTGCGCATCGAACGCCCCCGCGGCGGCGCTCCGGCGCAACGTGGCCGCGTGCGCGGCGCTTTGCTCCAGCAGCGTGCGCGCCTCGCCCAGCGCGGCGGCGCGCGCGTCTTGCCGCGCGGCGGCGTCGCCGTTTTCCTTCGCGGCCTGATACGCGCGCGCGAGCGCCGTCTGCGCCAGCGCCGCGTCCTCGCGCAATGCCAGCGCGAGCGCATCCTCGCGGGCGACCTCGTGGACATAGCGCGCGGAGTCGTCGGCGCGGCCGATCATCAGGACGCCCACCGCCGCGCCCGCCACCAGCATCGCCGCGAACGTGCCGAGCACGAGCAGCAGCCCGCGCCGTATCGTCAGATTGCGCATGATCCGCCTCCCCTCAATTCGCACACGGCGAACACGGCGAACGCGACGCGCGCGCGCCGCCGAGCCGCGCAAGCAGCACGTCCGCCTGTTCGATCAACGTCGCGCGATATTCGCCGGGCAGCACGCCCGCGCCGGCTTCGGCGTCCGCCGCCGCCATCGCCTCGTCAATCTGCGCGCGAAACGTCTGCATGGTCAGTTCCATCTGCGCGCGCGACAACTGCGGCAGCACGGCTTCGACGAACTTCGTCATCACGACCACGTTCGCGCCGAAGCGCGAAATGGCCTTGCTATGGGCGCTCACGAGCGCGGTCATCGAGCGCAGCAGCATCTCGTCGTGGTTGTTCACGGGCTTCTCCGGAAGAGTCGCATGGCGCATGCGGGTCGAATAAGAGTCGAAACGGGGCGGCACGGGCGTCACGCGTTCGCAAGCAGGTCGAACGCGCGCGGCATGACGGCGGCCGGCGAGGGGCGCGCGAGCAGAAAGCCTTGCGCGCGGTCGCAGCCGATCTCGCGCAGGAACGCAAGCTGGCGCGGCGTTTCCACGCCTTCGGCGACGACCGTCACGCCGAGCGAACGCGCCATCGCCACGATCGCGCGCACGATCGAGCGGTCGCGCGCGGTTTGCTCGTGCGCGTCGTCGGCGGGGGAGGTTTCCGGCATTTGCGCGAGGAACGAACGGTCGACCTTGAGCGTGTCCACAGGCAAGGATTGCAGATACTTGAACGACGAATAACCGGTGCCGAAATCGTCGATGGCCAGACTGATGCCGCGCGCGGCCAGTTCCTGCAACAGCGCTTCGATGCCGCCGCGCGCCGACGTCATCGCCATGCTTTCGACGAGTTCGAGTTGCAGCCGCGCGGCGGGCAGGCAGGTTTCGCTCAGGATGGTCGTGAGCTGATGCAGAAAGCCGTCGTGCAAGCACTGCCGCGCCGAAAGATTCACGCTGATGCGCCCGAAGTCGAAGCCTTCGTCGAGCCACGCGCGCGCCTGTCGGCATGCCTCGCTCAGCACCCATGCGCCCAGCGGCACGATCAACGAGGACTCCTCGGCGATCGGGATGAACTGGTCGGGCGGCACGATTCCGCGGCGCGGGTGCTGCCAGCGCACGAGCGCCTCGATATTCACGAGCGCGCCGCTCGCCACGTCGAATTCGGGCTGGTAATGCAGCACCAGTTCGCCCGCTTCGAGCGCGTGATGCAGCTCGCTTTCGAGCACGATGCGCTCCATCGCCGAGGACGTCATGGGCGCGGCGAAAAAGCGGAAGTTGTTCTTGCCCGCGTCCTTCGCCTCGTACATCGCGCGGTCGGCCTGCATGAGCAGCGCGCGCGGGTCCACGGCATCGTCGGGATACATGCTGATGCCGATGCTCGGCGTAACGAACAGCAATTGCTCGCCGACATGCATGGCCGCGCCCACGCGCGCGAGCAGCGACTGCGCGATCTGCCCGACATGGCGAATGTCCTCGATATCCTCGATCAGCAGCGTGAATTCGTCGCCGCCGAGCCGCGCGACCGTATCGGTCTCGCGCACCGCTTCCTGCAAGCGCCGCGCGATCACCGTGAGCGCTTCGTCGCCCACGCCGTGACCCATCGTGTCGTTGATGAGCTTGAAGCGGTCGAGGTCGAGAAAGATCACGGCCACGCGCTTGCCCGAGCGGCGCGCCCGCGCGAGCGAAAGCGAGAGGCGCTCGGTGAAAAGCGTGCGGTTGGGCAGGCCCGTGAGCGCGTCGTGCGTGGCGAGATAGCTCAGGCGCTCCTCGGTTTCGCGGCGCTGCGTGATGTCGGCGAAAATGGCCGCGTAGTGCGTGCATTGGCCGGCCGGATCGCAAATGCTCGAAATGGTCAGATATTCGAGGTAGAGCGTGCCGTCCTTGCGGCGATTCCAGATTTCGCCTTTCCAGTGGCCGGTTTGGGACAGGCTGCGCCACAGCGCGTGATAGAACGCCGACCCTTGCCGCCCCGAACTCAGCAGATTCGCATTGCGGCCCACGGCATCTTGCGCCGTGTAGCCGGTCAAACGCGTGAAGGCGGGATTCACGCGCTCGATGATGCCTTCGAGATTGGTGATCATCACGCCGTCCAGCGTCGATTCCACCACCTGATCGGCCAGCCGCAGATTCGCGCGCGAGGCGAGCAGCGCGTCGTCGCGTTCGCGCAGCGCGATTTGCAGTTCGCGCACGAATTCGTCCTCGATGTCGTGCAGGATGTGCGAGAGATCGAGCAGGCCGACAAGGCTCCCTTCCTCGCCGATCACGCCCACATGGCGCATGTGATGCTCGATCAGATATTGCCGCGCCGCATATAGGCTTTTCGCATGCGAAAGCGAGCGCAGCGGCCGGCTCGCGCGCTCGCCCACGCCGCCGTCGAGCGCGCCCGCGGCCGCGTGGCGCACCACGTCGCGCTCGGTCACGATGCCGTAATCGCCTTCCGGGTAAGCGACCACGAGCGCCGTGAGCCGCCGCGCGCGCATGCGGCGCATGGCCTCGCGCATGGGCGTGCGCGCCTCCACGACGAGCGGCATGGCCGCGTTCACCGAGCCGACCGTCTTGAGCCGCAGAAAGCATTCGAGCCCCTGGTTCATGACGAGATCGGTTTGCGTGACGATGCCGAGCGAGCGGCCGTCCTCGTCGACGACGAGGCAATGGCGAATGCCTTCGCGCTTGAAACGCAGCGCGGCGTCGCGCAAGGGCGTGCTCGCGGGCAGCGCGCGCACGGGCTGGCTCATCGCCGTGCGAATCGGGCGCGCGAGCGCTTCGTGGTCGTCGCTCAGCGCGAGCGCGTCGTGTTCGGTCCAGATGCCGACCGGGCGGCCCATCTCCGTGACGACGATGGCGCTGTAGCGCCGCTCGGCCATCAGACGCGCGGCTTCGCGGATCGGCACTTCGGGTCCGCAGGCGAGCGGCGGCCCCGAAAGAAGCTGACCAATTTCAAGGTCCAGCGTGTGGTGTTGCATGTCGCGCCCCGAACCGCACTGCTTTTCGCACTGCAATCACTTTTGAGATAGCGAGACCGTAGCAGTGCGCGCTCGCCAATCGCTTGACTTAAATCAAGTCTTGCGGCGTTGGCGCGACGCAATCGTTTGCGAAACCGTGGGGCAGGATCGCGTTGGCCATCCCGGCTGTGCGGGCGGCGCGCGCACGCTTCATCGCACCGGCGAATATGCCTCGCGCTTGACGCGGGCGCGCAGAGATTCTAGTTTACCGGACATCAACATCCAATAAACTGGAATCCGATGGACATTCACGCCAACATCGCGCGCCGGCTGCACGAGCTGCGCGACGCAAAAGGCTGGTCGCTCGAAACGCTCGCCTCGCGCAGCGCCGTAAGCCGCTCGAACATTTCGCTGATCGAGCGCGGCGAGAGCAGCCCCACGGCCGTCGTGCTCGACAAGCTCGCCACGGCGCTGGGCGTGCCGCTCGCTTCGCTATTCGAAACCGCCGGCGACGCGGCGCAAGCCGAACCCTCGCCGCATGTCGCCGCGCGCGAGCAGGCGCTTTGGACCGATCCGGCTTCCGGTTACGTGCGGCGCACTCTCTCGCCGCCCGCGCGGTCGCCGATTCAACTCGTGGAGGTGCGCTTTCCGCCCGGCGAGCGCGTAGCCTACGACACGAGCCTGCGCGACGCCGAAATTCATCAGCAAGTCTGGGTGATCGAAGGCGCGATGGAAATGACCGTGGGCGACCGAACGTGGCGGCTCGACACCGGCGATTGCCTCGCGATGCGGCTCGACCGCCCGATCGCCTATCGCAATCCGACGCGCAAACCCGCGCGTTATCTCGTGGCGCTGAGCGGCGCCGCCAACTGACGGGGGAAATCGCATGACCGACGACATCGCGGCGCGCGCGCGAATTCACACGCAGGTTCGCACACTAAGCGCCGAAGAAGCCGAAACGCACGCCAACGCGCTCGCGGACGTGCTGATCGACTGCGTGCAAGGCGGCGCTTCCGTCAGCTTCATGTTGCCGATCTCGCGCGATACGGCGCTTGCGTTCTGGCGAGGCGTGGCACACGGCGTGAAGCGCGGCGAGCGCATCCTGCTCGTGGCCGCAGACGGCGCCGGGCGCATGGTGGGCACCGCGCAACTCGTGCTGGCGCAGCCCGAAAACCAGCCGCATCGCGCCGATGTGGCGAAAGTGCTGGTGTGCCGCGACGCGCGCGGGCACGGCGTGGGCCTGCGCCTCATGCACGCCGTGGAGGCGGCGGCGCGGGCGGCCGGCAAGACGGTGCTCGTGCTCGACACCGTGACGGGCGGCGCGGCCGAGCGCCTCTACGCGCGCGCGGGCTGGCAACGCGTGGGCGACGTGCCCAATTACGCGCTCATGCCCGACGGCGCCCTTTGCGGCACGACGTTCTATCACAAGCAACTGGAACACCGCGACCGCGCCTGACCGGCCTCACGATAAACGCAGCGCCTCCGGAGGACGCATGCCGAACATGCGTCGATCGCCGGCGGAAAACGGGCACAACTGCCGGAAGCCCCGCGCGGCCGCCAGCTCCCGCACGGACCCGGCCGCGCGTGGACGAATCGCGCCGCGCCGTTCATGCGCGACACGCGCTGAGGAACCTGCTCCATGCCTGCATGGATTGCGCGGATTGCGCCGATTGCGCCGATTGCGCGCTCATGTTCCCGCGAGGCGTGGCGGAGTTTCAGCGCCTTCGCTCGACAACGCGCCGCTGTCGTCCTTGAGGCCCACGCCCGTGAGTTTGAGCCGCCGTGCCTGCGTCAACAGGTAATGGAGCTTGTGCGCCGCCGCTTCGTAGGGCAAGCCTTCCGGCCGCACGTTGGAAATGCAGTTGCGCTGCGCGTCATGACAGCCGATCCTGGGCGCCCACGTGAGATACACGCCCAGGCTGTCCGGCGAACTGAGGCCGGGCCGCTCGCCGATCAGCATTGCCACGAGCGAGGCGCCGAGCAATTCGCCGATTTCGTCGCCGAGCGCCACGCGCGCCTGACGCGCCACTACCACGGGGCCGATGCGCCAGTCCGGCAACCGCGCGCGCGCCGCCTTGAGCAGCGGCACGGCCTGCTTCGCGGCGGCGAGAGCGGACAGCCCGTCGCCCACCACGAATACGGCTTCCGGCGCCTCGCCTTGCGGCAGCGCTTCGAGCGCCGCGCGACTCGCCGCCGACAAGCGCCGCCCAAGGTCGGGCCGCCGCAAATAATGCTGACGGTCGGGCGCCGCGCTCTCCACTTCCAGCGTGGCGAAGCCTTCGGCTTCGAGCGCCTCGCGCAGCGCCGCCGTGTCGAGCGGCCGATGCACGGCGTCGCGCGCCTGCGCATGCGCCAGATTGAACGCCAGCAGCGGCGCCGTCGGCAAGCCGTTGCCGGCGCGGCCGAGCGCGATGCGTGCGTGGGTGAACGCCTTGAGCCCGCTCCACGGATTTTTTTCGACGGCGTCGCTCATGCGTCGATTCCCATCCACTCGTGCGCGCCCGCCAGCAGCGGCGCGCGCGGCGAAGCGCCGAGCAACGCGCCCTTCGCGTCGGTGATTTCCATCGTTTCGAGCCATGCCTCGAACTCGGGCGCGCGCCGCAAGCCGAGCAAATCCCGCAGATAAAGCGCGTCGTGAAACGAGGTGCTTTGATAATTGAGCATGACGTCGTCGGCACCGGGAATGCCCATGATGAAATTGATGCCGGCCGCGCCCAGCAGCGTGAGCAGCGTGTCCATGTCGTCCTGGTCGGCTTCCGCGTGGTTCGTGTAGCAAATGTCGCAACCCATGGGCACGCCGAGCAGCTTGCCGCAGAAATGGTCCTCAAGACCCGCGCGAATGATCTGCTTGCCGTCGTAGAGGTATTCCGGGCCGATAAAGCCCACCACCGTGTTGACGAGGAACGGCTCGAACTTGCGCGCGACCGCATAGGCGCGCACCTCGCAGGTCTGCTGATCGACGCCATGATGCGCGTTGGCCGAAAGCGCGCTGCCCTGCCCCGTTTCAAAGTACATGAGGTTGTTGCCGACCGTGCCGCGCTTGAGCGAGAGCGCCGCTTCGCGCGCCTCGCGCAATAACGCGAGCGAAATGCCGAAGCTCGCATTGGCCTTTTCGGTGCCCGCGATCGACTGGAACACGAGATCCACCGGCGCGCCTTTTTCGATGGCCGCAATGGTGTTGGTCACATGCGTGAGCACGCACGACTGCGTGGGCACGCGGTAACGCTCGCGGAACCCGTCGATCATCGCCAGCAGCTTCGTGATGGCGGCAAGGCTGTCGCTCGCAGGATTGATGCCGATCATCGCGTCGCCGCTGCCGTACATCAGGCCGTCGAGCATGGAAGCCGCGACGCCCTTCACGTCGTCCGTGGGATGATTGGGTTGCAGCCGCACGGCCAGGCGGCCCGGCAAGCCGACCGTATTGCGAAAGCGCGTGACGACGGGGCGCTTTTTCGCCACCGCGATCAGATCCTGATTGCGCATGAGCTTGGAGACCGCCGCGGCCATTTCCGGCGTGAGGCCCGCCGCCAGGCGTGCGAGCGCTTCGGTGTCCGCCGCGCCGGACAACAGCCAGTCGCGAAAGTCGCCCACGGTGAGATGAGAAACGGCGGCGAACGCCGCGGCGTCGTGATCGTCGACGATAAGGCGCGTGACTTCGTCGCTTTCGTACGGAATGAGCGCGTCGGAGAGAAACGCCTTGAGCGGCACCGCCGCCAGCGCCATCCTGGCCGCCACGCGCTCCTCTTCGCTGCCCGCCGCGAGGCCCGCGAGCTGGTCGCCCGAGCGCTGCGGGCTGGCCTTCGCGAGCAGCGTTTTCAGGTCCGCGAAGCGGTACGTGCGCGCGCCGATCGACTCCGTATAGTTCATGCCTGGCACTCCTGCAAAGCGTTCACTCTTCGATCAATCCATCGGCGGCCAGCGGCCCGGGCGCGGCTTCGCGCCGCGAACGCGTGACCAGGAAATGCCGTAGCCGAGCGCGACGATGACGGCGAACACGCCCGCGACAAGCGCATTGAAATACACCATCGCGCCAAGGCAGGCCCGCGCCGCGATCGGGGCAAAAGCCGGAAAGCGCGGATACAACGGCGCGCGGAACGGGCGCTCCATGGCGCGCTGCGTGCGGCGCAGCTTGAACAGCGCGGCCCTGCTCACAATGTACATCACGATGCCGCCGAACACCGACAGCGTGACGATGTTGGCCGCGAGCGTTTGACCGCCGAACCGGATCAATTCGTCGCTATGGAGATGGCCGCGATGCCGACCACGCCGCCCGCGCCCGCCTGCGCCGCCTGCAATAACGGCGCGGTATGGCGTCTTGAAGCGCGGGTGTACCTTCGCGAGCCGCGCGCGCACCTGGCCTTCGCGAGCCGGCGCGAAAATCTGCCGCGAATAGCCGGGAGCGATGCCGTGGAAGGTGCGCTCACAGCAGCGCGTCCAACCGCTCGACCTGCTGGGCGAAGCGCTGCTTGTCCGCGCCGCGCAGCGGATCGCGATGCGGCAAGTCCACCGTGAGCGGGTCCTGCGCGACCTCGTCGACATGCACTTCGTAATGCAGATGCGGCCCCGTCGCCCAGCCCGTCGCGCCCACGTAGCCGATCACCTCGCCCTGCCGCACGGCGTCGCCGGCCTTCAGGTGCTTCGCGTAGCGAGAAAGATGCGCGAAGGTCGTGGCGTACGGGCCGAAGTTCTTGACCATCACCACCTTGCCATAGCCGGTTTGCCAGCCGACGTACGTGACGGTGCCGCGCGCCGTCGCATGCACGGGCGTGCCGGCGGGCGCCGCGAGATCGACGCCTTCGTGCGGCTGAACGCGATGCGTGACCGGATCGAGCCGCCGCAGCGCGAAATGCGACGAGATGCGCGTGAACTTCAGCGGATAGCGCAGAAACGACGGCGCGGCCGCGTGGCCGTCTGCGGAATAGTAGAACGCCTTGCCCGCGAGATTGCGATAAAGATAGAGATCGTGCGAGTCCTTGCCGGTGGAGATGCGCACGGCGACAGGCGCAGCGAATGGCCGCTGCGTATCGCCGGTTTGCTGCGGCGTGCGCGAGGACGTCACCACGGACGCATCGGACGACACGTCGCTCGCAGCACCGGCGGGCGCGGACTCGTTGCGAAACACGAAACTCACTTCGCTGCCGCGTTGCAGATCGCGACGAAAATCGAGCCGTCCCGAGAATGCCCGCGTGAGCCGCGCCGTGGTCGATGCGTCGAGGCCGAGCCGTTGCGCGGCCTCCGCGAAACTGTGCTCGACCACGGCCGTTTGCACGCGATAAGCGGGCGCGGACGCCGCGGCGGCAACCGGTTCGGCAGCGGGAGGCGAAGCCGCCGCACTCGCCGAAGCGCGGACCGGAGCGTTCATGGCCGCTTCGCCCAGCACGTCGTCGCTCGCGGGAGGCGAGACGGAAAGCGAGACGCGATGCATGTACCACGCCGCGCCAGTCAAACCGATTGCACACACCACAAGACATTTTCCGGCGAAGCCCGTGGACGCCGCCATTGCACGTAAAGCCATGAATGAGATACCGCTTGTCGAGCAGAGGAAGCGCATGCAGCCGTGCTGCGCAGCTTCGCGGATGGTATCGGCGCAATGCGGTCAAAACACCTGCGCCGACGAAAGGAACGAATGAAAATAATGACGCTTCCTTAAACGAAACTTAAATCGAAAAAATGAAGAGGAAGAAATTGCCGCGCGATGCAGGAACATCACTTGCTTGAAACGGCAATTGCACCCAATACGGTCACCTGTATGGCACTTTTTAATCGCGGAAATTGCTACCGACGTCCATTAATCGGGATACCTAATCAATTGCCAGAAATGACTTTTCCGCATTAGCATTGCCCATGCGTTCATCGGCGATCGCTCCCCAAGGTAGACACTCCTAATCAATTGCGTTATGCTGATTCAGCCTTGATTCTTTGAACGAGGCACTCCGTGTCATTGCAACATCTGCGAATACGCGGCGCTTACCGAAATCGCGCCATTGCATATTCGTTCCCTTGAGCGGGCTTTCAGCCCCTGCGCAAAGGCCTAAAAGCCGCTTGCGCATCCATGCCGCCTGACCGCGGCGCCCAGGCTTCAGCGCGTATCGGCTTGCCCGATATCGTTGAGCTGAACACGACAACGTCACGAACGCACTGGCGTTCATGCGACTGCCGCCCTTCACGACGAATGGGCACGGCACACTGTTTTCGTTAGTTCTATCGCGGCCATGCCGGGAGACGAACCTGCTTTCGCGGCGCCCGGCACGTACACGCGGGCGCTCCCGCTGCACGGCCTCGCGCTCGCAGCTTCGAAACCAAGGAGGCGTACCTTCATGACTCGACGCTCTGCCCTTCTCGCGGGCAGCCTCATCGCACTCATCGTGCTTGCCGGCTTGCTCTCGCGCGCGATCGGCGCCGACACCTGGCACCAGCACGCGGGCGACCTTGCGTACTACACCGCGCAACATCTACTGCTCGTCGGTTATTCGATGGTGCTGGCCATTGTCGTCGGCGTGCCGGCGGGCGTGATGCTGAGCCGCCCGCGTTTCGCGCGCCAGGCCGAACGTTTCATGCAGATCTTCAACGTGGGCAACACGATTCCCTCGCTCGCGGTGCTCGCCATCGCGCTCGGCATCTTCGGCATCGGCGACATTCCCGCCGTCGTCGCGCTCTTTCTCGCCTCGCTGCTGCCCATCACGCGCAACACCTACGAAGGCGTGAAGCACGTGCCCGCCGCCTTGCGCGAAGCCGCGCGCGGCATCGGCATGACGGGCTGGCAGTCGCTCACGCGCGTGGAGCTGCCCCACGCGGTGCCGATCATCGTGGGCGGCGTGCGCACCGCGCTCGCGATCAACGTGGGCACGGCGCCGCTCGCTTATCTGATCGGCGCGGACAGTCTCGGCTCGCTGATCTTCCCCGGCATCTATCTCAACGATCAGCCCTTGCTGCTGCTGGGCGCGGCGTTCACGGCGGCGCTCGCGCTCGTGCTGGACGGCGCCGTGGCGGCGGGCAGCCGCCGCTGGCAGGCGCGTCACGGAGGGCTCGCATGATGACGCTGCTCGCTTCGCTCAAACGTTTCGCGCGCCGCTTCGCGATCGGCGTCACGCTGATGGCGGCAAGCGCCAGCGCCTTCTCGCAACAAAAGCTCGTGCTCGGCGCGAAGAACTTCACTGAGCAATACGTGCTCGCCGAAGTCACCGCGCAGTATCTCCGTTCGCTCGGCTATACCGTCGAAGTGCGCTCGGGTCTGGGCAGCACGCTCATGCGCAGCGCGCTCGAAAACGGCCAGTTCGATCTCGTCTGGGATTACACGGGCACGGCCGCGCTCGTCTACGACAAGATCGACGAGAAACTCGACCCGAAAGCGATGTACGAGCGCGTGAAGGCGCTCGACGCGCCGCGCGGTCTCGTCTGGCTCGACGCCTCGCCGCTCAACGACACCTATGCATTAGGATTGCCAAGCAAATTCGCGAAGGAAACCGGCATCAAGACGATTTCCGAACTCGCCGCGAGAATGAAAAGCGATCCCAAGGCAAGGCGCTACGTGTTCGGCATGGACGCCGAATTCGCGAATCGTCCCGACGGCCTGAAACCGCTGCTCGCAACCTACGGCATCACGCTGCGCCGTTCGCAGATGAAACAGATGGACCCCGGCCTCGTGTACACGGCGCTGCACAACAACCAGTTGACGATCGGCCTCGTCTACACCACGGACGGCCGCGTGAAAGGCTTCGGCATCACGCCGCTCGAAGACGACAAGCACTTCTTCCCGCCGTACAACGCCACGCCCGTGGTGCGCGCGGAAGCGCTCGCGCGCAACCCCAAGCTCGCCGCGCAGCTCAATGCGCTTTCGGCGGCGCTCGACAACGATGCGATCCAGGACATGAACAAGGCCGTCGACCTCGACGGCACGCCGCCGAAAGACATGGCCACCGCGTTCCTGCGCTCGCATCATCTGCAATAAGGAGGCGGCATGAGCGTATTCGACTATCTCGCCGCGAGCTGGCCCGAACTGTTGCAACTCACGTTGCAGCACATCTATCTCGTGGGTATCGCGGTGGGCTGCGCGATTATCGCGGGCGTGCCGCTCGGCATTCTCATCAGCCGTCACGAATGGCTCGCCGCGCCGCTGCTCGGCATCGCGACCATCGTGCTCACGCTGCCGTCCATCGCACTGTTCGGACTCATGATCCCGATCTTCTCGCGCTTCGGCGAAGGCATCGGCGCCGTACCGGCGATCACGGCCGTGTTCCTCTATTCGCTCCTGCCGATCATGCGCAACACCTACCTCGCGTTGCGCAACGTCGACGCCGGTATTCGCGAAGCCGGCACCGGCATCGGCATGACTTCCTGGCAGCGGCTGCGCCTCGTCGAGCTGCCGCTCGCCGTGCCCGTGATTCTCGCGGGCGTGCGCACCGCCGTCGTCATGAACATCGGCGTGATGACGATCGCCGCCGTGATCGGCGCGGGCGGGCTGGGCACGCTCATCATTCGCGCGATCGGCCAGAGCAGCATGATGAAGCTGCTCGTGGGCGCCGTGCTCGTGAGCGTGCTCGCCATCGTCGCGGACCTGCTGTTGCAGTGGCTTCAACGCGCATTGACACCGAAAGGAGTGCAGAAGACATGATCGAACTCGACCAGCTCACGAAAACTTTCACGCAAAAAGACGGCCAGAGCGTGCGCGCCGTGGATTCGGTGAGCCTTTCCGTGGCCGAAGGCGAAATCTGCGTGTTTCTCGGCCCTTCGGGCTGCGGCAAGACCACCACGCTCAAGATGATCAACCGGCTGATTCAGCCCACTTCGGGCCGCGTGCTCATCAACGGCGAGGACACCACGAGCCTGAACGAAGTGGATCTGCGCCGCCATATCGGCTACGTGATCCAGCAAATCGGCCTCTTTCCGAACATGACGATCGAGGAAAACATCACGGTCGTGCCGCGTCTGCTCGGCTGGGACAAGAAGCGTTGCGCGGAGCGCGCGGCCGAACTCATGTCGATGGTCGCGCTCGATCCGAAGCTGTATTTGAAGCGTTATCCGCGTGAATTGTCGGGCGGCCAACAGCAGCGCATCGGCGTGATTCGCGCGCTCGCCGCCGATCCGCCCGTGCTGCTGATGGACGAGCCGTTCGGCGCCGTCGACCCGATCAATCGCGAATCCATCCAGAACGAGTTCTTCCAGATGCAGCGGCAACTGAAGAAGACCGTCATCATGGTGAGCCACGACATCGACGAAGCCATCAAGCTCGGCGACCGCATCGCCGTGTTCCGGCGCGGCAAGCTCGTGCAATACGATCACCCCGACACGCTGCTCGCGCGCCCGAAGGACGACTTCGTCGCCCAATTCGTGGGCCAGGACAGCACGCTCAAACGCCTTTTGCTCGTGAAGGCCGGCGACGCCGCCACGCAGCCCGAAACCGCGCGCCCCGACACACCGCTTTCGCAGGCGTTCGCGACGATGGACGAAAGCGACTCGCGCTACCTCACCGTGCTCGACGGCGAGAAGCACGCGCTCGGCTTCGTGGCCCGGCGGGCGGCGCGCGGCGCGCAAGGCGTGTGCGCCGAGCGCATCACGCCGTTCCCGGCCACCGTCGGCGTGGACGATCACCTGCGCGTCGTGCTTTCGAAGATGTACCAGTTCCGCGCTTCGTGGATGCCGGTGCTCGACGCGGACGGCGCGTACGTGGGCGAAATCACGCAGGATTCGATCGCCGACTACCTCAGCTCGGGCCGCTCGCGCATGCAGACGGGCCAGCCGCCGAGCGCCATCGCGAGTCACCCGGCGAACCCGGCGTCGGCGCACGCCTGACGCGCCGGCCGCCGCGCAGCGCGGCGCTCGGCCGGGTCGCGGTCCGCGCGGCGTGAACGTTACGTTATAACGGGAATTTTCACGATGCCGAAGGCCGCCGGCCGCGGTTTCGCACCCACTCGCGCGCCTCTTATAGAATCGGAAAAATCGCAAAGAATCGGAACATCGGACAAGATCCACGCTCGCGAAGAGGAACGCCGCATGTATATCGCCATGAATCGCTTCAAGGTCGCGCCGGGCTCGGAGCCCGCGTTCGAGGAAGTCTGGGCCAAACGCGACACGCATCTCAAGGAAGTGCCCGGCTTCATCGAGTTTCATTTGCTCAAAGGGCCGCAGCGCGACGACCACGTGCTGTATGCGAGCCACACGATCTGGGCAAGCCATGCCGATTTCGAGGCGTGGACGCGCTCCGAGGCGTTTCGCGCCGCCCACCGCAACGCCGGCAACGCCGGCGAAAACCGTCCCGTGTACTTGAGCCATCCCGAGTTCGAAGGCTTCGAAGTCGTGCAGACGGTCAAATAACCCCGTGCCTGCCGGTTCGCCGGCGCATCGGCCACGGCCGCACACCGCATCGGCAGGCCCCGGTAAAACTGCCACGCGCGCCGCGCCAAAAGCTACATTGCCGCGCGGCGTTTTCATGGCGCCTGCCGCCTCGCACCGCCCGCGGCCGCCTCGCCGCCTGCGCGCGGCGCACGCCCCTCGCCGCTTTCGCCGCGCCGGCGCACGGCGTCCAGCCGGTCGCCCGTGGCTTGCCACATGCCCGGCCACATGCCTGGCCACGCGCTGACCACATGCCTGGCCGCATAGGCCCGAAGCTTGCTCTTGTCTCGCTCACACCCGGTCCGCCGCACCGCCAGCGTTCGCTCACGCGGCCTGCGCCGTTTCCCGCCGTTTCCGCCGTTTCCACTCTGATACCGTCGAGCCATGAACAAAAAAGTCGCTTCCCGCATCGCCGAAGGCCAGCCGTTTCCGCTCGGCGCCACCTGGAACGGGCGCGGCGTGAACTTCGCCCTGTTTTCGGCGAACGCCACGCAAGTCGAACTGTGCCTTTTCGATGAAACCGGCGAGCACGAAGTCGAACGCATCGTGCTGCCCGAATACACCGACGAAGTCTGGCACGTGTTCGTGCCCGACCTTCAGCCCGGCGCGATTTACGGCTATCGCGTGCATGGCCCGTACGAACCGCAGGCGGGGCATCGCTTCAATCCGAACAAGCTGCTGCTCGACCCGTACGCGAAGGCGCATGTCGGCGAACTCAAATGGGACCCGGCCGTGTTTGGCTACACCCTCGGCCATCCCGACGGCGATCTCTCGTTCGACACGCGCGACAGCGCGCCTTTCGTGCCGCGCTGCCGCGTAGTCGACCAGGCCTTTAGCTGGCACCACCCGATGCGCGAGCGCGTGCCGCGCGAACGCACGGTCATCTACGAAACGCACGTGCGCGGCTTCACGATGCGGCATCCGCAAGTGCCCGAAGGGGAACGCGGCACCTTCGCGGGCCTCGGCAACACGGCGGTGCTCGACTACATCCGCAAGCTCGGCGTCACTTCGGTGGAACTGCTGCCGATCCACACCTTCGTCAACGACTCGCACCTGCTCGAGCGCGGCCTCACGAACTACTGGGGCTACAACACGATCGGCTTCTTCGCGCCCGATCCGCGCTACTCGGTGGGCGCGCAAGGTTCCATCGACGAATTCAAGAACATGGTGGACCGCTTCCACCAGGCCGGGCTCGAAGTGATTCTCGACGTGGTGTACAACCACACGGCCGAAGGCAGCGAACTGGGCCCGACGCTCTCGTTTCGCGGCATCGACAACGCTTCGTACTACCGTCTGCCCGAGGACCCGCGCTATTACATCAACGACACGGGCACGGGCAACACGCTCAATCTCTCGCACCCGCGCGTGCTGCAAATGGTCACGGACAGCCTGCGCTACTGGGTGCTCGAAATGGGCGTGGACGGCTTTCGCTTCGACCTCGCGACGATCCTCGGCCGCGAGCCCTACGGCTTCGACGAAGGCGGCGGCTTTCTCGACAGTTGCCGTCAGGACCCGATTCTCTCCAGCGTGAAGCTGATCGCCGAGCCGTGGGACTGCGGCCCCGGCGGCTACCAGGTGGGCGGTTTCCCGCCGGGCTGGGCGGAGTGGAACGACCGCTTTCGCGACACCGTGCGCGCCTGGTGGAAAGGCGACGAAGCCAAGGCCGCCGAGCTGGCCACGCGCCTGTGCGCCTCGGGGGACAAGTTCAACCGGCGCGGCCGCCGGCCGTGGTCGAGCGTGAACTTCGTCACCGCGCACGACGGCTTCACGCTGAACGACCTCGTTTCGTACAACGACCGCCACAACGAGGAGAACGGCGAAGAGAACCGCGACGGCCACGGCGACAATCTCTCGTGGAACTGCGGCGCGGAAGGCCCGACCGACGACGCGGAAATCATCGCGCTGCGCGAGCGCCAGAAGCGCAATTTCCTCGCGACGCTGTTGCTTTCGCAAGGCACGCCGATGCTGCTCGCGGGCGACGAATTCGGCCGCACGCAGCGCGGCAACAACAACGCTTATTGTCAGGATAACGAAATAAGCTGGATCGACTGGGACAACATCGACGACGCGGGCCGCGCGCTCACCGAATTCGTGCGCAACCTCACCACGTTGCGTCATGCGCTGCCCGTGCTGCGGCGCAATCGCTTCCTGATCGGCGAACACAACGAGACGCTCGACGTGACCGACGTCGAATGGATCTCGCCCGCGGGCGTGCCGCTGCACGGCGACCAGTGGGACGACCCGGCCATGCGCTGCTTCGGCATGCTGATCGACGGCCGTTCGCAGACGAGCGGCATCATGCGCCTCGCCTCGGACGCCACCATTCTGATCGTGCTCAACGCCTATCACGACGTGGTGGATTTCACGCTGCCTTCGGTGCCCGGCAACGACCAGTGGAATTGCCTGATCGACACCAACATGCCCGTGCGCGACGAGCTGCCGGAGTTCGAGGCCGGCGACGTGTATCAGGTGACGGGCCGCTCGCTGCTGGTGTTCGCGCTGCATGCGCGCGGCGCGACGCAGCGCGTGCTGGACCGTCTCGAAGAGGACCTCACGAGCTGAGAAAGCCGGGTCCGCGCGCTCGCGGGCCGTTCGCCGGTTCGGCCTGAGTCTGGTTCGGCCTGGCCCGGCGGCGCGCGCTTGTGCGTTGGCCAAGGCTTCGGCTTACCTGGAGCAACGCTTTCACGCGCGTGTCGAATCGGCTGAACACGCGGCTGAACTCGCGGCTGAACTCGCGGCTAAGCGCGCGAATCCCGAAGAAATGCGAGGCCAAGCGCGCGAATCGGCGCGCGCATCAGGGCGCACATCGGTGAGCACATCAGGGCTCGAATTGGCGCGCGAATCAGGGCGAAAGCGCGACGAAAGCTTGCGGCGGATTGCAGGCGCGCCGGGAAAATTCGCGGCGTCGCCGGCGGGCTGTCTCGCAAACGTGCGAGAATTCGCGTCTGCCCCGCCACCGGAGGATGCATGACGAATGAAGCCCAGGCTCACGCGGCCGCCGCGCCGGCCGATTGCGCAAGGGAACCGATTCACGTTCCCGGCAGCATCCAGCCGCATGGCTATCTCGTGAGTCTCGACGACGCCGGCTGCATCGTGCAGGCGAGCGCGAACGCCGGCGAGCTGGCCGGGGTGAGCGTGGACGCTCTGCTCGGAGAGCCGCTCGCGCGTCTCGTGGGCGAAGCCGCGGCGCGCGCCGCGCTCGACGCGCTGGCGCTGGCAAGCCCTGACGGCACGCCGCGCTTCGTGGGCGCCGTCGCCGACCCGCGCGACCCGCGCGTGCCGGGCGCGAGCGCGCAGGCCGCCGGCCCCGATCTGCCGCTGCACCCGCATGCGGGCCAGCACGCGCCGCTCGCGATCGTCGCGCATCGCTTCGAAGGCGTCGCCATCGTCGAACTCGAACCGGCGCTGGGTGCGGCCGACGTGTTTTCCTCGCTTTATCCGCTCGTGCGCACGTTTTTGCGCGGCTTGCAGGAGAGCGAAAGCGTGGAAGACCTCGCACGCCTCGCCGCGAACGAAATCAGGCGCATCACCGGCTACGGCCGCACGCTCGTCTACAACTTCGACGCGGCGGGCAACGGCCGCGTGATTGCCGAAGCCGTGGACGAAGGCTATCACTCGTATCTCCACCAGCACTTTCCCGCGAGCGACATTCCGGCGCAGGCGCGCGCGCTCTATCTGCAAAACCGCATCCGTCTGATCGCCGACGCCGACTACGCGGCCGTGCCGCTCGTGCCGCCGCTGCACCCCGCCACGGGCCGCCCGACCGACCTCACGTGGGCCTCGCTGCGCAGCGTTTCGCCCGTACACGTGCAATACATGAAGAACATGGGCACCTGGTCGTCCATGTCGATGTCGATCGTGGTGCGCGGCAAACTCTGGGGCCTCATCTCGTGCCACCACGCCACGGCGCGGCTGCCCGCGTTCGAAGTGCGCGCCGCGTGCGAGCACATCGCGCAGATGCTCTCGTTGCAGATCGAGGCGCGCGAGGACCGCGCCGAAGCCGAATACCGGCTGGAACTGCGCCGCCGCCTGTCGCGCCTGCTCGCGGCCATGGCCAACAGCGATCACTTCGTGAGCGCGCTCACCGACGAAGCGCACGACCTGCTCGGTCTCGCCGATGCGGGCGGCGCGGCCATCGTGTTCGACGGACGCATCGTCACCGTGGGCACGACGCCCGAGCCCGCGCAGCTCGAAACGCTGCTCACCTGGCTCGACGCGCAACGCGGCGAAATCCACGCGACCGAAGCGCTCGCGCAGGAAACCGGCGAGCGCTTCAATCAGGACGCGGCGGGCATGCTCGCCGTCTCCATCTCGAAGCTGTTTCGCAATTACGTGATCTGGTTCCGGCCCGAAGTCGTGCGCGCGCTAGAGTGGGCGGGCAACCCGCGCGAAAAGCTCGCGTCGCTCGCCGCTTCGCTCTCGCCGCGCGCGAGCTTCGACGTGTGGACCGAAGTCGTGCGCGAGCGCTCGCTGCCGTGGCGCCCCGCCGAACTGGAAATCGCCATGGAATTTCGCGCCGCGCTGCTCGACATCGTGCTGCGCCGCGCCGAGGAACTCGCGCAGCTCGCGCTCGAACTGGGCCGCGCGAACGAGGAACTCGAAGGCTTTTCGTACACCGTCTCGCACGATCTGCGCGCGCCGCTGCGGCATATTGCCGGCTTCGCCGATCTGCTCGCACAGACCGACGCGCCCAATCTCTCCACGCGCGGGCGCCATTTCGTCGAGCGCATCGCTTCGTCGGCGCGCTTCGGCGGCAAGCTCGTGGACGATTTGCTGGCTTTTTCGCAGATGGGCCGCGCGGCGCTTCACAAGCAGCGCATCGACCTGAAACGCCTCGTGAGCGAACTGGTCGCCGACCAGCAGCGCGACGCGCCCGAGCGGCACATCGACTGGCGCGTGGGCGCGCTCTGCACGTTGACCGCCGACCCCGTGCTGCTGCACGTCGTCCTGCGCAATCTGATCGACAACGCCGTGAAATTCACGCGTAATCATGCCGATGCCGCCGACCCTGCGATAATCGAGGTTGGCTGCCGCGCGGGCGAAGGCGATCTCGCCGACCACGACATCGTCTATGTGCGCGACAATGGCGTCGGTTTCGACGGGCGCTACGTCGGCAAGCTGTTTGGCGTATTCCAGCGGCTGCACCGTTTTGAGGAATTCGAGGGCACGGGCATCGGGCTTGCGTCGGTCAAGCGCATCGTCGAGCGTCACGGCGGCCGCGTATGGGCCGAAGGCGCGCTCGACGCGGGCACGACCGTCTCGTTCACGATTCCGCGCTCGCTGGAAGCGCCGCCCGCGCAGCCGGGCGAAACCGCCGCCGCGGCCGTCGCGCGGCTCGCCTCGGTATCGCCGGAAGCGCAGCCGTTCAGAAACGTGCGCAAATCCGAATGACAGACTGGAAGTAAGTGGAGGAAGGAATCGCCGTGCTCAGACCTATCTTGCTGGTCGAAGACAATCCCAACGACATCGAGCTTACGCTGATCGCGCTCGAAAAAGCGCGGCTCGCGAATCCGGTGGTGTCGCTGCGCGACGGCGCCGAAGCGCTCGATTATCTGCGCCGTGAGGGCCAGTGGTCGGAGCGTCCGGCCGAAAACCCGGCGGTGATCCTGCTCGACAAGAAGCTGCCGAAGATCGACGGCCACGAGGTGCTCAAGGCCGTGCGCGAAAGCGATGCGCTCAAGCGCATTCCGGTCGTGATGCTCACCTCGTCGCGCGAAGAGAAAGATCTGCTGCGCAGCTACGACCTGGGCGTGAACGCCTACGTGGTCAAGCCGGTGGAATTCGACGACTTCATGGACGCGATCAACGATCTCGGCGTGTTCTGGGCCGTGCTCAACGAACCGCCGCCGCCTTACCGGTGAAAATCCGGCGAACGCCGCCACGACGCGCGACCCTTGCGCGGCACTTCATTGCGCGGCATTTTCGTCGCAGCACTTTTCGTCGCAGCACTTCGTCGCAGCATTTCAGCAAGCATTTCAACGATAGCGCGGCAGTTGCACCCTGAACGTCGCGCCCTGCCCCTTGCCCGCGCTTTGCGCGCGAATCGTGCCGCCGTGCAGCCGCACGATGCTGCGCGCGAGCCATAGCCCGAGCCCAAGACCCGCCGCGCGCGGGTTCAGGCCGTCGTCGCTCGCCTGGTAAAAGCGCTCGAAAATGCGTTCGAGCACGTCGGGCGCAATGCCGCGGCCCGTGTCGCGCACCAGCAATTCGGCGTGTTCGCCCGCCACGCGCACGCTCACTTCGATCATGCCTCGTTCGCAGAACTTGAGCGCGTTCGTCAGCAGATTCCAGATCACCTGACGCAGCCGTTTTTCGTCGGCCATGACGATGCACGAGTTCAGGTCGTCGGCCACGAGGCGCACGCCCTTTTCCTCGATGCGCATGCGCATGTCTTCGGCGATATTGCCCGCCAGCGCGCCCAGGTCCACGGGCGCGAGTTCGATCGACAGTTTGCCGGTGGCGATCGCGCCGCTGTCGAGCAGATCGTCCACCATCAGCGCGAGCTGGCGCGCGTTGCGCTCGATCACCGTGCCCGCGCGCGCCATGTGCGCGAGGTCGCCGGAACGCTGCAACAGCGTCGCCCACGACTGAATGGCGCCGAGCGGCGAGCGCAACTCGTGGCTCACCGCCGCGACGAAGTGATCCATCGCGCGCGTGGCCTCTTCGCTGCGTTCGCGCGCGCGGCGTTCGGCTTCGGCGTTGGCCTGATGCTCGAGTTCGGACTCCTTGCGCATGGAGATATCGAGCGCGAGGCCGATGATGGGCAAGGCGTCGTCGTCGGCATCCGTGGGCTCGCCGTTCGTCTCGTGAGCGCCGCCTGTCTCGCCGGTGCGCACGCGCGTGGCGCGCAGCAGAATCCAGCGCCGCTGGCGATTGGGCCAGGTGATGCGGAAATCGACTTCGATAGGCGTGTCGGCGCCGCGCGCGTCCTCGAACGCGGCGCGCACGCGCTCGCGATACTCCACGTCGATCAGCTCGTCGAACAAGCGCCCTTCGGTGATGGTGGCCGCCGCGGGCAAGCCGAGCAGCGTCTTGAACTGGTCGTTGCAGATGAATTCGCGTGTATGCGGTTCCAGCTCCCACGCGCCGACGCTCGCGAACGTGAGCGCATGCTGAAGCTGTTCGTGCTGCTGACGCAACTGTTCGTTGGCCTCTTCGACCAGCACCTGGCGCAAGCGCGCCTGCGAACGCAGCTTGGCGCGCTCGCGCTGCCCGCGCGCCTCGTCTTCGCGGCGCTGCGTGACGTCGTGTACGCACAGGCCGATGAGCGGCTCGCCGCGCGCCGTGCGCATGGCGGTGACGCTGGCCTGCCAGTAGCGCGGCGCGGGCGGCCCGCTCCCGTCGCGCGCGATGTCGTAGCGGATCACGGGCGACAGCCGCTGCTCGCCCGCGCCGATGCCTTCGAGCATGCCGTCGAGCCAGCGGCGCCGCTCGTTGCGCTGGCTAGCCGAGCCGACCTGATTGATCTCGTAGACCGACCGGCCGACGAGTTCGCCGCGCTCCGACGCCACGAGGGCCAGATAGGCGCGGTTCACGGCGACCACGTTCGCTTCGGCGTCGAGCACGAGCCACGCGTCGGGCAGCGCGTCGAACAGCCCGGCCGGGTCGGCCGCAGCCCGCTGGGCGGCGACAGTGGCGGCGGAATCCGACGTCGACCCGGACATCTCCCGGGAAATCGACTTGGACATGCGGCGCCCTTCGCTCACGCGGCGTGCTCGTCGGGCACGCCGCGCGCGGCCGGATCGGCGCCCGGCATCGCAGGCGGCATGGCGTTCGACGGGGCGTTCGACGGGGCGTCCGGCGCACTCAACACCGCGATCAGCCGATCGAACGCGTCGCACGCGCCCGCGCACGCGCGTTCCACCTCGTGCGGCGTGCGCACGGCAGCGCGCAGCGCCGCGACGAACGCGTGCCAGCGCGGCCCCGGCCCCGCGCCCTCGCCGCCCAGGTAGTGCAGCGGGTGCGGCGCGAGCGGCTCGCGCAAGCGGCGCAGCAGCACGGCGCCGCCGAGCTGCGAGCCTTCGATCACATAACACGCGCCCCAGCGCCACGCGGCGTCGGTTTGCAGCGCGGGCGCGGCCGGCGCGAAACCGGTGGCAACAGGGTCATGAAAAGCGCGCAGGGTGGGATGCGCGAGATCGCGCTCGATGAGCGGCAGGCGCGCCACGCGCGCGAAGTTCGGAAAATGCCGAACGTGCGCTTCGTCCTGCGGGCCGTCGTCGAACTCGGCAAACGCGTGCTCGAATGGCGCGAGCCACGCGCGAATCAGCAGCAGATGCCGCCGATACGCGCCGAGCGTCGACTCGGCCGCAAGCGGCATCGCGCCCTCCACGGCGTCGTGGCGCGTGCCGGTCGCGGCGCGCAAGGCGGCCAGCACATCAGGCGCGGAAGGCGCATGCGGGGCGTCGCCAGTAGAAGCAAACGATGAAGCGGCAGGCAATGAATTGGTCACGGGCGATCCGGGTAAACCGAGGAACAAAACGACAAGTGCGCGACAAGTGCGCGACAGGCAGTGCGACAGGCAGCGCGCGGCGGTCCTTTCACGGGACCGTTGCCGGCGCCGCCGCGCTCTCTTCGTCTCAGGCTTCGTTGCGCGCGGGATGGTTCCCGTCGATTGCGTTCGCGCCCCGCCCGAGCCGTCGCCAGACATGAACAATACGCGGTTTGTTCGTGCGTGGGGTCGCCCCCGCCCCTCGCACGGCCAGATTATTTGACGGCGGCGCATAGTTCGAAGTGACAGCAAAGCGGAACAGAAAAGCAGACGGCCGGGGAAACCGGCCTCCGTAAAAGGGCAGCACGTTGCGTGCCTGGCATGCCTCTGGAATGTTGTGCGCGCAATCAAAGGGAAGCGGGAGCAAGGGGAGTCAAGCAGGAATCAAGCGGGAATACAGAAGGGAAACAAGCGCGTAACCCAGCCGACGCACGAAAAAACGGCGCGCATTCCCCACGCGCCGCCTTCCGGTACGAGAAGCCGGCGCAACGCTCAGGCGTCCATCGCCGCGAGCATGTGCGCGCGCGGCGCGACGCGCCACGTGTTGCGTCCCGCGCGCTTGGCCTCGTACATGGCGGCATCGGCGAGACCAAGCGGATCGTCGGCGAGCGCGCGCCCTTCGGCTTGCGCGGCCAGGCTCGCGGCGCTCACGCCGGCCGCGCCGCGCAGGCCCGTGAGCACGACGCCCACGCTCGCGCTCATTTCGATCAGGCGGCCGCCCATCGAGAGCGGCCTGGACACCGCCTGGCAGATCGCCGCCGCGATGCGCTCGGCCGTGCGCGCGTCGTCCACGCCGCGGCTCGCCACCACGAATTCGTCGCCGCCCAGCCGGCAAACCATGTCGTTGGCGCGCACCGTGGCGGCCAGCCGCCGCGCCACTTCGCGCAGCAAGGCGTCGCCGGTGTCGTGGCCATAGCGGTCGTTGATGGCCTTGAAGCCGTCCATGTCGATGAAGAACAGCGCGTACTGCTTGCTGCCCGCGCGCAGCGTGCCGAGCGTTTCCTGCAACGCGCGCCGGTTCGCGAGGCCCGTGAGCGGGTCGAGCAGCGCGCTTTCGCGCAGGCGCTGTTCGGTGCGGCGCTGCTCGGTCACGTCGTGCGACATCACGTAGAAACCCGTGACCTTGCCCTCGCGCTTCGCGGGAATATAGGTCGCGCACCAGACGCGCTCGGGATCGGACGCATAGCGCACGTTCTCGCAGGTCACGCGTTCGCCCGCGAGCGCGCGCGCGAAGAACGGCCGAAGCGACTCGAAAGTTTCGGCGCCGAGCGTTTCGCGCAGGCCGCGGCCGCGCAGCCGCTCGGGATCGGCGGCAAACACGCGGCGAAACGTTGCGTTGTTGAACTGATAGCGCAGGTCGGTGTCCACCACGGCGATCAGCGCGGGCAGATTGTCGGTGATGGTCTGCATCGCGTCGTGGCTGCGGCGCAGTTCCGCCGTGCGCTCGCGCACGCGCTCCTCGAGTTCGACGTGATAGTTGCGCAGCGCCTCCTCGCTTTTCCTGCGGCTGCTGATGTCCTGCACCGCCGCGATGAAATGCAGCGGCGCACCGGTCACGTCGCGCACGAGCGAAACGGCGAGACTCACCCAAACCGGCGTGCCGTCCGGCCGCAGATAACGCTTTTCCATCGTGTAAGTGGCCTGGCGGCCCGCGAGCAGTTCCGCCGCGAGCGCCACGTCGCCGGCCACGTCGGCGGGATGCGTAACCGAGGCGAACGTGCGCTGCCGCAGCGCCGCTTCGTCATAGCCGACGATTTCCGTGAACTTGCGATTCACGTCGAGAAAGCGGCCGTCGAGATCGACCACGGCCTTGCCGATCGGCGTCAGTTCGAACACGGTGCGAAAGCGCGCCTCGCTGATCGCGAGCGAGCGGCGGTCGCGCTCGTGTTCGGAGCGCGAGCGCAAAAGCTGGCGGCGCGTTTCGAGTTCGCGCTCCACGAGTTGCGCGAATTCGGCCAGCATGGCCGCCTGCGTGTCGGAGAACGTGCGCGGCGCGGTGTCGATCAGGCACAGCG
The DNA here is from genome assembly GCF_905220235.1 of Paraburkholderia sp. J41. Taxonomy (NCBI): domain Bacteria; kingdom Pseudomonadati; phylum Pseudomonadota; class Betaproteobacteria; order Burkholderiales; family Burkholderiaceae; genus Paraburkholderia; species Paraburkholderia sp. J41. Next base: position 85,277 of record NZ_CAJMZE010000004.1, on the reverse strand, counting down.
TGCCCACCACCTGACCTTCGGCGAGACGCAGCGGCGAACCCGCGTAGAAGCGGATATGCGGCGCGCCCGTCACGAGCGGATTGTCGGCGAAGCGCTTGTCGTCCAGCGCGTTTTCCACCACCAGCATGCGCTTGCTGAGCACCGCGTGCGCGCAGAACGACACGCTGCGCGGCGTTTCGCATGCGGCGATGCCGTGATGCGACTTGAACCACTGGCGTTTTTCGTCGACGAGCGAAATCAGCACGACCGGCACGCCGAACGCGAAGGCCGCGAGCCGCGCGATGCGGTCGAAGGCCTCCTCCGGCCCGGTGTCGAGGATGTCGAGCTGTCGCAGCGCGCGCAGACGTGCGTCCTCGTCGAGAGGCAGCGGAGCAGTGATCATTGCGTGTGGTCTCGCCAGGGTCGCCGGATCGGAATCGGTTGCAAAGCGCTTACTGGGCGCGATGCAAGCTCGCTTTCGCACTGACGCGCCTCAGTGGTTAACGGCAATGCGGGTCAAAACCTGAGGCGCGCGCGTGTCCCGGGGTCGCTGCGCGCATCGGCCGCAGCGCGCACGAACGAAGCGCACGGTCGTTCCACAGTCGCGCGACGGCGCGCGGCGCTCGGTTCGCGAGCGCCTGGCGCGCCATTGCGCCCGCGCGCGGTTTCTCGCGGCTTGCCTGCGGTTTTCTGGACGGTTAGGCGCGATTGCGGCGGGCTCGACTCATGTTCCGGTTAATTCGGTATCCCGATGATTTGCCGAAGTCGATCGCGTGCGACTCGCTGCCCGCGCGCTCTCGCCTCTAAAAAAACCGTGCGCTCGGCTTCAGCAATGCGCGGACGCCGCCGTAAAACGGGCAACGCTCACCTGCCTTCGATAATCACATGAGATCACTTGCGCGAACCCTGCGATTGATCGCGCATCGCACCGCCACGGCCGCGCGCGACGCCGGCACCCGCACGAGCGCCGCGCCGCGCGGCCGCCGCTTGCCGCCGCCGAGGCCCGCGCCCGCTCCTCGCCCCGCCACCTCGCGACATTACGGGGCGCGCCGTCTTGCGGCGTTGTCGCGCACGCGCCGCCTGTAGCGACGCACGGACACCGAAACATGCCGGCGCCGCTTGCCAATATGCTTCGTTATCCGAATCAATCGGCCAAATCCACGACATTCGCAAACGACTCGTGCATGTTCGTGCCGAGCAATCCGCGCCCGACGCCAGGCCAGGCACGCAAGGCCGTCCCGTCGGCCTCGAAAACCCGGCGCGCGATTTGTCCCTTTGCGCGTCGCCCGCGCGGAAAAAGCGCGGCGCTGGCAAATCCTTCGCAGCTTCTTTCATCGCCGCCTCCGGCTTGCCGTCCGCACGCACGTCTACGGCACGCGGCTTGCGCATCACTTTGGTGCAAAGCAGCGGGCATCGCAACGCCGCCGCGACATCGCCCGCCGCGCTTCGCTCTTACCCTAGCTCACCAGGAGACCATCATGCCTACCTTCACTCCTCCTCCGATGCCCACGTCGGCCAGTCACGGCGCGCGCATTATCGGCAAGGGCCCCGTGAGCGCCGCCGGTCCCGGACCCAACGTGATGGCGGCCAGCACGCTCGACAGCGATCGCGTGATTAGTTCGGACGGCCAGGAAGTCGGCAAGATCAAGGACATCATGCTCGACGTGCAAAGCGGCCGTGTTGCCTACGCCGTGCTTTCGACGGGCGGCTTTCTCGGCATTGGCGACAAGTTGCTCGCCATTCCCTGGAACGCGCTCGTGCTGGACACGAGCCGCAAGTGCTTCCTGCTCAATGTGTCGTCGGAGCGCGTGAAGGAGGCGCCCGGATTCGACAAGGACTGCTGGCCCGCCATGGCCGACGCGCGCTGGGGCAGCACGCTGCACGAGTATTACGGCGCGGAGCCGTATTGGGCCGCCGTCGAACCGGTCACGCCCGCGCGCGACGATCTGCATTGATGCCGGCAACAACACGCGTGGCCCCAGGCGCCCGGCACGCGCCTGGGGCCACGTTTCTTTCGCTCGGCCTGCTGTTCGAGGTCAAGGGCCGAACTGGATGCCTTACGGGGTTCTGCTCACTCGATTGAGGCCGCCGCGCGCACCGTAAACTTCGCCATAGACTGCGCGAAGTTGACCGGTTCAGCAGTCGAACGCAAGGCGGAGCGCAATACCGCCTGACGACCGGACACGAACCGCACGGATCAAGAGCGAACACGCGATAGGGACGGTAATGAGGATTACGAACTGGATTCTGGTACTGGAATGCGCGTATATGGAATTTTCGAGCTGGCGCGGCAAGAACGTTTATCGGCGCACCGTGGCCTACGATCGCGTGGTCTGGTGTTGAAAACACAAAGGCCCGTGTCTCGCGAGAGACCGGGCCTTCGATTTTGCGCGATTGCCGTGACGCTGCGCCGAGCGCCTCAGTCGATATAACGAAGCCCGAGCTTTTCCAGCGGCTCGCGCATCTTGTACATGTCGAGGCCCAGCACGCCCGACGCCAGCTTCGCGCGCTTTTCCGCTTCGAGCGACTCGCGCGCGCTGGCCTTCTCCAGGGTATCGGCCGCCCTGGCCGCCGGCACGATCGCCACGCCGTCACCGTCGGCCACCACTACGTCGCCCGGATTCACGAGCGCGCCCGCGCACACCACGGGAACGTTCACCGAGCCGAGCGTCGCCTTGATCGTGCCCTTCGACGAAATGGCCTTGCTCCACACCGGAAAGCCCATGTCCTGCAACACGCTCACGTCGCGCACGCCACCGTCGATGACGAGCGCACGCGCGCCGCGCGCCTTGAAGCTGGTCGCGAGCAGATCGCCGAAATAACCGTCGGTGCAGTCGGCGGTGATGGCGGCCACCACCACGTCGCCCGGTTGAATCTGTTCGGCGGCTACGTGCAGCATCCAGTTGTCGCCGGGATGCAACAGCACCGTCACGGCCGTGCCCGATGCCTGCGCGCCCGCATAAATCGGCCGCATATACGGCTTCATGAGGCCCACGCGGCCCATTGCCTCGTGAACCGTCGCGCTGCCGAGCGCGCCCAGTTGTTCGGCCACGCGCGAATCCGCGCGCACGATGTTGCGATACACCACTCCGAGTTCGTACATGATCAGCGTCCTTTTGCCTTGAGTGCCGCGTCGAGGCGCGGATACACGCGCCGCGCGTTGCCTTCGTAAATCTTGTAGCGCTGTTCGGGATCGATGCTCGCGGCCTCCACGTAGCGCTTGGTATCGTCGAAATAGTGGCCCGTTTCGGGGTCCACGCCGCGCACCGCGCCGATCATCTCGCTCGCGAACAAGATGTTGTCGACGGGAATCACGCGCGTGAGCAAGTCGATGCCCGGCTGGTGATACACGCAGGTGTCGAAGAAGATGTTGTTGAGCAAATGATCCTTCAGCAAGGGCTTTTTCAGCTCTTGCGCGAGACCGCGGAAGCGGCCCCAGTGATACGGCACCGCGCCGCCGCCGTGCGGAATCACGAACTTGAGCGTGGGGAAGTCGCGGAACAGGTCCGAGGTCAGGCATTGCATGAACGCGGTCGTGTCGGCGTTCAGATAATGCGCGCCCGTGGTGTGGAAGCACGCGTTGCAGCTCGTGCTCACGTGAACCATCGCCGGAATGTCGTATTCGACCATCTTTTCGTAGATCGGATACCAGTAGCGGTCGGAGAGCGGCGGGCTCGTCCAGTGGCCGCCCGAGGGATCGGGATTCAGGTTGATCGCGACATTGCCGTATTGCTCCACGCACTTCACGAGTTCGGGAATGCAGGTGGCCGCTTCCACGCCCGGGCTTTGCGGCAGCATGGCGGCCGGAACGAAGTGATCGGGAAACAGTTGGCTCACGCGGTAGCACAACTCGTTGCAGATCGCGGCCCACGTGCTCGAAACGTTGAAGTCGCCGATATGGTGCGCCATGAAACTCGCGCGCGGGCTGAACACGGTGAGATCGAGACCGCGCTCGCGCATCAGGCGAAGCTGGTTCTGCTCGATCGACTCGCGCAGTTCGTCGTCGCTGATTTGCAGCTCGGAAACTTTCGGCATTTCCGCCGCATTGCCGATGGCCGCGATCTGGCGATTGCGCCAGTTTTCCAGCGCCTTGGGAGCGGTCGTATAGTGACCGTGAATGTCGATGATCATGCTTTCCTCTTATGGCGCATGCAATTGGCGCATGCAATTGCGCATTGCCGCGCCGCGCGTTGACGGGCTGATGGATGGCGTCTCCTCCGAACCAGCCGCATACCGTTACCAGCGTCAAAGTATGGACGAAAAACCCGGGCCGAAACGAGTCGATAACTTTTTTAGATGGACTATGAAGGGAATCGAATCGGGCTTTTCAGGCACAGGCGCATCACGGCGGACGAAGCGCCTTTTGCACCGCGATCCGGCCTGGATTTCACTGGCAATTCGCGGCAATCGCACCGCAATCGGGGCGCGGCTTACGTGCGTATTACGCGCGTATTACCGTCACGCCCGCAGCCTCGATCGGCTTGATGCGCTTTGCCTCCGTGGCGCGTTCGACCACGATGGTCTGCGCCATGCCGATAGGCCCGATGCGATAAGGCGAAGCCGCGTTGAGCTTCGCGGAGGAAGCGAGCACGACCGTTTCCGCCGCGCGCGCCGCGAGCGCGCGCTTCACGTAGGACTCCTCGAAGTCGCCCGTGCTCAGCCCCGCCTGCGCATGCACGCCGGTCACGCCCATGAAGTACAGGTCCGCGTGTAGGTGCGCGATGGCCTCCACGGCCGCCGCGCCCACCGTGACCACCGAATGCTTGTAAAGCTTCCCGCCGATCAGCACGACTTCGATCGTCGCGTGCTCCGCGAGCGCAACCGCAATGGCCGGGCTGTGCGTGACGACGGTGGCCGCGAGCGTCTCGGGCAGGCATTCGACCAGCAGCGCCGAAGTCGTTCCGCCATCGACGATCACCACTTGCCCCGGCTCGATCATCGCGGCCGCGCGTTGCGCGATCCGGCGCTTGGCCGCCACTTCCATGCCGCGCCGCTGCGCGATGGGCGCCACCGCGGGCGAAGCGGGCAGCGCGCCGCCATGCACGCGTTGCAGCAGACCCTCGGCGGCAAGTTCGCGCAGGTCGCGCCGCACGGTGTCTTCGGATACGCCGAATTTCACGCTCAGCTCGCCGGCGAGCACCTGGCCGTCGTGCTTGAGCGCCTGGAGAATCGCTTTCTTTCGTTGATCGGTCAGCATTGGGTTCCTGAAGCGCATATGCCGGCGCACGAAGGCGTGCGGCCGTTGCACGAATTTTCTTGATTTTGCACGAAACTGCACGTTACCATGAATCCTCGACACTGACCCGACGACGTGTGCCATGACCGCTACGAAAGACCGTGTGCGAATGATCGACACCACCGTGCTGTCTGACGACTGGTATGTGCTCAAGAAGATCACTTTCGATTATTGCCGCAGCGACGGCACCTGGCAACGCCAGAGCCGCGAGGCCTACGATCGCGGCAACGGCGCGACCATTTTGCTGCTGGACCCGCTGAGCGGCAACGTCGTGCTCACGCGGCAATTTCGCATGCCCGCGTTCGTCAACGGCCACGACGGCATGATGCTCGAAGCGCCCGCGGGCCTGCTCGACAACGCCGCGCCCGACGCACGCATACGCGCGGAGGTGGAAGAGGAAACGGGCTATCGCGTGCGCAATCTGCGCAAGGTGTTCGAGGCGTACATGAGTCCCGGCTCGGTCACGGAAAAGCTCTACTTCTATCTGGGCGAATACGATCCGGCCGAGCGCCCCGGCGCGGGCGGCGGCGTGGCGGAAGAAGGTGAGGACCTCGAAACGATCGAAGTGCATTTGAGCGAGGCGCTGCGCATGATCGAGCGCGGCGAGATCGTCGACGGCAAGACCATCATGCTCTTGCAGCACGCGGCGCTCGTCAGGGCTTGAGCGCACGTTGGACCCAGTTCGAGTTACGATACCCGCTTTCACCTCTTGCTCATTGCCGCTTCCCGCCATGTACATCGTTTCGCTTATCTACACCGCCCCGCTCGAACGCATCGACGACGCTTTGCCCGCGCATCGCGCGTATCTGGACGAACAGTTCGCGGCGGGCAATTTCGTCGCGGCGGGACCGAAGCTGCCGCGCGACGGCGGCGTGATCGTCGCCTCGCATATGGCGCGCGATACGCTCGACGCCTTGCTGGCCGCCGATCCGTTCGCGCAGCAGGGCGTGGCGAAATACGAGGTGGTCGAATTCAAGGCCACCCGGCTCGCGCCGGGGTTGAACCTGCCGCGCCCCGAATCCCCGTGAAGCCGGCCACGGCAACACGCGCTTAGCTCGACGTCGCCATGCCCGACCAGACGATCTCCAGTTCCACCGCAATCGAGCGCGCAAGGCCGTCCAGCCCCGGAAACAGCGACGCATTCGTGATGTTCATGCGGTAAAGCCACTTCATCGCGTCCATGCGAATGCGCTCGGGCAGCACGATCTTGTGCAGCAGTTCCTCGTCGCTTTCGTAGCCGTCCAGAATCGCGCCGAGCGGTTTGTCGATCACGCCGGGCACCACGAACGTGCCCGACTGCGCCACCAGCCGGTCGTCCATTTCCGTCGGCTCGCCGGACCACAGAATTTCGTTCGTATTGCTAAAGAAATAATGTTCGAAGTTGTCGCGCACGCGCGGGTCGATCACGTCGCGCGTGAGCGAAGGATTCACGCGCGGCAAGGCGCGGCTATTCCAGAGCGCGGGCGTGTTGAGCGCGTAGACGGCCGCGTCGCCGGTCGCGCGTTCCAGAGCGAAAAACGCCGCGACGAAGGGGCTTTTCGTGAAATCGAGCAAGCGCGTGGGTGCGCCGTGGTGCTGCATCAGCGCGAGGCAGCGCAAGTCGTCCTTGAGCAGATCGGGATGAGCGAGAAAGTTGTGCGCCTTGCGGCGAAACACGCGAATCGCGCGTTCTTCGCGCGCGCGCCACTGAAGCCGGTCGCCCACATAATCGCGCATGTAGCGCGTGAGCGAGCTTTCCAGATGCCATTGCGCGTTTTGCTGACCCCGAAACGCCCAGCCGTCGAGGCGCGTCGTGAGGTCCATGAACTGTTGCCAGTCGGAGAGTGCCGTGGTCTGCATCGTGGGTCCGTTGCATGAGCGTCGTTATCTGGCAAACACGCTAACACATCGGCAATGACAGCATCGCGAAGCGGCCTGGTCCACCCGCCGCGCCCGTCCTTTGACGACGCCAAACGCGAAACCGGCCGCGCAAAGGCAATACGCGGGCACGGCCGCGCTTTCGAACGGGCCGCCGCCCGTTTGGCGAAACGGCTCAAGCCGTATCGTCCGACAACGCATTCGCGCCTTGCGCCGCCTGCCAGTCCGCGAACGTGACGAGGCCCGGCCGCAGCCCCGCGTCGCCGATACGCGTCCAGCTCGTGTGCGCGCCTTCCAGCCCCGGCACGGGCTGCGGCGTGGCGAATTCCACGCGCGACATGCCGGGCCGGTACGCCTCGTTCGGCCAGTACACCGGCATGATGCGGCGCGCGGCCATTTCCTCGCGCAACGCGGCGGGGCCGCCCTCGTCGGTCACCACGTCGCATTGCGCGGCCCAGTCGTGGCGGTCCCATGCGAGGAACACGCCCGCATTGCCCTGCGCGTCGAAGGTGAGCACGGCGTTCTGTTCCGGCCGCCAGTAATATTCGACAAGGCGCTCACGCTGCGCGAGTTCGTGCAGCGCCTCGGCCACGTGCCGGTTCGTGTAGACGGCGCCCACGCCGTGCACGCCGATATGGCCGCGCCGCGCGCAGAACTTGCGTTTGGCGTCGGCGATGGCGCCGCTCAGCTTGCGCGGCATGCCGGGGTCGGACTTCTTCACGTAAAAGTCGATCAGACCGGCGTTGAACGCCTCCACCGCGTGCGATTCGTTCGCCGTGGCCGTGAGCAGGATGCGTGCGCACGCAACGTCTTTGACGGCCGAGAGAAATTCGATGCCGTTCATTTCCGGCATTTCGTAATCCACGACGATCGCGGCGATGTCATTGAAGCGCGCCGTGTCGGTCATGACGTCCTGGCCCAGCGCGTTGCCGCCCTTCTTCTCGAACTCCGACCACGCCTCGCCCGCGGCCGGGTTGTGCGCGCGCTGGCGCTCCTCGTGCGAGCGCACGTACGCCAGCGCTTCGGCGGCCTGGGTGAAATAGCGGTCGGTGCCCACGCCGGGAAACAGCCCGCGCAGCGCGTAGAGAAAATCCGGGCTGTCGTCGAGGAACACGACGGAGACGGGATGAAAGACCGGCTGTCTGACGATGGAACTCATAAATGTCTCGGTAAGCGCGCCGCGCGCCGGCGGACCGCCGGCGGCTTCGTGAAATTTTACGCGCCTGGAATGTCCCGTTCGGACGGGCATCGGCAAAGGTCACTCATTCGCGGCGACCGGATGGCGCCATGAGCGCCACGAGCGCCACGAATCGACATCGATCAAGCCGCGCACCTGGCCCCGGATCGCGCCGCGCTCGCGAAAACCCTTCGATTATGCGGCTTGAACGCGATCCGCAGCAACTTCGAAGCCATGTCGATTGCATTTTTCCGCGCGCGCAAACGTTATCGTATTTGCGGCGCATATTGAGGCGCCCCTATGTGGGGTACGCGGTATTGGGCGGCGGGGAACGCGAAGAGAATGCAGACATGTCCTCTTTTTTACGGACGACATGCGCGGCTGCCGCACGCAGCCTCACTTTGGAGTCATCTGATGTACGCACGCGAATCCATTCCCGCCGTCCTCTCCCGTGGCACCGCCGGATTCTCCGACGAAATCATGGAAGCCACGCCGAGCAAGACGTTTCACCACGTCATCGACATTTATTTGAAAGACTCGAATGCCTTCATGAATACGTATTTCGCGCGGTATTTCGAATGGCAAGGCATTTGCCGCGAGCGCTGGTTTCACGAATGCATTCACAACAACCTGCTCGCGGCGGGCGGCGTGTTCGTCACGAAGCGCGCGCATCAGGAATATGTGCAGGAGACCTTTCCGTTCCAGCGCGTGGATTGCTACCTCAACACGTTGCAGGTGCGCCAGTGCTCGGCATATCTCGTGTTCCGTTTTTGCGTGGACGGGCGGCCCGTCTCGCTCGGCTATCAGCAGATTCTGTTCGCGGGCACCGACAAGCGAATTCGACGCTTTCCGCCCGGCATCATCGAACGCGTGAAGGAATATGAGCTGATCCTGCCGTCGGGTTCCAACTAAGCCGGCCGGCGCGGGTCTGCGGCGCCGCCCGCGCTTCGGCGTGCCGGGCATGACGGGCATGCCCGGCACACGTCGCGCTCAGCCTGCGTAGTCCTGCCCCGTCGACCAGCGGCGGGGCTTCGCCGGCGCTTCGTGCAAGGCGCGGTCGGCGCTCGAACCCGGCTCGGGCAGGCGAATCGTGAAAGTGGTTCGCACGCCGGGCGCCGATTCGCACGCAATGGTGCCGCCCAGCGCCTCGGCCACGCGGCGGCAAAACGTGAGGCCCATGCCCGCGCCGCGCCCATGCGATTTCGTCGAATAGAACGGGTCGAAAATACGCGGCAGGATATCGGCGTGAATGCCCGGGCCGTTGTCGCTGAAACGCAGCACGCAATAGCCGTTCTCGCTGGTCGCGCCGATATCGACGCGCCCCTTCGCCGCGTTCTTGCGCGCGGATTCGAGCGAGAACAGCGCGTTCTTGAGCAGATTGAACAGCACGAACACCACGAGCGAATCCGAGCCCGAAAAACACAGCCGCGCGTCGATGGGCGCGACGTGTACGCGTTCGCGCTCGCCGGGGCGGAACGGAAAGCGCTCGAGCGCCGCATTCACCCACGAGCGCACCGGATAGTTCTCGAAGCTGCGCCTGTCGAGCCGGTCGAGCGTGAACGAGGCCAGCGACATTTCCACGACCGTGCTGGTGCTGTCGACCTGCCGCCGGATCGACGTGGCAAGCGTGGAAAGCCGCTCGGACTGGCCCGGATACAGGCCGTCCACGCAAAGCTGGTGCTGCACGGCCAGTTGATAGCCGCGCATGAGTTCGGGCAGCACGTTGCCGATTTCCTCCGCATGCATGCCGATGGCGGCGAGCGGCGTGGCGACTTCGTGCGCGACCGTGGCCGCGATCAAATACGGCCGCATCAAGCCGAAACGCACGATGGTGACGGCGAGAATGCCGAGGCTGACGGCAATGAACACCGCGCCCACGGGATAGAACGCGGCGCCGTAATTGACGGCGTAATCGCTCGCCGCGAGCCCGTAGAGGCACAGGCTCACGAGACAGAGATCGAGCAGCCTGCGCCGGTCGCGCGCATGCGTCTGACGCCGCGCGGCAATCAGCAGCCATGCGCTGCGGGCAGTGAGCAGCACCGTCTGCACGACGTGTACGGGATGCAGCGCGCCCGCCTTCGGATAGCGGCCGAAAAAGAACGTGCCGTAACCGTTCACCACTTCGTCGCTCACGAGCAGCAGCGTGGCGAGCGCGATGCTGAGCGCATACGAGAGCATGAGCGGCACGCGTTCGCCGCGCCGCGCGCTCACCTCCGTGACGAAGTGATAGAACGTGGTCGGCAGGAACAGGATGAACAGATAGCCGAGCTTGACGAGCGCGCCCGCGAGTTCGGGATCGGAGGTCTGGAACAGGAACGCCCACGTGCCCTGCCAGATGAAGGTGGTCGCGCACATCAGGGCGAACGGCACCGAGAGGCGCGTGAAGCCTTCGGTCAACAACACGTACACGCCGAATCCGAGGAACTGCGCGGACACGAACGCAGGCAGGATCGAATACATGATCAGTCGCGTGGATGCTGATTGTTTTTTTGGTGCGCGCGCCCGTTTCGCGGGCCGCCGGTTTGCGCATTGGCGGCGCGGCGCACAGGTTGATCGTGTGAGGGCCGCGCTCGCGGCGACTCGCATGGCCTCGATCGGACCTTCCCCGCGCGGTCGCCCAGCGATGCTTGACATTCTGGTTTCGGTTCATGCGCGCCGCATCGCGAACGCCGCCGATCGAACCGAATTCGCCGATTATCGCCGCGAATGGCGGATTGTGGCGAACTTTTGGCGCACGACGCCGCAGATGATGCGCGACGAATCGTAGCGATTCAGCGCGCCGGCGCAGCGTTCGCGTTCTCGCGCGCGAAGCGTCGGCGGTATTCGGCGGGCGTCACGCCCACGTGCTTGATGAACGCGCGCCGCAGCGTGTCGGCATTCGCGAAGCCGCAGCGCGAGGCCACGCGCTTGGGCGCTTCGCTTGCGGTTTCCAGCAGGTTGCGCGCCGCCGCCACGCGCACCGTTTCGACCCACGCCGCCGGCGTCACGCCCACTTCCGAGTGGAACAGGCGCGCGAAATGGCGCGGGCTCAAACCCACGCGCGCCGCGAGTTCGCTGACGCGATGGCGTTGCGCCGGGTTCGCGGCCACCCAGCGCTGCACTTCCTGAAGCGCCGAGCGGCCCGCCGGCCCCGGCTCGCCCTTGCGGCTGAACTGCAACTGGCCGCCGGGACGCTTGAAGAACATCACGAGCTGACTCGCCACGCGCATCGCCAGTTCGCGGCCCAGGTCCTCTTCCACGAGCGAAAGCGCGAGGTCGAGCCCCGCCGTCACGCCCGCGGCCGTGCGCAGTTTGCCGTCGCGCACGTAGAGCGAATCGGCTTCGATCGTCACGCCGGGGCAGGCTTGCGCGAGCGCGTCCACGACCGCCCAGTGCGTGGTGAGGCGGCGCTCGTTCAGCAAGCCGCTGGCCGCGAGCGCGAACGCGCCCGTACACACCGAGCCGAAGCGACGGCTGCGCGCCGCGCTCGTGCGCAGCCATTCGCGCACGCGCGGCGGCAATTGCGCCGTGGCCGCGTCGGGCGCGCCCGCCACGAGCAGGGTGTCGATGCGCTCGCCGGTGGATTCGGCGCTGCCCGCCACGGCATCGGGCAACAAGCGCACGCCCGAGGAACTGCGAACCGGTCCGGCGCGGGTGGCGATCACGCGCAGGTCGTAGACGAGCCGGCCGGCTTCGGCATTGGCCTGCGCGAACACGTCGAGCGGGCCGCTCACGTCGAGCAGTTGCACGCCGGGCAACGCGAGAATAGCGACGATTCGGGCCATGGCGAGACAAAAGAAACAGAAGGAACGGGAAAAAGCGGAACCAGTGTAATCAGCGCCGGCGAGCGCGTGCGGACTGACCTGGAAGCGGTGTCCGCATCGCGCGCTAAATGGCAGAAAACGACGGTTTGCGTCGATTGAGGACAATGCTAGCACGGCCCAGAATGAAAGCCATTCCCACCCGACGGAGCACCCCAGTGACTTTCGATCTCACCGATGTTGCGATTCCCGACAGCACGCTCGCGCGCGAAATCACCGAATTCGTGCGCGACACCGAATCGCCGCTGCTTTTCCATCATTCGAGCCGCGTCTATTACTTCGGCGCGCTCGCGGGCCACAAGCGCGGCATCCCGTTCGACCGCGAGCTGCTTTACGCGGGCGCCATGTTTCATGACATGGGCCTCACGCACGCGCACAGCAGCGAGCGCGAACGCTTCGAAGTGGACGGCGCGAACGCCGCGCGAGACTTCCTGCGCAGCCGCGGCATCGCGCAGCACGACATCGACCTCGTGTGGACCGCCATCGCGCTGCACACGACGCCTGGCATTCCTGAGCATATGCATCCGGTGATCGCGCTCGTGACGGCGGGCGTGGAGATGGACGTGCTCGGCCTCACCTACCGGCAATACAGCGAGGCGGAGCGCGAGGCCGTGGTGCGCGCGCACCCGCGCAGCGAGCATTTCAAGGAGGACATCATCCAGGCCTTCTACGACGGCATCAAGCACAAGCCCGGCACCACCTTCGGCAACGTCAAGGCCGACGTGCTCGCCGACAAGGACCCGCACTTCCACGCCGGCAATTTTTGCAGCGTGATTCGCCAGTCCGCCTGGCGCGGTTGAGCGCCGCGGTTCCCGAAGCGCGACGCCGCGCGAGTCGGTAAGTCGGCGGCAAGGTCGTGGCAGGCAAAAGGCGGCGGCAGGAAGCGAGCGAGCCAACCGCCGCGCGGCACGCTGTCATAATGTCGATCTGGACATCGGAGAATCGACATGGCGCATGGCGAACACACTTACCGCGTGACCGTGCAGTGGATCGGCAATCGCGGCAGCGGCACGTCGGGATACCGCGACTACGACCGCGACCATTTGATCCGTGCGCGCGGCAAGCCCGACATTGCCGGATCGTCCGACCCGGCCTTTCGCGGCGACGCCGCGCGCTGGAATCCCGAGGAACTGCTCGTGGCTTCGGCTTCGGCGTGTCACAAGCTCTGGTATCTGCATTTGTGCGCCGACGCCGGCATCGCCGTGCTCGACTATGCCGACGAAGCCGAAGGCACCATGGCCGACACGCCCGAGCGCGCCGCGTTCACGCAGATCGTGCTGCACCCGCGCGTGACGATCCGCGCCACCGACGACCGCGACCTCGCGCTCCAGCTTCACCACATGGCGCATGCGCAGTGCTATATCGCCAATTCGGTGAATTTTCCGATTCTCTGCGAGCCCGCCGTCGAACTCGCCAGGTCCGGCGCCTGAAGCGAAAACCGAAACGGCATATCGACGCTCATGTCAGCAAGCCTTCTTCAGGAGCCGGTCGAAACGCTCGGCAGTTTCCTGCGCGAACGCCGCTCGCGGCTGCAACCCGCACCCGCCGAAGGCGCGAGCCGCCGGCGCACGCCGGGACTGCGCCGCGAGGAAGTCGCGGCGCGCGCGAATGTGAGCGTCGGGTGGTACACGTGGCTCGAACAGAATCGCGGCGGGCCGCCTTCCGCCGACGTGCTCGAACGCCTCGCTCGCGCGCTCGAACTCGACGCGGCCGGGCGCGAGATGCTGTTCCTGCTCGGCCAGCAGCGCCCGCCGCCGCTCGTGCCCGCGCCGGCGAATGCGGCAACCGGCACGCCGTTCGAGGTGCCGCGCGCGCTGCAAAGCGTGCTGGACGGTCAGCCTGGCCATCCGGCCATCGTCAAGACGCCCGCATGGGACATCGTGGCGTGGAACGAGGCCGCGAGCGCCGTGCTCGCCGACTACGAAGCCGCCGCGCCCGAACAGCGCAATATCCTGCGGCGGCTTTTCAGCGATCCGGCCGTGCGCGAGGCGCTGCCCGACTGGGAGCAGATCGTGCGTTGGGCCATCGCCGTGTTTCGCATCGACATCGCGCGCGCGGGCCCCTCGCCCGAAGCCGCCGCGCTCACGGCCGAACTCCAGGCGAGCAATGCCGACTTCATGCGCATCTGGTCCGAAAGCGAGGTGCGCTACCACGGCTCGGGCACGAAGCGGCTCATGCACGAGATCGCGGGGCCGATCCAGCTCGACTATTCCGCGTTCGCCGTGGCCGACTCCAACGCGCTCACCATGATCGTGTTCACGCCCGTCACGCCCGCGGACGCACGCTCGATCGAAGCGCTGATCCAGCAGCGGCGCGCGCAAAAAGCCCGTTGACGGCGCATTGAAACGCCGCCTGAACCGTGGGCGGCGCCGGTGCGCGCACGTCCTCTTTCGCTAAATCGCCGGTGCGCGAGCGGGAATCGGGACGCCGCGCGTTGCCTCGCGCATCGGTTGCGCATGACGGCTTGCTCGGCGCTTCGCACGCGATCGCGCCGCGTTTTTCATGGGCGCGTTCGCGGCACAAAACCGTCCCGTTGCGCAAACGCGGACGGGCGGACGGCAAGAAACTCTCGTTGACGACTTTCCCCGTCTGATACCATTTATTCCTACCCCAGCCGTTTTTACCGCGTTGCGAGCGCATTCGAATCGCTCTTTAACGGCGTTCGCCAAGCGGCTCGCGGCGTCATTCGCGGCGTCATTCGTGCTTGCGCTTTCCGGTGCGCGATCCGCTTCGCTGCTGACCGACGTGCGGCGCGCGTTCGCGGCCGGGGCGCGCCATCACCGCTATTTCGCCACCTTCGCTACACCATTCCCGCCGATGATCCCGCTTTCCCGACCACGCCTGTTGCCCGGACTGTTCGCTCTGATCGTTGCCGGATTCACGCTCGGCGCCGCGCCCGCCGCCGCGCATGCCTCTGTACACGCCGCCGCGCAGCCCAGCGCCGCAAAACCGCGCCCGCACGCGCCGCTCAAGAAGCCGCGCAAGAAAAAGACCGCGCGCAAGGCCAGGCCCGTGCATCGCTCGACGCCCGCCGACGCGCCTTCCGCGCGAGCCGGCACCGCGAAGCGCCGCGGAAAGCGCGCACGCGTGCGGCACGATCCCGCGCATACGCATGCGACGAAGCACGAAACGCATGCCGCTCATAAGCCGCATACGGCGCATGCAGCGCACGCGGCACCCGCGCCTCGCACGACACACGCCGCGCCCGTCACGTCCATCAGGCACACCGCGCCCACCACGCACACCGCGCACGCTGCAAATACGTCTCAAACGGCGCGAACGGCGCACCGCGCGCCGGCCGCGCAAGCGCATGCACAGCCCAACGCGCCGCGCCTGCTCGCGCGCTGCGGCTTCACGTCCGCGTCGCGGCGGCAGTTGTTCTCGCACGCGGTGTATGTCGTCGACGAAAACACCCACACGCCGCTCTACGCGCGCAACGCCGACGCCGTGGCGCCCATCGCGTCCGTTTCCAAGCTGATGACAGCCATGGTCTGGCTCGACAGCGCGCACGCGCCGCTCGCGCGCCGCCTCGCAGTCACCCGCGCCGACCTCGACACGCTCAAGTTCACGCATTCGCGGCTGGGCGTGGGGTCGCGCGTCACGCGCGCGAACATGCTGCATATCGCGCTGATGTCGTCGGAGAACCGCGCGGCCGCCGCGCTGAGCCGCGACTATCCGGGCGGGCGTCCGGCGTTCGTCGCGGCGATGAACGCCAAGGCGCGGCGCCTCGGCATGACGCACACGCGCTTCGTCAACGGCACGGGACTTTCGCCGCACAACGTTTCCACGGCGCGCGAACTCGCGAGTCTCGTGCGCGCGGCCAACGGCTATCCGCTGATCCGCCGCTACTCCGTCGATCACCAGGACCGCGTATCGACCGGCTTGGGCCAGTTGCAGTACGTGAACAGCAACCGCCTCGTGCGTTACGGCCAGGTGCGCGCCAGCGTGCAAAAAACCGGCTTCATCAACGAGTCCGGCCACAACATGGTGATGCGCGTGATGGTGCACGGCCGCCGCCCCGTGATCGTGACGATGCTCGGCAGCGCGACGCCCGAAGGCTCGCGGCTCGACGGCGTGCGCATCGCGCACTGGCTGAACTGCTCGCTGCGCTGAGCGTTTGCATCGTGTCGGCGCGGCCGCTTCGCCACGGCGCGTTCACCAGGGCACCACGCGCCCGAGGTAATCGACGTAATGCAGCCCGCCGCGCCCCGCATGGGCCTCGATCGTGCTCACGAGGCCCGGAATGCTTTCGTCGATACCCAGACGCGCCTGCGGCCCGCCCATGTCGGTGCGCACCCAGCCGGGCGCCATCAGCAGCAGGGTTTTGGCGGGCGCGTCGTCGCGATGGCGCGCCGCGAAGCTGCGCATGAACATGTTGAGCGCCGCCTTGCTGCCGCGATACACCTCGTAATGGCCGTTGAGATTGTTCGCGACGCTGCCCTGCCCCGACGACATCACGCCAATCGTGCCGTCCGGCGCCACGCAATCCTGCAACGCCTCCACGACGCGCATCGGACTTAGCGCGTTCGTCACCATGACGCGCACGAATTCCTCGGTGGAGACGTCGGCGATGGTTTCGCGGTCGTCGTTCTTGACGCCCGCGTTCACGAACAGCACGTCGATGCCGGATTTGCCGCCGCCTGCCGGCAAGCGCGCCAGCAAACGGGCGCGCAACGCCGCGACCTGCTCCGCCAGGTTGATGTCGACGATCTCGACTTCGAGCGCGCCGCCCGCGGCATCGGCGAGTTGCCGCAGCCGTTGCGCCGAGTCCTGCCGCGCGGTGGCGATCACGCGCCAGCCGCGCTTCAGATATTCCTCGACCATCGCGAAACCCAAACCGCGCGAAGCGCCGACCAAAACGACGGTTTTCTGCATGATGCTTTCCCTTGCGTGCGACCGTGAGGCCGATGGTCCGACGATATCGCCGCCGCCCGCGCGGCGGAAGGCGCGCCGTCTGCATGGATAAGCTGCGCGGCGCGCCATGCCTGAAAAACCCGCGTGCTAGCATCGCGCGATGTCCGAACCCGATCTGAACCTGCTCGTCGCGCTCGACGCCTTGCTCGCGCACGCGAGCGTGGCCGCCGCCGCGCGCCGGCTCGGCTTGAGCGCCTCGGCCATGAGCCGCACGCTCACGCGGCTGCGCGAGGCGACCGGCGACCCGCTGCTGGTGCGCGCCGGCCGCCGCATGGTGCTCACGCCGCACGCGCAGGCGCTGCGCAAGCGCGCGCACGGCGCGATGCACGAGGCGCGCGCGGTGCTGAGCCCCCTCGTCGCGCCACCCGATTTCCCCGCGCTGCGGCGCGGCTTCGCGATTCGCGCCAACGACGGCTTTGTCGAGGCGTTCGGCGCACCGCTCATCGCCGCGATCACGGCCGTCGCGCCGCACGTGCGCCTGCAATTCATGCCGAAGCTGGAAAAGTCCGCCGCGCATTTGCGCGAGGGCGCGGCCGACCTGGAGATCGGCGTGCTCGATGCACCCGACCAGTCGGGACCGGAAATTCGCGTGCAGGCGCTGTTTCGCGACCGCTTCGTGGGCGTGGTGCGCGCGGGGCACGCGCTCGCGGCCGCAGGCGAAATCGACGCGGCGCGTTATGCGGCGTTCGGCCACGTGGTCGCGTCGCGCAGCGGGCGCGCGCGCGGCCCTGTCGACGAAGCGCTCGCCGTCATGGGACTCGAGCGCACCGTGGTCGCCGTGGTGCCGAGCTTTCCGGCCGCGCTCGCCGTGGCGCGCGCCTCCGACCTGATCGCGCTCGTGCCGGCCTCGTACCTGCTGGGCAACGGCGCGGCCCACGCGCAAACGCATGCCTTCGAGCTGCCCGTGAGCACGCACGGCATCACCGTTTCGCAGATGTGGCACCCGCGCCTGGACGCCGACGCGGTACACCGCTGGCTGCGCCAGACGGTGCTCG
Organism: Paraburkholderia sp. J41; assembly: GCF_905220235.1. NCBI lineage: Bacteria > Pseudomonadati > Pseudomonadota > Betaproteobacteria > Burkholderiales > Burkholderiaceae > Paraburkholderia > Paraburkholderia sp. J41. The sequence continues at coordinate 67,319 of NZ_CAJMZE010000004.1, read as the reverse complement.
CGGTGTGCCGCGAAAAGCTGCCGCTCTAGCCGCGCCGCCGCGCGATGAAGCGGCGCGCCTGGCAGAAAAATATTTCGGCGGGAAATCCGGGTTCCGCAGCATATCCATGCTGACAGCGCGATTCTCCTGAGTGCTTCCTCCTGTATTCGGCGCACGTCAGAATTAACCATGTTGATGTTACACTGCAACGCGCCGGAGCCGTTCTGGCCAAGGCTTTCGGTGTTCCCAGCGCCACGCGTGCAGGCGCCACGTTCATGATTCGTGTTCGTTTGCGAAGCCGCGCGCGCGGCGTGCCCTCCACTGGACGCCATCCAGCGCCCAACTGCGTTTTCCGGATTCCTCAGGTTCCTAAACCGTGTACTCTCAAACGCAAATCGACCCGGTCATCAGCTTCCGCAACTCGCAGCGCGAACACGTGCGCGGAACCATCATCAATCTCCAGAGAAAGTCCCTCGTGATGGAGGTGTACAACCCGTACTCCATCGTGCAGGTCAGTGAGGTGTTGAGCGAGTTGAGCGTGCGCATGGGCACGAAGCACGCTTATCTGGGCAAGGCGGTGGTCGTGAGCCTCGTGAACACCGGCCTCACCGCCGTCGTGTCGCTCGCGCTGATCGACGAATGGCGCGAGCTGAGCGTGCTGCCCAACGAGCCGCGCTCGGTCGGCCGCGAGGCCGAACTCTTTGTCAGCGACTGGGACGCGCGCTTCAACATTCGCCGCGACTACCAGATCGTCGTGAACGAAATGCGCGCGTTTCTCTCCGAGGTGTCGCGCTGGGTCGAGCAGGTCGACCTCACCGAAAGTCTGCCGAAGAACGAGGGACGGCTGCGCGAGGATCTGTTCTACGAACTCGCCACGCCCATCATGCACAAGACGAAGTCCTATCTCGTGCGGCTGGAGGACGAAGCCGCGCGCGTGGACCCGGAAATCGCGCCCGTGCATCGCACCTATGCGCAGGCGGCGCTGCATCCGCTGCTGCTGCGCGCGCCGTTCGTCTACCGCACCTTCACCAAGCCGCTCGGCTACGCGGGCGACTACGAGATGGTCAACCAGATCCTGAGCGATCCGCAGCAAGGCCCCACCACCTACTTCCAGATCGTCAACACCGCGTTTCTCAAGGCGGCCGTGGCCACGGCGCACCGCAACCGCATCACGCTGCTGATCGACTTCCTCACGCGCCAGGCCGAAGCCGCGCGCGCCGCCGGACGGCCGTTCCGCATTCTCAACGTGGGCTGCGGGCCGGCCTTCGAGATCCAGCGCTTCATGCGCGAGTATGCGCAGCCCGAACTGCTCGAATTCGAACTGGTCGATTTCAGCGAGGAAACGCTCGCCTTCACGAAGGCCGCCATCGAAAAGGCGGCGGCGGAAAACGGCCACGAGGCGAAGGTGCAGACGGTGCATCAATCGGTCCACGATCTGCTCAAGCGCCGCATCAGCAACGACCCGTCGATGCGCGAATTCGACGCCGTCTATTGCGCGGGCCTCTTCGACTATCTCTCGGACAAGGTCTGCACGCGCCTCTTGAGCTACTTCGCCGCGCGCACGAAGCCGAACGGTCATTTGCTCGTCACCAACGTCCATTCGTCGAACCCCGAGAAGTTCGGCATGGAGCATCTGCTCGAGTGGTATCTGATTTACCGCGACGAAAGCGGCATGCAATCGCTGCTGCCCGCCAACGCCACCGAACAGAAGCTCTATGTCGACGAGACCGGGGTCAACGTGTTCGCAGAAGCCACCATCATCTAAAACGCCGACGCCCAGGCATCCATGAGTACGAGTCAACTACAGTCAGGCTATCAAACCGAGCTGGCGGACTTCCGCGTCACGTTCAGCCGCGGCGGCGCGTACACCGCCATCGTGCTCGTGCTGGCCGGCGTGGGGCTCGATTACGCGCAGTATCCGCAACTGCTCACGCCGTTCGCCGCGGCGCGACTGCTGGTTTCGGTGCTGATCGGCGTGATCGTGGTCATGCTCGGCCGCGCCTCGGGCCGCCGCCATGCGCCCTGGCTCACGCTCACCTGGCTGCTGCTGCCGCAGGTCATGATCTCGTGGATGATCTGGAAAACCGACGGCGTGCTCTCGCCCTACTATATGGGCCTGAATCTGGCCATTTTCGCCTCGGGCATCGCGCTGCCGTTCGGCTTGTGGCAAAACCTCGTGTTCGGCGTGCTCTCGTGCTTTTTCTATCTGCTCGCGTGCGCGCTGCACGTGGGCGGCATCGCCTCGGTCGGCACGATGACCGTCAACCTGCTGCTGTTGCTGTTCGCGGCCGCCGCCAGCGCCGTCTACACGTTCTTCAACGAGCGGGTGCGCTTCATGCTGTTTCGCCTGAAGGCGGAAGTCTCGGCCAAGAACGCCGAACTCGAGGAAATCAACCACAAGCTGCTCGATATCAAGGGCCAGTTGCTGCAACAGGAAAAGATGGCGGCCGTCGGCACTTTGGCGGCGGGCCTGCTGCACGAGGTCAACAACCCCGTCAACTTCTGCCTGATGGCGATCGAGGTGGCGATGGAGGAACCGGCCGCGAAAACGGAAGCGGGGCTGCAAGAGTGTCTCGTCGACGCGCGCCAGGGCATGCAGCGCATTCAGCATATCGTCTCCGACCTCAAGACTTTCGCCTATCGCAAGCCCGGCGCGGACGCCGAAGTGGGCACGCCGTTCCTGTTCGAGAAAGCGCTCGATTCGGCCATCCGGCTCGTCGGGCACGAATTGCGCGGCGTGACGGTCACGCGCGAATTGCCCGACGACACGCTCGTGCTCGGCGACGAGGCGGCCATCATCGGCGTGCTGATCAACCTGCTTTCGAACGCCGTGCTGGCGATGCGCAATGCGGGCACGCCGGCGCCCGCGCTGCACATCGCCGTGCGGTGGTTGCAGGAGCGCCTGCACGTCACCGTGCGCGACAACGGGCCGGGCATCGCCGCCGAACATCTCGCGCGCGTGTTCGAGCCGTTCTTCACCACGCGCGACGTGGGCCAGGGCCTCGGCCTCGGCCTGTCGATCAGCTATGCGGTGATCGAGCGTCACGGCGGCCTGCTGTTCGCCGAAAGCGAACTGGGAAGCTGGGCCGCATTCAGCTTCGATTTGCCGCGCGCGACCTGAGGATTGCGATGACGCACATCGACGAAATCAGCGCATCACGCCCGAGCGTGCTCTACGTCGACGACGAAGCGCTGGCGGGCAAATATTTCGCGCGCGCGGTCGGCGCCGACTACGACGTGCTGCTCGCGCAGAGCTGCGACGAAGCGCTCGCGGTGCTGCGCGAGCACGACCGCATCGCCGTGCTGCTCACGGACTTTCGCATGCCCGGCCGCGACGGCGGCGACCTGCTGCAACAGGTCGCGCAGGACTACCCGCGCATCGTGCGCATTCTCGTGACCGCCTACACCGACATAGACGTGCTGCAACGAAAAATACATAACGGTGCGGTGTTCCGCATCCTCGAAAAGCCGCTCAGGCCGGCTTGCGTGCGCGATACGCTGCAACAGGCGTTCGCGCGCTATCACGAATTCCCGCCTACCCAAGCTCAAACCCACAGGAGTTGTTGATGAACGAAGCGAAAGCCACCCAGGAGTCGGCACCGGCGATCATCTTCGTCGATGACGAGGCCACGGCCGTGAAATACTTCCAGCGCGCCATCGGAAGCCTGGCACCGGTCCTGACGGCCAGCTCGGTGGAGGAAGGCAAGGCGCTGCTGGACGCGCACGGCGACACCGTGGGCGTGCTCGTGTCCGACCAGCGCATGCCCGGCGAATTCGGCAATGAATTGCTGCGCTATGCGAGCGAGCGTTATCCGCATGTCGTGCGCATTCTCACCACGGCCTATTCGGAAATCGACCAGACCGTGGCGGCCGTGAACCTCGGCCACATCCATCGCTACATCAAGAAGCCGTGGGACATCACGGCGCTGCGCATGGAGCTCAAGCAGGCGCTCGAACTCGCCGACCTGCGCAAGGAACGCGACCAGTTGCTGCGCGAAAAGCTGGGCGTGCTGCAAAAGCAGATGCTCGCCACGCGCATCGGCCTCGTGCGCACGCTGGCGGCCGCGCTGATCGGCCCGGAGCGCTTCCAGCCCGTGGAAACCTACCTCGCCGCCGCCGTGCTCGCCGACGTTCACGGCACCGAGCCCGACTGGCTGGTGCTCGACTATTCCGATCTGGTCGCGGCCGAAAGTTCGCGCAGCGGCACCTTCGGGCATCTGGTGGCGGAAAATCTCGCGGCGCTGCGCAACCGCCACGTGAGCGCGACGGTCGGCAACGCGGTGGCGTCCATGGCGGACACGCTCGAAGCGGCCGGGCTCGCGGTGCGCCGCGAAGGCGACGGCCTCGTGCTCGAGGACCGCGCCACGTTCGGCGAATTTCTCGCCGAGCCCGCCAGCCAGTCGGTTTCGGTGCCGCACGCGGTGTGGTTCGCCGCGCTGCTCTGGCTCGACAGCCACGACTTCGCGCTCGAACCGGTGCGCAAGGGCGACGCCGTCGCGTTTCTTCCCACGCAGCACCAGACCGGCTTTCCCGCCGACCGCCTCGCAACCTGGATCGAGCAGTTCTAGGCATGCGCAAACGCGTTCGCGCGTTGGTTCGAGCCGCGATGGCCGCTTCGTTGCGAAGCGGCCATTTTTTTCGCGCGATGTTTTTGACTGACGGTGTTCGCCCGGTCTGGCGCCCGGCGTGTTGCGATCAATAACGGCGACGCTTGCTCTGGCGGCGTAGCAAACACGCAGGCGGACACGCCAATGACGATTCGCGCGCAACGGCACGAGCGAGCCGCACGCATAAATTGCAGCCGCACGATGCGATCGAAGCGATCGACTTAATCGACCTAATCGACTTAATCGACGTAATCGAAGCGACGCCGACCTGCCCCGCTCGCCTAGGCCACCGCCGCTCGACTTACGATACCGACGCCGAAGCCACGGCCGTCACGGCATAACGGGCCCGGAATCCGCGGGCAGATACGCGAGCGGATCGACGGCGCGGCCATTCTCGCGCATCTCGAACTGAAGCACCGCCTCGCCGTTCGCGGTCTCGCCCGTTTCGGCGATGGTCGCGCCACGCGGCACCATCGCGCCCTCGGCGACCGTCAGGCGGCGGTTGTTGCCGTAGGCCGTCACGAAGTGATCGTCGTGCTTGACGATCACCATCAGGCCGTAGTCCTTGATCTTGTCGCCCGCGTAGACCACACGGCCGCTCGCGACGGCCTTGACCGGCGTGCCCGCCGGCGCCGCGATCTCGATGCCGCGCGAGCCGTCGCTGTCGAATTCGCGCACCACGGTGCCGCTCACGGGCCAGATGAAGCGGGTGGACGCCACGGCCGCGTCCTGCGCATTTTTCGTATTTTTCGCGCTTTTCGCACCCGTCGCGCGAGCGGCGGCCTTGCCCGAAGCCGAAGCCGGCGCGCCCGCTTCCACCACCACGGCGGCCCGCGTGCCCGCGATCGGCCCCACGCGCAGCATCTCGCCGCCCGTCAGCGAATCGGAAAGCTTCACGCCGTTCCATTGCGCGACGTCCTCCTTACGGCGGCCGAACGCCTTTGCCACGCTTTCGAGCGTGTCGCCGGGCTGCACGCAGTAATAGCCGGCCGATGCGCTCACGCACGCATGCGCTTCGTAGGTCGGCAGATCGAACGCCTTGTCGCTGACGCAACCGCTCAGCGCGAGCGCCAACGCACCGCTCACGCCAAACGCGCCAAACGCGCCAACCGTGCCAAACGCGCGAACGCACCGCTGCCGCGGGCGAAGAACGGTGGGCGTGCTGTGTCGTTTCATGGCGAATCTCCGCGATCGAAGGGGTCGGCTGCCAGCCTGGCCGCTGGCAAAACCCGCTTAACGCGGTCCGCTCGCGCGGGTTGACCGCCGCATGAGCGCCCTGACAATGCTTGACACACCCCTGAGCTTCGCGCGAAGCCGTCTGCAAACCTTCACGAACGCGGGCGTAGGAAAAATTCGCTTTCGCCGCGCGATCCGGCAGATTCAGTGCGAATGGCTCGGCACGTCCGCGCCCCGGCAACCGACGAGAAAATCGAAATCGCAGCCTTCGTCGGCTTGCAGCACGTGGTCGACATAGAGCTTGCGATAGCCGCTTTGATCGGCGGGAATCGCCTGTTGCGCCGCTTGCCACGCGTCGAGGCGCGCGCGGATTTCGTCGTCGCCGATATCGAGATGCAGCGTGCCGCCCGCGCAATCGAGTTCGATCCAGTCGCCGTCGCGCACGATCGCCAGCGGGCCGCCCGCGCGCGCCTCGGGCGCGACGTGCAGCACCACCGTGCCGTACGCCGTGCCGCTCATGCGCGCGTCCGAAATGCGCACCATGTCGGTCACGCCTTCGCGCAGCAGCTTGGGCGGCAAACCCATGTTGCCGACTTCGGCCATGCCCGGATAACCCTTCGGCCCGCAGTTCTTCATCACGAGCACGGAGTCGGCGGTCACGTCCAGATCGGGGTCGCCGATGCGCGCCTTGTAGTCGTCGAAATTCTCGAATACCACGGCGCGGCCGCGATGCTTGAGCAGTGCCGGCGTGGCCGCGGACGGTTTCAGCACCGCGCCGTTGGGCGCGAGATTGCCGCGCAGCACGCACAGCGCGCCGTCCGCGACGAGCGGCGCGTCGAGCGGGCGAATCACCTGCGCGTCGTGAATGGGCGCCTCGCGCACGTTCTCCCAAAGCGTCTTGCCGTTGACGGTGAGCGCGTCGGGATGCGGCAGCAGATTCGCTTCGCCAAGGCGCCGCAGCACGGCCGGCAAGCCGCCCGCGTAATAGAACTCCTCCATCAGAAAACGGCCTGAAGGCTGCAAGTCGACGAGCGTGGGCGTGCCGCGCCCGATGCGCGTCCAGTCGTCGAGTTCGAGCGGCACGCCCATGCGCCCCGCGATCGCCTTCAAATGGATCGCTGCGTTGGTCGAGCCGCCTATCGCCGCATTGGTGCGAATCGCGTTTTCGAACGCCGCGCGCGTGAGGATCTTCGAGAGCTTCACGTCGTCGAGCGCCATTTCCACGATGCGCATGCCCGACAGGTGCGCGAGCACGTAGCGGCGCGCATCCACGGCCGGAATGGCGGCGTTGTGCGGCAGCGAAACGCCCAGCGACTCGGCCATGCACGCCATGGTCGAGGCCGTGCCCATGGTGTTGCACGTTCCCGCCGAACGCGACATGCCCGCTTCCGCCGACATGAATTCGTGGATCGAAATCTTGCCCGCCTTCACCTGCTCGCTCAGTTGCCATACCACGGTGCCCGAGCCGATGTCGCGGCCTTCGTGCTTGCCGTTGAGCATCGGGCCGCCCGTCACGACGATGGCGGGCACGTCGCAGCTTGCCGCGCCCATCAGCAACGCGGGCGTGGTCTTGTCGCAGCCCACGAGCAGCACCACGGCATCGACAGGATTGCCTCGTATGGATTCCTCAACATCCATCGAAGCGAGGTTGCGCGTGAACATGGCCGTGGGCCGCAGGTTCGACTCGCCGTTGGAAAACACGGGAAATTCGACCGGAAACCCGCCCGCCTCGAACACGCCGCGCTTCACATGGTCGGCGAGCTTGCGGAAATGCGCGTTGCACGGCGTGAGTTCCGACCACGTATTGCAGATGCCGATGATCGGCTTGCCCGCGAATTCGTGATCGGGAATGCCCTGATTCTTCATCCAGCTTCGGTACATGAAGCCGTTCTTGTCCGTGGTGCCAAACCACGCTGCCGAGCGAAGCCTCTTGCGGGTGTTCATGGCGTTTGCCCACTTAGTGAGAAAGACTAATAAATAGCATGACTATTAACACCGCAATGATCGGGAAAACGCTAATCGATGCGGCGCGAACGCTTGCATATAGTTTGGCTATTGAAGTCAGCAGGCACCGGTTCGACGCGTACGGAGAGGTACGACGCGAACCCGAGGATGGCGCGAATTCTCGTGATACTGTCCGGCCGTGATGGACGCGAGTCTAGCGCCGTGAATTAAAGAAATACAACGCGCATAGCGACATCGGAGACACGCATGAAACTGTCAACTCGCATGGTAGGCGGGCTCGCCGCCGCCGCGGCCGCATTTTCCCTGGCCGCGGGCGTCGCACACGCCGACGACAAGCAAATCACCCTCGGCTTCGCCCAAGTGGGCGCGGAAAGCGCCTGGCGCACGGCCAATACGGTGTCCGTGAAATCGGCGGCCAAGGACGCCGGCATCAACCTCAAGTTCTCGGACGCGCAGCAAAAGCAGGAGAACCAGATCAAGGCGATCCGCTCGTACATCGCGCAGCGCGTGGACGTGATCGCGTTCTCGCCGGTGGTGGAATCGGGCTGGGAACCGGTGCTTCAGGAAGCAAAGCGCGCGAAAATTCCCGTGATTCTCACCGACCGCAATATCGACGTAAAAGACAAGTCGCTTTACGTGACGATGATCGGCTCCGACTTTCTCGAAGAAGGCCGCCGCGCGGGCAAATGGCTCGAAGATCACTACAAGAACAACCCCGGCCCCATCAACATCGTCGAGCTGCAAGGCACCGTGGGCTCCGCACCCGCCAACGACCGCCACGGCGGCCTGATGGAAGTGATCAAGAACGATCCGAAGTTCAAGATCATCGCGTCGCAAAGCGGCGACTTCACGCTCGCGGGCGGCAAGCAGGTGATGGAAGCCTTCGCCAAGACGTACGGCAACAAGATCAACGTGGTCTACGCGCATAACGACGACATGGCGCTCGGCGCGATCCAGGCCATGGAGGAAGCGGGCATGAAGCCGGGCAAGGACGTGAGCGTGGTGTCGTTCGACGCCACCAAGGGCGGCTTCGAGGCGATGATCGCGGGCAAGATGAACGTGGACGTGGAATGCAGCCCGCTGCTCGGGCCGCAGCTCATGACCGCGGTGAAGGACGTGGTCGCGGGCAAGCCGTTGCCCAAGCGCATCGTGACCAACGAGACTGTGTTCCCGATGGACGTGGCGGCGCAAACGCTGCCGTCGCGCAAGTACTAGGTTCGTTTCGCTCCCGGCCGCGCACTGTTGCGCATTCCTTACGACTGACGGGAATGCGGGCGGTGCGCTACTTTCACGGTTGCTCATGAGCGCTGCTCCCTTACTCGAAACCGTTGGTTTGTGCCGAACCTTTCCCGGCGTGCGCGCGCTCGACCGGGTCGATTTTCGTCTGTTCCCCGGCGAAGTGCATACGCTGATGGGCCAGAACGGCGCGGGCAAATCGACGCTCATCAACGTGCTCACCGGCGTGCATGCGCCCGAGGCGGGCGAGATCCGCCTCGCGGGCGAAGCCGTGCAATTCTCGACGCCGCAAGACGCCGAAGCGGCCGGCATTCAAACGCTCTATCAGGAAGTCAATCTCTGCCCGAACCTTTCGGTGGCCGAGAATATTTTCGCGGGCCGCCAGCCGCGAAAGCGCGGCCTGATCGACTGGAAAACGATTCATCGCCGCGCCGAAGAAGCGCTCGCGCAGCTCAATCTTTCGCTCGACGTCACGCAGTCGCTGGACACCTACCCGATCGCGATGCAGCAGATGGTGGCGATCGCGCGCGCCGTGTCCGTGGACGCGCGCATCCTCATTCTCGACGAGCCCACCTCCAGTCTCGACGAAGGCGAAGTCGCGCGCCTCTTCGACGTGCTGCGCAAGCTCAAGGCTTCGGGTATCGCGATCCTGTTCGTCACGCACTTTCTCGAGCAAACCTATGCGATCTCCGACCGCATCACGGTCATGCGCAACGGCGAGCGCGAAGGCGAATACCTTGCCGCCGAACTGCCCGTGCAAACGCTCGTGGCGAAGATGGTCGGCTTGCAGAACGCGGGCGAGCGTTTCGAGCAACCCGACGCGGCACGGCATTGCGCAGACGTTTCGGATGCCGAACCATTTTTAAGCGCGCAAGGCGTGGCGCGGCGCGGCGTGCTCAATCCGCTCGATCTCGACGTGCGGCCCGGCCAGATTCTCGGTCTCGCGGGCTTGCTCGGCTCGGGCCGCACGGAAACGGCGCGTTTGCTGTTCGGCGCGGATCGTGCCGACGAAGGCGCGCTGCGCATCAACGGCAGGACCGTGAAGCTCGCCTCGCCGCGCGACGCCGTGCGGCACGGCATGGCTTATTGCCCCGAGGACCGCAAGAAGGAAGGCATCGTCGCGGAGCTTTCCATACGCGAGAACATCGTGCTGGCGTTGCAGGCGCAGCTTGGCTGGTGGCGCATGATCCGGCGCGCGCGCCAGCGCGAACTCGCGAACGAGTACATCGGGCAACTGGGCATCAAGGCGCGCGACGCCGAACAACCCATTGGCCTGCTCTCGGGCGGCAATCAGCAGAAAGTGCTGCTCGCGCGCTGGCTGGCGACCCAACCGCGCCTTCTGATACTCGACGAACCCACGCGCGGCATCGACGTGGCGGCGAAGTTCGAGATCATGGACCGCGTGCGCGCGCTCTGCGCGAAGGGGCTCGGCATTCTGTTCATTTCGTCGGAGATCAGCGAGGTGGTGCGCGTGAGCGACCGCATCGCCGTGCTGCGCGACCGGCGCAAGGTGGCCGAACTCAGCGGCGCGGCGCGCAGCGAGCACGAAGTCTACGACCTCATTGCCGGAGACCGCCGATGAACCGGCCCAACCTCAACGCGCTGCCCGCGTGGCTCGCGCTCGTCGTCCGGCATCCGCTCGTGTGGCCTGCGCTCACGCTCGTCGTGCTGTTCGCCGTGGACGTTGCGCATCGCACGAATTTTCTGTCGATCACGCTGCTCGGCGGCCATCTGTTCGGCGCGCCCATCGACATCCTGATGCGCGCCGCGCCGCTCGTGGTGGTGTCGCTCGGCATGACGCTCGTGATCGCCACGCGCGGCATCGACATTTCGGTGGGCGCCGTGGTCGCCATCGCGGGAGCCGCGGCCGCCACCGTGCTCGCCGACGATCCCTCGCGCGTGGGCCTCGCGTTCGGCGCGGCGCTCGCCGTGGGTCTGCTCGCGGGCGCGTGGAACGGCTTGCTGGTGGCGTTCGTCGGCATGCAGCCCATCATCGCCACGCTCATTCTGATGGTGGCCGGGCGCGGCGTGGCGCAATTGCTCACGGGCGGGCAAATCATTCCGATCGGCGCGCAAGGCTATCTGTTCGCGGGCGGCGGCTATTTCGCGCTCGTGCCCTGCGCCGTGTGGATCGCGCTCGCCGTCACGCTGCTCACCGCGCTCATCGTCAACCGCACGGCGCTCGGGCTTTTCATCCGCTCGATCGGCGTGAATCCGGTGGCCGCGCGGCTCGCGGGCTTGTCGTCGCAAGCGGTGGTGTTCGGCGCCTACGTGTTTTGCGGCGTGACGGCCGCCGTCGCGGGCATTCTCATCAGCTCGAACGTGCGCAGCGCCGACGGCAACAACGCGGGCCTCCTGCTCGAACTCGACGCGATTCTCGCGGTGACGCTCGGCGGCACCTCGCTGCTCGGCGGGCGCTTCAGCCTTGCGGGCACGGTGCTCGGCGCGCTCATCATCCAGACGCTCACCTACACCACGTACTCGATCGGCGTGCCGCCCGAGGCCACGCTTGTCGTGAAGGCGGTGGTCGTGCTGCTCGTGTGCCTGATCCAGTCGCCGGCCGCGCGCGCGTTCGCGTTCGCGCGGTTGAAGCGCCTCGCGCTCGCGCGCCGCGCGCGGGCTTAACCTCGTCAACGGGAATCGGGCATGACTGATCCTGCGCTTTCCTCTTCCGGCACGCTCGCCGCCTTGCGGCGAAGCTTCGCGCGTTTCGTCGATCCGCGCGTGCTGCCCATTGTCGTGACGATCGTGCTGTTCGCCGCGCTGTTCGGCTTCGGCTCCGTGATGTACCGCGGATTCTTCTCGCTTCAAGTGCTGTTCGGCCTGCTCGTCGACAACGCGTTCCTGCTGATCGTCGCCATCGGCATGACGTTCGTGATCATTTCCGGCGGCATCGACCTTTCGGTGGGCGCCGTGGTCGCGCTCACCACCATCCTGTGCGCGGTCGGCACGGAAAAACTGCACTGGCCCGTCTACGCGGTCGTGCCGCTCGTGCTGCTGTGCGGCGCGCTCTACGGCGCGGCAATGGGCGCATTGATCCACTTCTTCCGCTTGCAGCCTTTCATCATCACGCTCGCGGGCATGTTCCTCGCGCGCGGCACGTGCTTTCTCATCACCACCGAATCCATACAGATCAACGACGCGGGTTTTCACGCGCTCTCCGAATTCAACATTGCCGTGGGCAGCGGCTCGCTCACCACCGGCTCGCTCACGGCCGTCGCCATGCTGGCCGCGGGCATCGTGATCGCGCATTTCACGCGTTTCGGCCGCAACGTCTATGCGATCGGCGGCAACGAGCGCTCCGCGCTGCTGATGGGCTTGCCGGTCGCGCGCACGAAGATCGGCGTGTATGCGCTTTCCGGATTCTGCTCGGCGCTCGGCGGCGTGGTGTTCACGCTCTACGTGCTGTCGGGCTACGGTTTGCAGGCGCAAGGCATGGAACTCGACGCGATCGCCGCCACCGTGATCGGCGGCACGCTGCTCACGGGCGGCGTGGGCTACGTGATCGGTTCGGTGTTCGGCGTGGGCATACTCGGCACGATCCAGACGCTCATCACTTTCGACGGCACGCTCAGTTCGTGGTGGACGCGCATCGTGATCGGCGCGCTGCTCTGCGCGTTCTGTCTCATGCAGCGCGCCACCGAGCGCCACGCGGCGCGGCGCAAATCCACGGGCACCGGACGCGGCGCGCCGCGCGCGCAGCGCATGCCGCGCAGCGCCGCCGCGCCCATCGACGAAACGAAGCTCGCCTCGCCGCCGCCCGGCATGCACGAAGCAAAAGGCGCGTAGACAACTGTAAGGCGCAGCGACGGTAAGGCCCCGCGACGACGCACCCGCCGGCTTGCGGCCTGAATGAACGGCACCCCAAACAGTAAGGCCGTTGTCATCGCCGCAACAACGGGAAGAAAGCGGCGGATTCGTTACGGGTATACATGGATTAGGAGCCCTGAACACCCTGCACTAAGATTTTTGCGGTACCGCTCAGGCGCCAGGTGTTCGCTCGCTCGCCCTTCACCGGTACTGTCCACTATCTGCACAACGCGGCACCCACGCTTCGATGTTCAAGCCGCACCCATCGACCACGAAGAGAAGACCGGAGGAAGACATGGCGCAGGATCGGGATGACGCAAAAGACAACAAGAGCTTGATCGACACAGGCCGGCGCGGCCTCATGCAGGGCGCGGGTCTAGGCGCCGCGCTCTCGCTGCTGGGCAGCGTGGGCGGCGGCGGGCTGATTTCGCAGGCGCAGGCGGCCGAAGCCGCGTTCCCCGCGCACAAGAAGTGGAAGATCGTGTTCGTGAACCACGTCACCACGAATCCGTTCTTCGTGCCCACGCAATACGGCATTCAGGACGCCTGCTCGCTGTTCGGCATGGACTATCAGTGGACCGGCTCGGCCACTTCCGACGCGGGCGAGATGGTGCGCGCCGTGAACGCCGCGATTGCCGCGAAAGCCGACGCCATCGCCGTGCCGATCGTCGATCCCACCGCGTTCGACAAGCCCATTCAGGCCGCGCTGGACGCGGGCATTCCCGTGTTCGCCTACAACGCCGACGCGCCGCGCGGCAAGACCAGCCCGCGCCTCGCCTATATCGGCCAGGACCTGTATCTATCGGGCTATCAGATGGGCGAGCGCATCGTGAGCCTGATCGACAGCGGCATGGTGGCGCTTTTCATCGCCACGCCGGGCCAGCTCAACATCCAGCCGCGCCTCGACGGCGCGAGCGACGCCATCAAGAAGTCGGGCAAGAAAATCGACATTCAAACCGTGGCCACGGGCGCGACCGTCAACGAAGAACTTTCGAAGATCAAGTCGTTCTATCTGGGCCATCAGGATCTGAAGGGCATGTTCGCCGTGGACGCGGGCAGCACGCAGGGCGTCGCGCAGGTGATGAAGGAATCGAACCTGCCTTCCAAGGGCGTGCATGGCGGCGGCTTCGACCTGTTGCCGCAAACGATCCAGCTCATTCACGAGGGCTTCCTGGACTTCACCATCGACCAGCAGCCCTACGTGCAGGGCTTTTATACCGTGGTGGAGGCGTTCACCTTCCTCGCCTCGGGCGGTCTGGTCGGGCCGGCCAACATCAACACGGGTCTGAAGTTCGTGACGAAGGACACGGTCGAGCCGTATCTGAACACGTCCACGCGTTACGAGGGCAAGACCACCAAGCCGCAGATCGTGCCGATGAAAGGCGCGATCAAGTCCTGAGCACCGCTAACTAACCAGGCTTCACCAACCCGCTTCACCAACCGGGCGTCATGAACACAGTGAACGAAACCAGCAAGGCAGAGGTTGCCGCGCGGGCCAGGCGCCCGCGCGGGCAATGGCTTTCCGCGTGGGCGCCCGAGTTGCGCATTCTGCTCGTGGCGGTGCTGCTCGCCGCCTACTTCGAGATTCTCAATCACGACTTCCTGCTCACCAGCGCGAGCCTCGTCAATCTCTCGCAGTTCATCGCGCCGGTGGCGATCATTGCGTTCGGCGAAATCATGCTGATGATCGGCGGCGACATCGACCTTTCGGCGGGCATGGTGTTCGCGTTCGCGCCGTTCATGATGGTGTTCGCGAACGACGCCGGCGCGCCGATGTGGCTCGCCGTGATCGCCGGGCTCGTGGCCGCCGCCGTGATCGGCTTCGTGAACGGCGCGGTGACGGTGTGGCTGCGGCTGCCCTCGTTCGTCACCACGCTCGGCACGCTCTTTCTCATCAACGGCATCACGCTCACGGTCTCGCGCGGCACGCCGGCCGCCACGCCCGGCTCGCCCGAATTCGCGGCCGTGATGGGCGCGTGGGGTTACAGCGAGATCGTCTGGACCGTGGCGCTCGCCGCCGTCATGCACGTCTTGCTGCGCGACACGCGCTGGGGCCTGCATACGCAGGCGGCGGGCGCCAATCCGCTCGGCGCGAGCGAGGCGGGCATACACGTGAACCGGCTGCGGCTCGGCAATTTCGTGCTTGCCGCCGTGCTCGCGGGCCTCACCGGCATACTCGAAGGTTTTCGCATCACCTCGATCGACCCGCAGGCGGGCGGCAACCAGATCATGTTCCTCGCGGTGGCGGCGGCCGTGATCGGCGGCACGCCGCTCACGGGCGGCTCGGGCACCATCGTGGGCGGACTGATCGGCGCGGCGGTGCTCGGCATTCTCAACGACGGCTTCACGCTCATCGGCATCAACGCGTTCACCTTCAACATCATCCTGGGCGCCGCCATTCTCGCCGCGATGGTTTTCAACATTCACGTGGGGCGCATTCGCCGCCGGGGGAGCCGCTGATGGACGAATCGCAAGCTTCTTCCGCGGGCGCCGCCACCGCCGCCGACGCGCCGCTCGCGCTGCGCGGCGAGAATCTCGTCAAGCGCTTCGGCGCGGTCACGGCGCTCGACGGCGTGTCGCTCACGCTCGGGCGCGGCGAAATTCTCGGCATTCTCGGCGACAACGGCGCGGGCAAATCGACGCTCGTGAAAATCCTCACGGGCTTTCATCAGCAGACGAGCGGCACGCTGAGCATCGACGGCGAGCCGACGCTGCTCAAATCCGTCGATCACGCGCGCGCGCTCGGCATCGAATGCGTTTATCAGGATCTCGCGCTCGCCAACTCGCTGTCGATCTACCACAACATGTTTCTGAACCGCGAGATCGTGCGGCGCGGGCCGCTGCGCATGCTGGTCGACCACCGGCAGATGCGCGAGCGCGCGGCGCAACTGCTCGAGGACATCGGCGTCCACGTGCCTTCCGTGGACTTGCCCGTCGAGCGGCTTTCCGGCGGCCAGCGCCAGGCCATCGCGGTGGCGCGCGCGGTGCATTCGAACGCGAAAATCCTCCTGCTCGACGAACCGCTCGCGGCCATGGGCGCGCGCGAAGCGGGCCTCATCATCGACCTCGTGATGCGGTTGAAGGAAAAGGGCGGGCTATCCATTATCATGATCATGCACAACTATGCGCAGACGCTCGATATCGCGGATCGCATCATGTTGATGCAGCGTGGCCGCGTGACCTACGAGCAGCGCAGCGCCAACACTTCGGTGGCGGAGCTCATGGACATCGTGCGGCGGGAATATCGGGCGATGCGCGCCGCCGGCGCAAACTAGCGTTTGCGGCCGGGCGCGCCCGAACAACCGGAGCGCCGCGTTTTCGCGAGGCGTCTCCCAGCCGGATCATCATGGATTACCGCAATCTAGAGAAACGCAAGAGCATGCACGCGCGCATCGTGCAGGAGCTTGGCATGCGGATCGTGGGCGGATCGCTCGCGCCCGGCCAGCGCCTGCCGCCCGAGCCCACGCTGTGCGAGACCTACGGCGTGAGCCGCCCGGTGCTGCGCGAAGCCACGCGCGTGCTCGTGGCCAAGGGACTCGTGGTGTCGAAGCCGCGCGTGGGCAGCGTCGTGCGAGCGCGCGAGGACTGGCACATGCTCGACCCCGACGTGCTGTTCTGGACCGTCAACAGCCTGCCCGAAGGCGAATTCTTCCGCTCGCTCATGACGGTGCGCCAGATCATCGAGCCGGCCGCCGCCGCGCTCGCCGCGATTGCCGCCACCGACGAGGACATCGCCCGCATCGGCGCCGCGTACTCGCGCATGGAAGAAGCGAAAACCGCGCAGGCGCTGCTCGAACCCGACCTCGAATTCCACCGCGCGATCATGGGGGCCACCCACAACGACATGCTCGCGTATATCGGCAACATGCTCTCGCTCGCGCTTTCCGAGTCGATCAAGCTCACGAGCCGGCACCCGAACACGCACGCGCTTTCGCTGCCGCGCCACAAGGCGATCTTCACGGCCATCGCGCATCGCGACGCGCTGGCCGCGCGCCAGGCGAGCGTGGTGCAACTCGACAACGCGAAGGCGGACGCGAATTCCATTCTGGGCGGCGCGGCGCTGGAAACGTAAAAAACGCGCGGCAAGCGCGAACCGGCTTGCCGCGCGCACACCCTCACACCGCCCGCTTGCTTCTTCGAAACTGGTCGAACAGCACCGCCAGCAGCAGAATGCCGCCGCGAATCAGGTACTGATAGAACGTGGGCACGTTCATGAGGCTCATGGCGTCCTGCACGGCGCCCATGATGAGCACGCCCACCAGCACGCCGGAGATGGTCGCCACGCCGCCCGTGAGCGACACGCCGCCCAGCACGCACGCCGAAATCACGCCCAGTTCGAGACCGACCGAGGTTTTCGGATCGCCAAGACTCATGCGCGAGGCGAGCATCACGCCCGCAAAGCCCGTGATGAGCCCTTGCAGCACGAACACCGTGATCTTGATGCGCGTGACCGGCAGGCCCGCGAGCCGCGCCGCCTCGCTGTTGCCGCCCACCGCCAGCACGTTCTTGCCGAACACGGTTTTCTTGAGCAGGAAGCCGAACACGACGAAGCCGACGATGTTGCTCCAGATCGGGTACGAAATGCCGAGGAACGAGCCGCCGCCCAGATCGAAGAAGCGTTCTTCCGAGATCATCACGGCGTCGCCGTTCGAAGTGAGGAACGCGAGTCCGCGCACGCCTTCCATCATCGCGAGCGTGGCGATCAGCGAGTTGATCTTGAAGCGCGCGATCAGCACGCCGTTCACGAGCCCGACCGCCCCGCCCGCGAGCACGCCCGCGCCGATGCCGAGCAGCACGCTATGCGACTGCGTGATGACGGTGGACGCCACCACGCCCGAAAACGCCACGATCGAGGCGACCGAAAGGTCGACTTCGCCGAGCGCGAGCACGAACATCATCGTCACGGCAATCGAGCCGATCAGCGTGACCGAGAGCAGCAGGCCCTGAATGTTGCGGGTCGTGAGGAAGTCGGGCACCGTTGCGGAAAGCACCGCGAACAGCACCACGAACACCACCACGATGCCCGACTTGTTGATCATGTCCCACGCGCGCGCTCGCTGGGGCGTCATGGGCGCGGCGGCTTCGTTCACGGTAGGCGTGCCTGGTGGTTGCATGGGCTGCATGGCTTCACTCATCTCTGGTTCGTCGTTACGGATCGGCCGCTTCGCTCGCGCGAACGCGGCCGCACAACACAAAAGGGCGTCAGCGCGGCAGCGCCATCTTGATCAACTGGTCGGGCGAGGCTTCGGCTTTCGGCACGCTGCCCGCAATGCGCCCCTCGCGCATCACGACGATGCGGTCCGATACGCCGATCACTTCGGCCAGATCGCTCGACACCATGATGACGGTCTTGCCCGCCTCGGCCAGTTCGTACAGCAGGTTGTAGATTTCGGCGCGCGCGCCCACGTCGATGCCGCGCGTGGGTTCGTCCATCAGAAACACCTCGATGCGTTCCGCGAGCCAGCGCGACAGGATCACCTTCTGCTGATTGCCGCCCGAAAGCGTGCCGATGGCCGTCTCGCCGTTGCGCGTCTTGATCGCGAGTTTCCTGATGTAGTCCTGCGCGAGAGCGCGCTCGCGCCGCGCGTCCAGCAGAAAGCGCGCGGGGCTGAAATGGCGGCGCGCGCTGATGTTGAGGTTGTCGGCCACCGAGGCGATCGCGACGATGCCTTCCTGCTTGCGATCTTCGGGGCACAGCGCCACGCCCGCGCGCACCGCGTCGCGCGGGCTGGCGAAATTCACGCGCTTGCCGTCGAGTTCGACGTGACCCGCGCTCGCGCGCGTCGCGCCGTAAATCAGCTTCATCAACTCGGAGCGCCCCGCGCCCACGAGCCCGAAAAAGCCCACGATCTCGCCGCGCCGCGCCGAAAACGACACCGGTTCCGCGAGCCCCGGCCCGAGCAGGCCCTTCGCTTCGAGCAGCACCTCGCCCGCTTCGCGCGCACGATAGCCGTACACGTCCTCGATCGAGCGCCCGACCATCGCGGCGATCAGGCGGTTGCGGTCGAGGTCCGCGACGGAGTCGAAGGTTTCGATGCGCTTGCCGTCGCGAAACACCGTCACGCGGTCGCAGAGCGCATCGACTTCGTCCATGCGGTGCGTGACGTAGACGATCGCGCGGCCGTCGGCCCGCAGCGCGTCGATGATGCGAAAGAGGTTTTCGGTTTCGCGCGCGGACAGCGAACTGGTGGGTTCGTCGAAGGCGATCACGCGCGCGTCGCGCATCAGCGCCTTGCCGATTTCGATCATCTGGCGCTGGCCGATCGACAGATTCTTCACCGGCGTGCGCGGGTCGATGCGTTCGCCGAGGCGCTTCAACTCGTCCATCGCGCTCCGCACGAGCGTGGACTCGTCGAGCACGCCGAAGCGATTGGGCAACTGCCCGAGCATCAGGTTTTCCGCCACCGTCAGCTCGGGCACGAGATGCAGCTCCTGATAGATGATGGCGATGCCCGCTTCCAGCGCCGCCTTGGTGGTCGCGAAGCGATGCTCCGCGCCATCGAGCCTGAGCGTGCCTTCCTGCGGCTGGTTCACGCCCGAGAGCACCTTGAGCAGCGTGGACTTGCCCGCGCCGTTCTCGCCCATCAGGCCGTGTACCTCGCCCGCGCGCACGTCGAGCGAAACGCGGTCGAGCGCGCGCACGCCCGGAAAACTCACGGTAATGCCGTCGAGTTCCAGATACGCGCGCGTCCCCTGTCGTGCCTGCCCATCCGCGCTCGTGTTCGCGTGCGCCGCGGCGTGCGCATCGGTGTGCGCCGTGTGCCGCGCGTTCGCCTGCATCGTCGTTTCAGTCATTGCATCCCTGCCCTTTGCCTCGCGTCGAACCGATCAGCGATCCTTAAATACCCAGCTCGCTGCGCACGGCGGTCCAGTTGTCGCGCGTCATCAGCTTGCCCGTGGTTTGCGTGTCGGCGGGCGGCTGCTTGCCGTTGCGAATCCAGTCGACGAGATTCTCGGCGCTGTCCTTGCCGTGGTTCGTCGAGCTGACGGCGATGGTGCCGTAGAAGCCCGTGGGCTGCTTCTTCTGGAATTCGGCGAACGCCTCGCCCGCGCCGTTGATGCCCACGCCGATCACGTCGGCCGAAGGAATGTGCAGTTGCTCGGTCGCGCGCACGGCGCCCAGCACGCTTTCCTCGTTGAGCGCGAACACCACCCACTTCTTGATGTTCGGATGCTGCGCGAGCACGGGCGAAGCCGCGTTGAAGCCGCCTTCGTCGTCGGTGGTCTTTTGCGGCGCGTCGAAGATGTTTTCCTTCTTGAAGCCGCCCGCGAGCAGCGACTGCGTGGCGCCGTCGGTGCGTAGTTTGGCCGTGGGCAGTTCGTAGTCCGTAATACGCAGCGCGCCCACTTCCTCCGGCTTCCAGCCGCGGCGCTTCATTTCGTCGCTGATCGCCTGGCCGACCTGATTGCCGATCTTGAACGCCGACATGCCGAGGTGCGGCACGTTGCCGAGCGGCTTGCCCGAGGAATCCACGAGCTGGTCGTCCACGGTCACGAACTTCATGTTGTAGCGCTTCGCGCGCGCCTGAATGGCCGGTCCGAGGCGCACGTCGGGCGCGCAGATCACGAAGCCCTGCGCGCCTTGCGCGCCCAGATTGTCGATGGCGGCGAGCACCTTCTCGCCGTCCGGCGTGCCGATGTTCACCACCGAGAAGTTCTCCTTCTGGCCGAGCGCCGTCGCGGCCTTCTGCTCGTTGATGAACCATGCCTGTTCCGGCATTTTCACGAGGAAGCCGATCTTCACGGGCGAGTCGGCGTGCGCCGCCACGTTCATGCCGAGCGGGGCGATGCACATCGCCGCGAACGCGGCGCGAAGGGTCAGGCGGCGAATCTTGCTGGTCATGCTCTGGTCTCCTCAGTGGTGTGGGTGTTGCTGGGTTGATGCGTTGCCGGACGTGGGCCTAGCGCCCGAAAGCCTCGACTTGCACGTGCCGGCCGAGAAAAAACGCGTCGGCGACAAGGCGCAGCGGGCGCACGTCCACGTCGTCGGTGCCGTGCGCGATCAGCCAGTGGAAGCGCTCGTAAAGCGCCGCGTATTCGCGCTCGGCGCCAAGCGTCACCGGTTCGCCCGCAATGCTCAGCTTCTTGCCGCCTTCGGCGAGCGCGAGCAGGCCGTCCGTGGTTTCCACGTCGATCTCCCATTGCTCGACCGGGCCGTGCCGCCAGTCGAATTCGGCGCGCACGGGCACGCCGTCGGTGTCGATGCAATCGAGTTCGGCCGCGATGGGCGTCGCGCAATCGGCCGGCACGTGCAGCGTCGCGCCTTGCAGCAGCACTTCGCGCGGCAGGATGCGCGTGACGATGGAAAGCGCGTTGATGCCCGGATCGAACACGCCCAGGCCGCCCGGCTCCCAGATCCATTGCTGGCCGGGATGCCAGCGGCGCACGTCCTCTTTCCAGCGCACATGCACGGCGCGAATGGTGCGTTCGGCGAGCCACGCGCGCGCGGGCTCGACGGCGCTCGCGCAGCGCGAATGCCACGTCGCGAACAAGGTGCGGCCGCGCTGCTGCGCGAGTTCGCGCAGCGCTTCCACTTCGCTCAGGCTCGCGCCCGGCGGCTTTTCGAGCATCACGTGCTTGCCCGCTTCGAGCGCGGCGCGCGCCTGCGCGTAGCGCACCTGCGGCGGCGCGCACAGCGACACGGCGTCGAGGTCCGATTCGGCCGCGAGCAGGCTGTCGATGTCCTTGTAATTGCGCACGTGATCCACCTGCGCGTTGCGGCTCGCGCTCGCCACGAGTTCGAAACCGGGATTGGCCGCGATGGCCGGCAGATGCTGGTCGCGCGCGATCTTGCCCACGCCGGCGATACCCAATGTATAGGATGCGTTCATGTGGTTTCTCCCCGGACGGTTCACTTGCCCCAGCGCAGCACGAGCGGATCGAGACGGCGCGCGATGCCGATCAGTTCGGCGCGCGTGTCGGGGTGCATCGCGGGCAACGGATGGCGCGGCTTCTCGCACGCGATCACGCCGCCTTCCTGCATCAGCGCCTTGCACGCGAGCAAGCCGGCCTGGCGATTCTCGTGATTGATGAGCGGCAGCCATTGCTGATAGCGCGCGAAGGCCTCGTCGGCGCGGCCTTCGCGATGCGCTTCGATGATCGGGCGAATGCCGTCGGGAAAACCGCCGCCCGTCATGGAGCCGGTCGCGCCCGCGTTGAGATCGGCGAGCAGCGTGATGCCTTCCTCGCCGTCCCACGGACCTTCGGCGGCGTCGCCCGCGAGGCGGATCAACTCGCGCAGCTTGTTCGCCGCGCCCGGCGTTTCGATCTTGAAGTACGAGACCTGTTCGATTTCGCGCGCCATGCGGGCGAGCAACGCGGCGCAAAGCACCGTGCCGCTCGCGGGCGCGTCCTGGATCATGATGGGAATGCCGATGGCGTCCGACACGCGCGCATAAAACTCGTAGATGGCCGGCTCCGGCACGCGGAACGTTGCGCCGTGATAAGGCGGCATCAGCATGACCATGGCCGCGCCCTGCTCCTGCGCACGCTTGCTGCGCGCGGCGGCCACCTGCGTGCCGTAATGCGTGGTGGTCACGATCACGGGCACGCGGCCCGCCACGTGTTCGAGCACGGTGCGCGTGATGACTTCGCGTTCGTCGTCGGTGAGCGAGAACTGCTCGGAGAAGTTCGCGAGAATGCACAGGCCGTCCGAGCCCGCGTCGATCATGAAGTCGACGGCGCGCTTCTGGCTGGCGAGGTCGAGTTCGCCGGTCTCGGTGAAGGTGGTGGGCACCACCGGGAAAATGCCCCGATAGCGGGGCGTGCTGCTCGTCGTCATGTCGTCAGTCCTGCTTCGAAAAGGTTGAGGCCCGGCCTTGGTCGTGCGTCCTTGCTCAGCGTGCTTCGCCCGCGAGGTCGCCCTGCGCATCAGCCGCATGCGCCACGTTCGCCGCATGCGCCACGTCCGCCGTATCCGTCGCATCAGCCGTATCCGCCGCGTCCGTCGCGCGCGGCGGTGTGCGCAAGGCCGCGCGCACCGCGAACGTCACGAGCGCCGCGAACACGAGCGTGGCCGCGAGAAAGTCGAGACCGGCTGCGAGGCTGCCCGTCGCGTCCTTGATGATCCCGATGCCGTACGGGCCGAGATAGCCGCCGAGGTTCGCGAGCGAGTTGATCGTCGCGATGCCCACGGCCGCGCTCGCGCCCGTGAGGAATTCGCCGGGCAGCGCCCAGACCACCGCCTGGATCGAGTAAATCGAGAATGCGGTGAGGCAGATGAACAGCAATTGCAGCGCCGGCGCGTGGACCCATGCGCTCGCGGCCATCGTCAGCGCACCCAGCGCGGAAACCACGACGATGTGGCCGTAACGCTCGCGATGCTTGTCCGAATGGCGCGGCACGATCAGCAGGCCCGCGACCGCGAACAGATACGGCACCGCGGAAAGCAGGCCCGCCGTGGCATCGCTCACGCCGAACGCCTTGATAATGGTAGGCAACCAGAGCGACAAACCATAGATGCACAGCGGAAACGGCAGAAATAGCAGCGCGAGCAGCAGCACGCGCCGATCCTTGAGCGCGCCGAACGGATGCCGATGCGCGTCGAGCCGGTAAGCGCGCCGGTCGCTCGCGAGTTCGCGTTCGATCCAGCGGCGCTCGGTTTCGCCAAGCCACTTCGCGTGCGCGGGTGTTTCGGGCAACAGGCGCAGCGTGGGCAGGCACAGCAGCACGGCGGGCAGCCCGCTCGCCACGAACAGCGTCTGCCAGTTCGAGAGGCCGAACACGCCGCGCGTTTCCAGCAGCGCGCCCGCGATCGGGCCGGTCACGATGCCCGCGACCGGCTGCGCGAGCACGAGCAGGCCGATCACGCGCGCGCGATGGCGCAGGGGAAACCAGTGCGTGAGGAAATACAGAATGCCGGGATACAGCCCGGCTTCGGCCGCGCCCAGCAAAAAGCGCAGGACGTAGAAGCTCCTCGGGCCGCTCACGAACGCCGTCGCCATGGTGATCGCGCCCCACGTGAACAGGATGCGCGCGAACCACACGCGTGCGCCGAAGCGCGAAAGCGCGAGATTGGATGGCACTTCGCAAAGAAAATAGCCGACGAAGAAAAGGCCCGCGCCCAGCCCGTAGGCGGCGTCCGAAAGCCCGATGGCCGCGTTCATGTGCAGCTTCGCGAAACCGACCACGGTGCGGTCCACATACGCGACCACGTAGATCAGCGCAAGAAACGGCACGAGCCGGCGCGCGAGATGGCCGACGATGCGCGCTTCCTCGCCGGCCTCGCCGGCCTCGCCGGCTTCGCTGCGGCCCGGCGATGCGTCGCGAGCCGGCGCTTGCGGGTTCGTCATCGTGTCTCGTCTCCTGTTTATTTTTTGCCGAAGCGCCACGTCCCGTGCTCCGGCCTGCGTCGCTTCAGTGCGAATGCCTCGGCACCGCCGCGCCGCGCTTGCCCACGAGAAAGTCGAGGTCGCAGCCTTCGTCGGCTTGCAATACGTGATCGACATACAGCCGCGCGTAGCCACCCTTGCCGCGTTGCTCGGCCACGCCCGGCGCCGCGGCCGGATCGACGTCGCTCAAACGGCGCTTGAGTTCGTCCTCGCCGATGTCGAGATGCAAGCGGCCGCTCGCGCAGTCCAGCTCGATCCAGTCGCCGTTGCGCACTGCCGCGAGCGGGCCGCCCGCCGCCGCCTCGGGCGCGACGTGCAGCACCACCGTGCCGTACGCCGTGCCGCTCATGCGCGCGTCCGAAATGCGCACCATGTCCTTCACGCCCTGGCGCAGCAGCTTGGGCGGCAAGCCCATGTTGCCCACTTCGGCCATGCCGGGATAGCCGCGCGGGCCGCAGTTCTTCATCACGAGGATCGAGTCCTTGTCGACGTCGAGCGCTTCGTCGTTGATGGTGGCCTTGTAGTGGTCGAAGTTCTCGAACACCACGGCGCGGCCGCGATGCTTGAGCAGTTCGGGCGTGGCCGCGGACGGTTTGAGCACCGCGCCGCGCGGCGCGAGATTGCCGCGCAGGATGCAGATGCCGCCGTCCGCGATCAGCGGATTGTCGATCCGGCGAATCACTTCGTCGTTGTAGTTCGGCGCTTCGCGCACGTTGTCCCAGATCGACTTGCCGTTGACGGTGAGCGCGTTCGGGTGCGGCAGCAGATTCGCTTCGCCAAGGCGCCGCAGCACCGCCGGCAAGCCGCCCGCGTAGTAGAACTCTTCCATCAGGAAGCGGCCCGACGGCTGCAAGTCGACGAGCGTGGGCGTGCCGCGGCCAATGCGCTGCCAGTCCTCGAGTTCGAGCGGCACGCCGATGCGCCCCGCGATCGCCTTCAAATGGATCACGGCGTTGGTCGAACCGCCAATGGCCGCGTTGGTGCGAATGGCGTTTTCGAACGCCTCGCGCGTGAGGATCTTCGAGAGCGTCAGGTCCTCCAGCGCCATCTGCACGATGCGCATGCCCGACATGTGCGCGAGCACGTAGCGGCGCGCGTCCACGGCCGGAATGGCCGCGTTGTGCGGCAGCGAAACGCCCAGCGACTCGGCCATGCACGCCATCGTCGAGGCGGTGCCCATGGTGTTGCACGTTCCCGCCGAACGCGACATGCCCGCCTCGGCCGAAAGAAAATGATGCAGGTCGATCTCGCCCGCCTTCAGCGACTCATGCAGTTGCCAGACCGCCGTGCCCGAGCCGATGTCGCGGCCTTCGAGCTTGCCGTTGAGCATCGGGCCGCCGGTCACGACGATGGCGGGCACGTCCACGCTCGCCGCGCCCATCAACAATGCGGGCGTGGTCTTGTCGCAGCCGCACAGCAGCACGACGGCGTCGATCGGATTGCCGCGAATCGCTTCTTCCACGTCCATCGAGGCGAGATTGCGCGTGAGCATCGCCGAGGGACGCAGGTTCGATTCGCCGTTGGAAAACACCGGAAACTCGACGGGAAAGCCGCCCGCTTCATAGATGCCGCGCTTCACGTGCTCCGCGAGCTTACGAAAATGCGCGTTGCACGGCGTGAGTTCCGACCAGGTGTTGCAGATGCCGATGATCGGCCGGCCGTCGAATTCGTGATCGGGAATGCCCTGATTCTTCATCCAGCTTCGGTACATGAAGCCGTTCTTGTCCGTGGTGCCGAACCACTGTTGCGAGCGCAGTTTGGGTTTGATTGCCGACATCGTGTCCGTTCTGGGAGAGCGAGAGTTCGGGCACAGTCTAGGGACATCTCTGATAACCTTCTAATGAAAAAATGGATGCTTCCAATATCGAAATCGGCATTGGTATAAACGCTTAGAACTATTTGGGAAATGATGCTCGAGACAAGCCCCCGGTACGTGCGCACACGGCTGAAAACGCGGCAGTTGCTGCTGGTGGCCGCGCTGGCGGAAGAAGGCAACATTCATCGCGCGGCGGCGGCGCTCA
The DNA here is from genome assembly GCF_905220235.1 of Paraburkholderia sp. J41. NCBI lineage: Bacteria > Pseudomonadati > Pseudomonadota > Betaproteobacteria > Burkholderiales > Burkholderiaceae > Paraburkholderia > Paraburkholderia sp. J41. The sequence continues at coordinate 41,195 of NZ_CAJMZE010000004.1, read as the reverse complement.
ACATGACGCAGCCCGCCGCGTCGAAGCTGTTGCGCGAACTCGAAGAGATGCTGGGCGCGGTGCTGTTCGAGCGCATGCCGCGCGGCATGCGGCCCACGCTGTACGGCGACGCGCTGATCCGCCACGCGCGCGCCGTGCTCGGCAGTCTCGATCAGGCGCAGGAAGAACTCACGGCGCTCAAGGCCGGGCGGCTCGGCCACGTGGGCGTGGGCGCGATCACTTCGCCGGGCGTGCGCGTGCTGCCCGCCGCCGTGGCGGCGCTCAAGCGCACGCATGCGAACCTGCGCGTGAGCGTGGAGATCGACGCGAGCAACGTGCTGCTCGAACATCTCGCGCAAGACAAGCTCGACATCGTGCTGGGCCGGCTTTCCGCCGAACACGACAAGCTTCAGTTGAGCTACGCGCCGCTCGCGGGCGAGCCCGTGTGCGCCGTGGTGCGGCCCGGCCACCCGATGCTCGCCGACGCCAAAACCGCCGCCGGAACCATCGCGCTCGCCGACGTCGCGCGCGCCACCTGGGTCGTGCCGCCCGTGGGCAGCGTGCTGCGCCATCGCTTCGAGCTGATGTTCCAGCGCGCGAGCCTCGCGCCGCCCTCGAACGTGGTGGAAACGCCCGCGCTACTCTTCATCACGCGCGTGCTGGAGCAAAGCGACATGATCGCGGTGCTCACCGAGGACGTGGCGCGCTATTACGCGGCGCACGGCATGGTGGCGATCCTGCCGGTGCCGATGGATTGCCAGATGGACGACTTCGGCATCATCACGCGCGCGGACCGTTTGCTCACGCCCGCCGCGAGCGCGATGATCGCCGCGCTGCGCGAGGTGAGCGCGCAAATCTACGGCGGGCAGCGCGAGACCGTCGCGGCGGCGTCGGCGGCGGCGCGATAATCGCAGCCGTCTACACGATATCTTCACGGCGACGACGACCGCCGCCACAGCGAAACCGGGCAGCGCCATCGCATCGAATGGTGACGGGCCGGTGAACGGCGGGCAACAGCGCCGCAAAATTCCCGCGAAAACGCGGGTTTTCCGCACTCAACGAATCGCTTTTTCCGCCGTAAACATAATCATGGAGCACGGCGGCGAGTTCCAGACGACTTGCGGATGCGCCGCCGCGCGCCATACCCTGTCCCTCATTGCAGGGACCACGCAGAGTCGAACTTGAGCGCCGGAAAGCGTGCTTTCCGGCGCATTTTTCTTTTGCCGCGCAAAGGGTGTGGCCGCGCTTTTCGAGCGCTCATGAAAAACGCGGGAGCCGGCATCGTGCCGCGCTCCCGCGCCTGGGTTTCGCTTTAGTGCGCTTTCATGCGCCTTCGTGCGCTTTCATGCGCTTTGGTGCGCTCGCGCGCGGCTCAGGTTCGTTGCGCGCGCAATCGTCGCCGCGACGCACCTGGCGCGACGATCAGCTCATATGCAGGCCGCCGTTGAGCGAGAAGTCGGCGCCGGTGGAGAAACCGGCTTCGTCCGAAGCCAGCCACGCGACGATGGAGGCAATCTCGTACGGCTCGCCCAAACGCCGCACCGGAATGCTGTCGACGATCTTCGAGAGCACTTCGGGCTTCACGGCCTTCACCATGTCCGTGCCGATATACCCCGGCGACACCGTGTTGACGGTCACGCCCTTGGTGGCCACTTCCTGTGCGAGCGCCATCGTGAAGCCGTGAATGCCGGCCTTGGCGGTGGAGTAATTCGTCTGACCAAACTGCCCCTTCTGCCCGTTCACCGACGAAATATTGATCACGCGCCCCCAGCCGCGCTCGATCATGCCGTCGATCACCTGCTTGGTGACGTTGAAGAGACTCGTGAGATTGGTGTCGATCACGGCCGTCCAGTCTTCGTGCGTCATCTTGCGGAACACGACGTCGCGCGTGATGCCCGCGTTGTTGACCAGCACGTCGATCTCGCCGACTTCCTTCTTGACCTTCTCGAACGCGGCCGCCGTGGAATCCCAGTCCGCGACGTTGCCTTCCGACGCGATGAATTCGTGGCCGAGCGCTTTCTGCTCGTCGAGCCAGCGCGCGCGGCGCTGCGAGTTCGGGCCGCAGCCCGCGACCACGGTAAAGCCGTCTTTGCAAAGACGCTGGCAGATTGCCGTTCCGATGCCGCCCATGCCGCCGGTCACGTAAGCAATACGCTTTGCCATAAATCCTCCTGTTTGCTTGGAAGGGGTAGGGAGATGCGGGACTCTGGAGGATGAGTCAGTTTGACGACCGCCAACAGGCGCAGCGATGGGGATTAACCCTTAACGTTTTGCGGCTGCTGGAACGTGGGAGCGTAGCAGCGGGCCGGAAATGGCACAAGGCGACCGCACCCATCGTGCATAGGCAAGATGCCCGCATCGGCAAGTAGTTGGCATAACTCAATAAATCGTCGAACAAGACCATGCCGCCTGCATGACGCGAGGCTTTCACCCGGCTGCGAATCGAACGCGCGAAGCAAGCTGAGAGAAAGCCGCGCGGCAGCAATCCCGGCTGAGGTCGGGCCAAAAAAGAAACGGCCCGCATCGCACGAAGCGGGCCGCTTTGCCGGTGTAATCCTGCGGACGATGCCGCGCGCCCGAACGCAACGAGCCGGGCGGTTCCTTTTTTCGGTCAGCCGACCGCGAGCCGGTCGCCGCCGAACGAATCGGGCAAGCCCGCGCCGAAGTCGAGCCGCCCTACCGCTTCGAGCAGCGAGCGTCCCGCCGTCGTGAGCGCGAGCTTGCGATGGCCTTCCTTCCATTGTTCGAGCGCGACGAGCTGGCGCTCGAACAGCGTGTCGAGTTCTTCGCGATTCATGTCGATCTGGTCCGGCGAATGACGGACCAGCATCAATGTGGCAAATTCATGGGGGCTTAGCACGTTGTCTCCCAGTAACTCGGAATGCCGCAACCAGGGGCTTGGGGCGCATATCCTGGCGCGCCAGTGTGACGCCGTCGTGACGGTCACAGTTTCACCCGAGCCCGGGTTTGGCCGGAAATCTGCCCGCGCGTGACTTCGGGTCTTGGCGTGCTCGCGCCGCTCGCCGCGGCGAGCGCCGTACCGCACGCCTCCACGAGGTCTCGCAGCGAAGCCGGAAATTGCGTTTCGGGGTCGTCGGCGATACCCGCGCCATCGTCGCGTTCCGCCGCGCCCACGCCCACCACGATCGTCGCGTCCGCCGCGCGCTCGCGCAGCCGCCGCACCAGATTGCGCAGATACGGCGGCGATTCGGGCGCGTCGAGCGACACCACGCAGAGAGCCGGCGAGCGATGAGCATGGACCATGCCCGCGCGCGTCGCGCGCACTTCCTCGTAGGTCGTGGCGCTGCACGGAATGTTGTGGCGCGCGAGCAGTTGCCCGACGATCGCCACCGCCACTTCGTCGAACGCGCCGCGCCCCGGTATGCACAGCACTTCGCCCGCGTCGGGCGAGAGTTCGAAAGCGGCGGGCGGCGCCAAGGCGCGGCTGCCTTCGGGCGCGCGCTCGCCCACTACGTTGCGAACCGCGTCGCCGGCTCCGCGCACGGCGTCCCCCGCGCCGCGAACGATGTCGCCGACCGCGTCGCCCACCGCGCCGCGCACCCGCTCGCCCACCGAGTCGTGGCCGGCGTTGGCCGCCGCGTCGGCGCGCCTTTCGCGGGCCGCGTCGGCGGCTTCCGCTTGCGCGGCCTTGCGCGCTTCTTCGTCCTCGCGCGCGGCGTGGCGCGAATCGTCGACGGATTCGAGGTCTTCGACGATATCGAGCAGCGCCTGGTTGATGCGCGCGATCTGCTCGGCGGGCAGCACGCCGCGCAGCGCGTCGTTGCGCGCGAAACGCAGCCCCTCGAACACCACCTGCTCGTAATAGTCGATGAGCGGCATCTCCGTGAGCAGCCGGTCGGCTTGCAGCAGCGCTTCGTGCGGGTCGTCGGCGAGCAGGCGCTGATAGCAGGTTTGCGCGGGCGTGAGCGCGGGCTGGTCGCCGAGCAGGATGGTCAAAAAATTCAATCGGTCCACGTAACGCCCGAGCGTGACCATGCACAGCGTGAGCGGCGTGGAAAGCACGAGGCCGATCGGTCCCCAGAGCCAGCTCCAGAAGATGGCGGCCACCACCACGGCGAGCGGCGAAAGACCCGAGCGGCGGCCGTACAGCATCGGCTCGGCGAACTGGCCCGCCACCACGTCCACGACGATGAAGAAAATCAGCGTCCACACGGCCATGGTCCACTGCGGCTGGATCGCGGCGGCGAGCAGGGTGGCCATGATCGCGGCGATCCAGATGCCGATGTACGGCACGAAGCGCATGAGCGCCGCCACCGCGCCGAACAGCAGCGCGCCGGGCACGCCGATGCCCGCGAGCCCCACGGCGATCACCGCGCCCACGGTCACGTTCACGCCCAGTTGCGCGACGAAATAGCGCGAGAGCCGTTCGGAAGCGTCGTTGATGGCCGTGGTCGTGCGGTGCAGATCGTCGGAGCCGAACACGCTGATGAGCCGGTCGCGCAAATCCTCGCGCTGGAACAGGATGAAGATCGTCACCACGAGCACGATGAAGCCGGTTTCGAGCGGCGCGACGGCCGGCGCGAGCGCGCGCTGCGCGAGTTGCAGCGGCGTGGGCGCGGGCGTGTGGACTTCCACGGGCATCGGCGGCTGCGGCTGGTTGCGCGCCGCGCGGCCGCGCGGCGGCGGCGGCGCGGGCGGCGCGGTGGGCGTCACGCGCTGCAAGGCGGTGGCGGCGCGCGTCATCAGCGAATCGGCGCGGCCCACGGTTTTTTGCTGCACCGTCTGCACTTTCTGCTCGATTTCCTGCTGATACTGCGGCAAATCCGCCGAAAGCTGATAGACCTGCGCGGCGATCAGCGCGCCCACGCCCGCGAGCGCGAGCACGGCGGCGAGCACGGCCACGCAAATCGCCAGAAACTGCGGCACGTGAATACGCCGCAGCGTGGTCACGAGCGGCGCGAGCAAAAAGCTCAGCAGCACCGAAAGCGTGATGGGAATGAGCACCGCGCGGCCAAAGTACAGCCCGCTCACGACGATCACGCCCGTGATGATCGAGGCAAGGCTGTGCAGCGTGGGCGGTGCGGGCGCGAACACCCGGTTGCGGCGGCCCTGCGGCGGCAGGAAATTCATGTCGATGATCGCAAAAAAGAGAGGGAAGCCGCACGAGCGCGGACGCCGGACAACGCAGCATTCCTTGCAGGGAACGCGCCCGGAAATGTTACAGCGCGCGCGGCGTGGAAAAGCCGCAAGAAAAGTCACACGTGTAACGGAATGCTTCCTCGTGCGACGATTCTCGGTCTCGTGCCGTGCGCGCTTGTTTCAACGCCGGTTTTCAATGTTCGCTTCAACGTGGCTTTAGGCAACGCTGCCTTGCGGCGCTTACTGCGGTCGCGGCGCCGTGAGTTCCTGATTGCGCGCGGAGAGAAACTGGATCAGGCCGTCCACGCCGCCTTCCTGGATCTTTTCGTTGAATTGCTGCCGGTAGGTCTGGATCAGCCACGCGCCCAGCACGTTGAGGTCGTAGAGCCGCCAGCCCTGCGCCGTCTTGTAGAGCCGGTAGTCGATCTCGACCGGCTTGCCGCTCGTCTGCGCGAGCGTGCGCACCACCACGTCGGTGTCGCCGGGCTGGTTGCGCATCGGCTGATAGTCGATCTGCTGGTCGGGCTTGAGTTGCGCGAGCGCGCCCGAATACAGGTGGATCAGCAGCAACTGGAACTGCTGCTCGATCTGCTGTTGCTGCGCGGGCGTCGCGGTGCGCCAGTGGCGGCCCATCGCGAGTTGCGTGGTGCGGCGAAAATCGACATAAGGCAGGATGTCGCGATCGACGATATCGCGAATGCGCGGAATGTCGTCGGGCGCGATCGACTTCGCGCGCACTTCGTCGAGCACCTGCTGCGTGGCGCCCTTGATGAGCGCCTGCGGGTCCGACTGATCGACGTTCGCGGCCAACGCCCCCGTGGCCGGCACGAACGCAAGGCTGCACGCGGCCAACGCGGTAAGCGCAGCCGAGCGGATGAGCTTCTTCATCGTCATCTATCTATCCTGTGTGTTCCGGTGAGCGCGCGCCTTCGTGATGCGGCGTGGTTTGCAGCCGGGCTTGCGGCCTGGTTGCGCCGCGACGGCAAGGCGCGGCGGCGCGGCCTGAAAGCGCGGCTCTGCGGCATTCAGCGGCGCGGCGCACGCATGCGGCTGCGCGTGTCCGCGCTGGCTGAGTCGGCGAAGAACGCCTCCAGGCCGAACAGCCAGGCAATGCAGAACGACAGGCGCGAAAGCACCGCGGCGCTCCAGGCGCCGGCTTCGTCTTGCGACGGCTCGGGAGCGGCGAATGCGCCGCCTGCATTCAGCGTCGGGTCTTGCGGCGGAAAAGCGGCGCGCGTTGCGGCGCGCGCGGCACGTGTGGCAGTGGACTTCATCGTTGGATCTCCCCGGTTTTTTGTCACCGTTGTTATTGGCGCACGCATTACAGCAAAGTCTGTACCACCCCGTTCGGCCATCCTTCTGTGCGCTTGCCCACGTAACGGCGAACCCGCTCGACGCGCTTCGAACGCACGTCACCGTATAAAAATTACAAGCCCACCATGAAAAAGTTGGAAAGCCGTGAGCATGGGGCTTTACGGCGATCGCGAGCGCATCGTTCACGCGTCCCTGGAGCCCGCGCAATCGCAAACTTTTTTTCACCTTGGTAATAGCTTCAATCAAGGCGATGGTGTAAGGTGCCACGGTTCATCTCGAAAAGGGATGCGCCACACGCTCAGGAGATCGCATGAAAACACCCGAACAGGCCCGCCTCGTGGAAGTCCTCGGCCAGCATCGCGACACGTTGCTCACCGAATGGCTGCGCCTGCATCTGCCCATCGCACTGCGCCGCGGTCTTGCAATGGAAGGCGAAATTCGCGAACAGTTCACGGCTTTCCTCAACGTCTTTCTCGACACGCTCAACAAGTCCGATACGTTCGACGCCACCCGTCCCGAGTGGGAGGCGGTGCGCGCATTTCTCGCGGAAATGTCGGCGCATCGTGCGCGTCAGGGCTTCACGCCCGCAGAAACGGCCACGTTCGTGTTTTCGCTGAAGGAGCCGCTCTACTCTCGCCTGCGCGAGGCGTTCGCCAGCGACCCCACCACGCTCAGCCAGGTGAGCTGGCAAACCAACCTGCTGCTCGACGGCCTCGGCCTCTACACGACCGAGGTGTTCCAGCGAAGCCGCGAAGCGATCATCGCGCGCCAGCAGGAAGAACTGCTCGAACTCTCGACGCCGGTCGTGCAGTTGTGGGAAGGCATTCTCGCGCTGCCGCTCATCGGCACGCTCGACTCCGCGCGCACGCAAGTGGTGATGGAAAGCCTGCTGCAAAAGATCGTGGATACGGGCGCGGGCCTCGCGATCATCGACATCACGGGCGTGCCGACCGTCGACACGCTGGTCGCGCAGCATCTGCTCAAAACGGTGGCTGCCGCGCGCCTGATGGGCGCGGACTGCATCATCAGCGGCATTCGTCCGCAGATCGCGCAGACCATCGTGCATCTGGGCGTCGATCTCACCAACGTCACCACGAAGGCCACGCTCGCCGACGCCTTCGTGATCGCGCTGCAACGCATCGGCGCGAGCATCGTCGCGCCGAAGATTACGGCTTAAGCAACGGGGACCGCGCACGATGGAACGCATTCCGATTCTGCGTCTCGGCGACTGCCTGATCGTCACGATCCAGGTGGACATGCACGACCGGCTCGCGATCGCGCTACAGGACGATCTCACGGAGCGCATCGTCAAGGAGTCGGCGAAGGGCGTGCTGATCGACATTTCGGCGCTTGACGTGGTCGACTCGTTCATCGGCCGCATGATCAGCAACACGGCCGCGATGGCGATGGTGCTCGACGCGCACACGGTGGTCGTCGGCATGCAGCCTTCCGTGGCGATCACGCTCGTCGAACTCGGGCTCACGCTCGACGGCGTGCGCACCGCGCTGAACGTCGAAAAAGGCATGGCGCTGCTCAACCAGCGCCCGCGCCTGCGTTAGCACGGTGCTTGCATTCAATGATGAATAGCTACGACACGACAGGGCGGCTCGCGGCGCAAGTGAGCCTGCGCTCCGACGAAGAGATCGTCCGGTTGCGGCAGATCGTACGCGACGCCGCCATCGCGCAAGGCTTTTCGCTGATCGAGCAGACGAAGTTCGTGACGGCCGCGAGCGAGCTTGCGCGCAACACGCTTCTGTACGGCGGCGGCGGCGACGCGCGGCTCGAAGTGCTCACGAGCGGTGTGCGCGTGGGCCTGCGGCTCGCGTTTATCGACCAGGGGCCCGGCATTCCCGATATCGAACGCGCGCTCACGGACGGCTTCACGAGCGGCAACGGTCTCGGTCTCGGCCTCGGCGGTTCAAGGCGCCTGTGCGACGAATTCACGATCGAATCGGCGCCGGGCAGCGGCACCACAGTCACTATCACGAAATGGAAAGTTCGCTAGACGGCGCCACCGGCTCGGCCGGCGGCGCACACCGGTCGTTCGAGATCGGCGACACGAGCAGTGTGGCCTACGCACGGCGCGGCGCGGCCGAGGCGGCGCGCGCGGCCGCGCTCAACGAAACCGACGCGGGCCGCGTCGCGATCGTGCTGACCGAAGCCGCCACCAACATTCTCAAGCACGCGGGCCACGGCGAACTGCTGGTGCGCCCGCTCGACGGCGGCGTGGAAATCATCGCGCTCGATCGCGGCCCCGGCATCGCCGACGTGCGCGCGGCGCTCGCCGACGGCCACTCCACCGCCGGCACGACCGGCACGGGACTCGGCGCGATCCGGCGGCTCTCGAACCAGGTGGCGATCTACTCGCAGCCGGGCGCGGGCACCGTGCTGCGCGCGCTCGTGCAAAAGGGCGGCGCGAATTACGGCGCGGGCGTCGCGGCGCCGGCCGGCCCCGAGATCGGCGGCGTGTGCGTGCCCTATCCCGGCGAGGAAGTCTCGGGCGACGGCTGGCGCGCGCAAGCCGACGCGAAAGGCATTTCGCTCGCCGTCGCCGACGGGCTGGGCCACGGCGCCGAAGCCCACACGGCCGCCGTGGCCGCGCTCGACGTGCTGCGCCGCCGCGCGGGCCTCGCGCCCGCCGAACTCATGGAACTCTCGCACGCGGCCTTGCGCGCCACCCGCGGCGCGGCGCTCGCGCTCGTGCGCCTCGACCTCGCGCGCAACGCGCTCACGTTCTGCGGCACCGGCAACATTTCGGCGGTCGCGTTCGGCGTGGGCAGGCCCAACCCGACAGCGACCGCGGCGGCGTCCCCAGCAATCGCCTCGCGGCAAGCCGAGGCCGCGCAGGCGCAACCCGAGCGCGACAGCTACCAGATCGTCTCGCGCAACGGCATTGTCGGCCACACCATGCGCGGCGCCCAGGAATTCGAGCTGAAATGGAACGCCGACGCGCTCCTCATCCTGCACTCGGACGGCATCGGCACGCGCTGGGATCTCTCCGCGTGGCCGGGCCTCGCCAATCAGCCCGCCGCGATCATCGCGGCCGTGCTTTACCGCGACTTCGCGCGACGCCGCGACGACGCCACCGTCGTCGTCGTGCGCGCGCGACCGGGAGTACAGTTGAACCATGAATACCCCACTGCTGCGCATCCGGCTTGAGATCACCGAAGACGTCGTCATCGCCCGGCGCCGCGCGCGCGAGCTGGCGGCCGGTTTCGGCTTCTCGCGGCTCGACCAGACGCGCATCGCGAGCGCGGTGTCCGAAATCGCCCGCAATGCCTACGAATACGCCCACGGCGGCGAAGTCACGTTCGCGCTCCAGGGCGAACGGCCGCGCCTCGCGCTGGCCGTCCAAGTGCGCGACCGCGGCCCCGGCGTGCGCAATCTGCAAGACGTGCTCGACGGCCTCTACCGCTCGCCGCACGGCATGGGCGTGGGCATCACGGGCAGCCGCCGCCTGATGGACCGCTTCGAGATCGAGTCGACGAACGAGGGCACCACGGTCACGATGGCGCGCCATTTGCCGAGCGAGCGCGGCGAGCTGCGCGGCCCCGAAATCGAGCGCATCGTGAGCGAGCTGGCCGCGCGCAACTCGCAGTCCGATTCGCTCGACGAAGTGCAGCAGCAGAATCGCGAACTGCTTTCCACGCTGGAGGAATTGCGCGAGCGCCAGGACGAACTCGCGCGGCTCACGCAGGAACTGGAGGCGACCAATCGCGGCGTGGTGGCGCTGTACGCCGAACTCGACGAACGCGCCGAGGAACTGCGCCGCGCCGACCTCATGAAAACGCGCTTCCTCTCGAACATGAGCCACGAGCTGCGCACGCCGCTCAGTTCGATCCGCGCGCTCGCGAACCTGCTGCTCAATCGTCTGGACGGCGACCTGAGCGGCGAGCAGGAACGCCAGGTCAAGCTGATCCTTTCGTCGGCGGAAACGCTCGGCGAAACGGTGGACGATCTGCTCGATCTCGCCAAGATCGAAGCGGGCAAAACCGACGTCGTGCCTGCGTGGTTCGATCCCGCCGACCTGTTCGCGGCGCTGCGCACGATGCTCACGCCGCTGCTCACCACGCCGCACGTGTCGCTCGAATTCGCGTCCACGGCGCACTTGCCGCGTCTTTACACCGACGAGCCGAAGCTCACGCAAATCCTGCGCAACTTCGTCTCGAACGCACTCAAGTACACGGAGCGCGGCCACATTCGCGTGGGCGCGCAATGCGACGCGGGCGGCGAGCGCATCACGTTTTTCGTCGCGGATACAGGCATCGGAATTGCTGCCGAGCACCACCAGATTGTTTTCGAGGAGTTCGGCCAGGTGCAGAACCGATTGCAGCAGCGCGTGAAGGGCACCGGCCTCGGCCTGCCGTTGTGCCGCAAGCTCGCCACGCTGCTTGGCGGCGAAGTGGGCGTGGAAAGCGAGTTGGGCGTGGGCTCGACGTTTCGCCTGAACATACCGGTACGTTTGGCCGACGATGACATCGACGCGCGCGCGACCCCGGGAGACGCCACCTCATGAGCGCGGTCGCCACCCTCATTCTCAATGTCGACGACAACGAAGGCGCGCGATACGTGAAATCGCGCGTGCTGCGTCACGCCGGTTTCGCCGTGATCGAGGCGGCCACGGGCCAGGGCGCGCTCGACGCGGTGCGCGAACACGAGCCCGCGCTCGTGCTGCTCGACGTGAAGCTGCCCGACATCAGCGGCATCGAAGTGTGCCGCATCATCAAGGGCGACGCGCAAACCAATTCCACGCTCGTGCTGCAAACCTCGGCCGCGGCCGTGGAAACGCGCGACAAGATTCTCGCGCTCGACGGCGGCGCGGACAGCTATCTCACCGAGCCCGTCGAACCCGCCGAACTGCTCGCGAACGTGCGTGCGCTGCTGCGCCTTTACACCGCCGAAAAAGCGCTGCGCGACGCCGACCGCCGCAAGGACCGCTTTCTCGCCACGCTCGCGCACGAATTGCGCAATCCGCTCGCGCCGATCCGCAACGCCATCGAGCTGCTCGATCCGCGTCACGGCGCGAACGACCATATTCGCGCCGACGCGCGCCAGATCGCAAGCCGCCAGGTCGAGCATCTGGGGCGTCTCGTCGACGATCTGCTCGACGTCTCGCGCATCTCGCACGGCAAGATCGCGCTCCAGATGAACACGCTCGATCTGCGCCAGATCGTCGAAATGGCCGTGGAAACGAGCCGGCCGTTCCTCGAAGCGAAGGCGCAGCATCTCGCGGTCGAGATCGAGTGCGAGCCGTGCCACGTGGTCGGCGACGCGATTCGCGTCGCGCAGATCATCAGCAACCTGCTTTCGAACGCCGCGAAGTACACGGCCGAAGGCGGCGAGATCGCGCTGCGGCTCGAATCGGACGCGCGCGAAGTGTCGATTCGCGTGCGCGACAACGGCATCGGCATCGCGCCCGACGAACTGCCTTACGTGTTCGATCTCTTCATGCAGTCGCGCGAGGCGATCAAGCGCGCGGACGGCGGCCTCGGCATCGGTCTCGCGCTCGTGCGCGAGCTTGCCGAACTGCACGGCGGCACCGTGGGCGCGCATTCGGACGGGCTGGAACGCGGCTCGGAGTTCACGGTGCGCCTGCCGGTCGCGCAAACGCCGCAGCCGCGAAACGAGGCGCCGGCCTCACCCGTGCCCGAAAGCGCGCCCGAAAGTGCGGGCGAAAGCGCAGGCGAAGCGGCCACGCCGGCGGCACCGCCGGCCGCCGCGCCGCGCCGCCGCGTGCTGATCGCCGACGACAACGTGGATTCGGCGGCTTCGCTGCTGATGCTGCTGGAACTCGAAGGCCACGACGTGCGCGTGGCTCACGACGGCCCGAGCGCGCTCGCGCTCGCGCGCGAATTCCTGCCGCATGTGGCGATTCTCGACATCGGCTTGCCGGGCATGGACGGCCACGCCGTCGCCAAGGCGCTGCGCGCGCAGCCGGACACGGCGCATGCGCAACTCATCGCGCTCACGGGTTACGGCCAGGAACGCGACCGCCAGGCAACGAGCGAAGCGGGCTTCGACCGCCATCTCGTGAAGCCCGCGCCGTTCGACGAAATCTTGCGGGAAATCGACAGCGCGCCGCTCGGCTAACGCCGCTCGAAACCGTTCGTGCGCCGAGCTGGGCGCCTCGCCCGAGGAAAACCGCATGGATGTGCGCCCGCTGTGCCCGAACGACCTCGACGTCGTCTGCCGCCACCGCGAAGCGATGTTTCGCGAAGCGGGCCGCGACGAGGCCACGCTGCGCACGATGACCGCGCACTTTCGCGCGTGGCTCGCGCCGCGTCTTACCGACGGCACCTACTTCGGCTATCTGGCGAGCGAGCGCGAAGCCGTCGTCGCCGGCATCGGGCTCATGCTGCTCGACTGGCCGCCGCATCCTTCGCACCCCGAAACAGATCGGCGCGGCTATGTGCTCAATGTCTATGTGGAGCCGGGCGCGCGCCGGCGCGGCCTCGCGCACGCGCTCATGCAACGCGCCGACGCGGAATTCGCGCGGTGCGGCGTGACCTATGCGATCCTGCACGCGACCGCGCAGGGCCGGCCGCTCTACGAAGCGCTCGGCTGGCGCGGCACGACGGAAATGGCGCGCATCGTGCCGCGCCCCTGATCCCTCACCGCCCGGCTTCGCGCCGCTAGTTCACGCGTACGCGGACTTGCCCGCCAGCGCCTTGCGGATCGCGCCCGCGAGGTCTCCGGCCGCGAATTTCGCCACGTAGCCGCTCGCGCCGGCGTTCTTCACATGCGCCTCGTTCGCCGAGCCCGAAAGCGACGAATGAATCACCACGGGAATGTCCGACATGCGCGGGTCCGCCTTGATCTTGCGCGTGAGCGTGAAGCCGTCCATTTCCGGCATTTCGAGGTCGGTCAGCACGAGCGCCACGCGGTCTTTCGCGCGCACGCCGTCGCGTTCGGCGAGTTTGGCGATGGCGTCCAGTTGATTCCAGGCGTCGAGGCCCGTTTTCGCCATCGAGTATTCGACGCCGAGCGCCGTGAGGCTCTGGCTGATCAGCTCGCGCGCGAAGCCCGAGTCGTCGGCGGCGAGCACCTTCGCGCCTTCGGGCAGCACCGCGCGCTCGCCCACTTCGTCGGGTTGCACGCCCTTGTGCTGCGCCGGGAACACGTCGCGCAGCACCTGTTCGACGTCCACGACCTGCACGAGTTGCTTGCTTTCCGGGTCGGCTTCGAGCCGCGCGATGCTGGTCACGCGGTTGCCGAGCGTGACGTCGGCGGTAAGCACCTGGCTCCATTCGAGCCGCACGATCTCGTCCACGCTTTCGAGCGCGAAGCCCTGCGTGGAGCGCGCGAATTCGGTGACGAGCAGGATGTTCAGCCCCGTGGCCGGCTCGCAGCCCATGAGCTTCGGCAGGTTGATGACGGGCATCACCTGGCCGCGAATATTGGCCGCGCCCAGCACGTATTCCGACGACGCCGCGATCGGCGTGATCGGCGGCATGCTCAGAATCTCACGCACCTTGAATACGTTGATGCCGAACGCTTCACCGACACTGCTCCCCGGCGCCGCGCCCAGCCGGAACAGCAGCAACTCGAACTGGTTCGTGCTCGTGAGGCGGGTTCGTTCGTCGATTGCGAATCCGCTTTCCATGATTTCCTCGTGCCGCTTTCGTTAGATGTGGTGAAGTGATCGGTGATGCCTGGGCGCGCCGCGCCCGTCCCCGCAAGGTTCTACGGCGCGGCGCGGAAAATCTTGAGTCAGCGCTTTCGGCAGGTTCGGCGCGTCAGCCGACGTCGGACGGCCAGTTGGACGGCCAGTCGGACGGCCAGTCGGACGGCCAGTCGGACGACCAGCGCGGCGTGCGCTCGCGCAGCATCGCCGCGCACGCCTGCGCGCTCACGGGCTTGCCGAACAGATAACCCTGCTGGCGCTCGCAGTCGAGCGAGCGCAAGAACGACGACTGCTCGGGCGTCTCCACGCCCTCGGCCGTCACGCGCATGCCGAGCGAATGCGCCATCGCCACCACGGCCTGCGTGATCGCCACGCAGTCGCGATTGCCGGGCAAACCCGCGACGAAGGTGCGGTCGACCTTCAAATGACGCAGCGGAAAGCGCGTGAGATAAGACAGCGACGAATAGCCGGTGCCGAAATCGTCGACGGAAATGCGCACGCCGATCTCGTCGAGCGCGCGCAGGATCGGCAGGACGCTCTGGCTGTCGCTCATGAGAATGCCTTCGGTGATTTCGACTTCGAGCGCGTCGGGCGCGAGGCCCGTGCGCGCGAGGCAGTTCACGATGCACTCCACGAGACCTTCGCCGATCTGGCGCGGCGAGAAGTTCACGGCCATCACGAAGTCGGGCGCGAAGAGGCGCCGCCATTGCGCGGCCTGGCGGCACGCGTGTTCGAGCACCCATTGGCCCATCGGCACGATCATGCCGGTGTCCTCGGCCACGGGAATGAACTCGACCGGCGAAACCGCGCCCAGTTCCTCGCTTTCCCAGCGCAGCAGGGCTTCCGCGCCGATCATGAGACCGCTCGCGCCTTCGACGATCGGCTGGTACACGAGCCGCAATTCGCCCGCGGCGAGCGCGCGGCGCAACCCGCGCTCGACCTGGAAGCGCCGTTGCAGCCGCTGGCGCAATTCGCTCGTGAAGAACTGGAAGTGATTGGTGCCGCGCTGCTTGGCCGCGTACATGGCCGAGTCGGCGTTGCGCATGAGCGCGGCGGCGCTGCGGCCGTCGTCCGGATAAACCGCGATGCCGATCGAGGCGCCGAGGTAATACTCGTTGCCCGCCACGGCGAACGGCGCGCCGATGGCGTCCAGCACGCGCTGCGCGAGCGCGCGCAATTCGTTCTCGTCCCGAAAGTGGCACACGACGATCACGAATTCGTCGCCGCCCACGCGCGCGAGCGTGTCGCCCTCGCCCACGCAGGCGGCGAGGCGGCGGCCCACGTCGCGCAGCAGCGAGTCGCCGGCTTCGTGGCCGCCCGTGTCGTTGACCTTCTTGAAGCCGTCGAGGTCCACGAACAGCAGCGCGGGCCGCCCGGCGCCGCTCGCGCTTTCGAGCAGCGCGCGCATGCGGTCGGCGAGAAAGGTGCGGTTGTAGAGACCCGTGAGCGCATCGCGCGTGGCGAGGTAGCGCAACTGCTGCTGCGCTTCGCGCACCGGGCCGATGTCGGTGAACGACACGACCACGGAAACGGCCACGCTCTCGCCGGGCCGGAAGATCGGCAGCACGTTTTCGCTGACCCAGACCACGCCGCCGTCGGCGAGTTCGAGCCCGACGCTCTGGCCGATCACGGGCTGGCCCGTCTCCAGCGAGACGATGCTGGGCCGCTTCGACAGCGGCAGCGGCGCGCCGTTTTCGTCCAGCACGAACGGAATCACGCTCAGGATGTCGCGGCCCACGGCGTCGTCGGGCAGCCGCAGGATACGCTGCGCGCTGCGGTTGCAGGCGAGCACGGTGCCGTCGCGCGCCTGCATCACGATGCCCTCGTTGAGATGATCGACGACGAGCCGGTGATGCTCCTCGCTGAGCGCAAGCCGGGCGGCGATGGTGTTCTGGTTCAGGAGCGCCGCGACGCTCAGCGCGATGTCGCGAAGCAGCGCTTCTTCGGCGCCATTCGGCCGCCACGGCCGGTCCTGGTACACGGCCAGCACGCCGAGCACGCCGCCGGCCTCGTCGTGGAGCGGCGTGGTCCAGCACGCGCGCAGTCCGTTTTCCAGCGCGATGCGGCGGTATTCGCCCCACTCGCGCTGGCGCTCGAAGTCCTCGACCAGCACCGTGTGCCGCCCGTGAATCGCGGTGCCCGACGGGCTCGTGCCGGGACCGACCGGCGTGCCGTCCACGGCCGCGTGATAGCGCGCCGGCAACGACGGCGCGCTGCCGATGCGCAGATGGCGCGCGTCGCTCTCGAGCAGCAGGATGGAGCAGGTCGCGCCCGCGCCGAGCAGGCGCTCCGCGCGCCGGCAAAGCTCCGCCAGCAGCTCGGGCAACGGCATGCTGCGCGACACGAGCCGCAATACGCTGCGCTCGGAGGCTAGCGCTTCGTCCGTTCCGTGCGTGCCGTTCGCGCGCGGCGAAGCGGCCTGACCGCCCCGCGATCCCGCTGCGCCGATGTCATCCGTCGCTTCGGACCAGGCCATACTCTCGTCCCCTCTTGTCGCCACGGCGCGCGTGCCGCGCCCGTGGCGGTTGGATCGCATGTGTGGTCGATATCCCTGCGTGCTTCACTTCGTGCTGCGCTTCGTACTTCACCGCGAATTTCACTGCGAATTTCCCTGGGTATGTCCTCGCGTTAACGGCAAGGGACGAGGGTTCTGAAGCGCAAGGGGATGCGGCGGCCGGCGCGATCCCGCGTCATGCAAACACGGCGTTAGCGCGGGATTCGCGCGCCTCTCGTGTCGATGGTGCGTGTTCGCGGCGCTATGCGCCGTGCGGCCCGACGAGACCGGCGTTTGCCGCTCAAGCTCCGATTCGAGTCCCCGTTTCAAGCCCCCTTTCAAGCCCCGACTCAAGCTCCGTTTCAAGCCCCGTTTCAAGCTCCGACTCAAGCCCCAATATGCGCGCGCCGTTAACGCGGTGGACAACCGACCCACGCCACCCAAGACGGAGCCCGCTTGAAAAACGCGACCACCCGCGCGCCGCACCCCATCCTCGCTTCGGCATTCGCTCTCACCGCGCTTACGGGCGCGGTGTTTCTCTCCGGCTGCGCCGCCAACGCCCGCGTCGCTGCCGCGCCCGCGCGCCCCGCGACCGTGGTGGTCGCGCCGCCGCCCGCGCCGCCCGTGATCGTCGAGCAACCGGCCTACGTGCCGCAGCAAAACGACGCCTACGTGTCGGTCGTGCTCGATCGCGACGTGGTGTACGTGGGCGGCTACACGTATCTGTGGATCGCGGACGCCGACGGGCATCGTCATCGGCATCTTTATGGCCGCGGCGATCTGCGCGGCGAAGTCCTGCATCGGCGCGCGGAACTGCGCACGGTGATGGCGCGCAACGACGGCCATTTGCCGATGCAACATGCGCGCATGACGCCGCCCGGCCCGCGCGTACACGTGACGATGCAGGCGCACGGCACGCCGCCGCATGGCGCGCGAGCGCAGCAGGCGGCGCACGAGGTTCATGCGGTGCATGAGACCCATAAGACCCATGCTGCCCGCGAAGTCCATGCGGCCCGCGACGCGCACGACGGCGCCCGGCGCGGCGGTCCCGCGCCGATGCGCGCCGCCAGCGCCAACGTACATCGCCATCCTGAATCGCATCCTGGATCGCTTCCCGCCGTGCCCGGCTCGCCGCGTTTCGCGGGCTCGCCGCCGCATGCGGGTTAACGCCCGGTTTAAGGGTCCGCACTAACGCCCCGCACTAACGCCCTGCATTAATGCCCCGCATTAACGCGCCAATTAACGCCCGCATTAACGCCGGATAGCCCGGCATCGACATCACACTCCGCCGGGCGCGCGCGTCCGGCGCCGCGCCCCGTCCGTCCGCTGCGCCACCCAGCCGCATCGGCTCGAAAGCCCCGCCCTGCGCGGCGCGCGACATATTGACGCGATATATATCACGTTGCGATATAATCGCGGCTTCCGCGCATCGACCTATCCTGACGACCCTATCCTGACGACCGCATACCAGACCGCATGACCGTGTCCCGTTTCCAGGCGCTCCGCTGGCTCAGCCGTTTCGTGCCCTCGCGCATCACCGTCACCTGGCGCGAGCGCGTGCGCGCGGGGCTGGGCGCGCTCGCCGGCATCGCGGTGACGGGCTTCGTCGCGCACCGGCTGCCGGGCGCGTCCAGCGCGCCGTTCCTGATCGCGCCGATGGGCGCTTCCGCCGTGCTGCTGTTCGGCGTGCCGTCCAGCCCGCTCGCGCAACCGTGGTCCATCATCGGCGGCAATCTGGTTTCGGCGACGGTCGGCGTGGCCGCCGCCACGTGGATCGCCGATCCCGTTACGGCCGCCGCCGTGGCGGTGGGCGTGGCCATTTGCGCCATGTTCACGCTGCGCTGCGCGCATCCGCCTTCGGGCGCGGTCGCGCTCACGGCCGTGCTGGGCGGCCCCGCCGTGCATGCGCTCGGCTACCGCTTCGTGCTCGCGCCGGTCGCGTTGCAGTCGTTCCTGCTGCTCGGCAGCGCGCTCGTCTGGCACGCCGTGAGCGGCCATCGCTATCCGCACGCGGCGCGCGCGCCGAAAGCCGCGAGCGCCAAAAACGCCAGCAGCGCCGACGGCGCGCCCACGCAAGCCGGCTTCTCGCGCGCCGATCTCGAAGCCGTGCTGCGCGATCGCGACGAACTGCTCGACATCGACACCGACGATCTCGAAACCATCCTGCGCGACGCCGAAATTCGCGCCTACGCGCGTGGCTTCGGCGAGCTGACCTGCGCCGACGTGATGTCGGGCGACGTCGTCAGCATCACGCCGGCCACCACGGTGGAACAAGCGCGCGCGCTTCTCAGGCGGCACGACGTCAAGGCGCTGCCCGTGGTGGACGCGCAGCGTCACGTCAAAGGCATCGTCACGCGCGCCGATCTCGCCGACCAGGGCGCGCACCGCCATCCGCTGCGCGCGGCGCTGCACGCGCTGTTGCCGACGCTGCGCCCGCACGCCGGCGGCGTGAAGGTTTCGCTGCTGATGACCACGCAGGTGCGCACGGTGGAAGCCGCCACGCCCGTGGTCGAACTCGTGCGCATTTTCGCGGGGCGCGGGCACCACCACGTTCCCGTCATCGACCGCGAGCGCCGCCTCGCGGGCATCGTCACGCAAGCCGATCTGATCTCGGGCCTGTATCAGCGCGCGCGCCCGCCGCAACGCGCGAGCGCGTAGGAAAGACGTAACGACACGCCGGATGGAAACGCCGCCCCACGCGCTTTCACGGCCATAAATATCATGTCGTGATATATTAGGAGACTGAAACGAATCCTGGACTTCCGATGAAAAAACCCGCGCGCAACCTCGTGAAAGCCGACTTCGAGCAGCTTTCCGAATTCCGCTATCAGATGCGGCGTTTCGAGCGCTTTTCCGAACAGGCCGCGCAAGGCGAAGGCATCACGCCGCTGCAATATCTGCTGCTGCTGCATATCAAGGGGTATCCCAAGCGCGAGTGGGCGACCATCGGCGAGCTGGCCGAACGCCTGCAAGCGCAGCATCACGGCGTGGTGGCGCTGGTTTCGCGCTGCGAGGCGCTCGAACTCGTGGAGCGCCGCGTGAGCGAGCGCGACCGCCGCCAGGTGGAAGTGCATTTGCTCGCCGCCGGGGAAAAGCTGCTTGCGCGCCTCGCCGAACTGCATCGCGCCGAACTCAGGTCGCTCGACGGCGCGTTCACCATTCCGCAAATCGATCTCTAGACCATGCATTCCGACGATTCACACAAACGCGACTTCTCCGCCAAGGCGCGGCTGCCCGGCATCAGCGCGCTCGCGGCGGCGATCGGCGCGCTCGCCACGCTCGCCGCGTTCGTGCTGCTGAGCCTCATTCACGGGTTCACGAATCTGTTCTTCTTCGGCCGGCTTTCGTTCGCCGATCATTCGCCGGCGCTCAACACGCTCGGCGCGTGGGTGATCGTCGTGCCCGTGGCGGGCGGCTTGATCGTCGGAATGATGGCGCGCTTCGGCTCCGAAAAAATTCGCGGCCACGGCATTCCCGAAGCCATCGAAGCGATCCTGTTCGGCAAGAGCAGGATGTCGCCGAAAGTGGCGGTGCTCAAGCCGCTCTCGTCGGGCATCGTGATCGGCAGCGGCGGCCCGTTCGGCGCGGAAGGCCCGATCATCATGACGGGCGGCGCCATCGGCTCGCTGATCGCGCAGTGCGTGCGCCTCACTTCGGCCGAGCGCAAGACGCTGCTCGTCGCGGGCGCGGCGGCGGGCATGACGGCCGTGTTCGGCACGCCGGTCGCGGCCGTGCTGCTCGCGGTGGAATTGCTGCTGTTCGAATGGCGGCCGCGCAGCTTTCTGCCGGTCGCGCTTGCATGCGCCGTGGCCGGTTTCGCGCGCGCGATCTTCTTCGGCACCGAGCCGTTGTTCGCGCTGCAAACCGGCACGCCGCACGCGCTGGCGCTGGTTTCGTGCCTTATCGCCGGACTGCTTTCGGGGGCGCTCGCCGCGGGCTTGTCGGCCGCGCTCTACAAGGTCGAGGATCTGTTCGGCCATTTGCCGCTGCACTGGTCGTGGTGGCCCGCGCTCGGCGGTCTCGTGGTGGGCGTCGGCGGCCTGATCGAGCCGCGCGCGCTCGGCGTGGGCTACGACGTGATCGGCGACTTGCTGCATCAACACATCGTCTTGCAGGCGGCGCTCGCCATTCTCGTGGTGAAAGCCGTGATCTGGGTCGTCGCGCTCGGCTCGGGCACGTCGGGCGGCGTGCTCGCGCCGCTGCTGATGCTCGGCGCGGGACTGGGCTGCGTGCTGAGCCACGTGCTGCCCGGCAGCGACCCCGCGCTGTGGCCGCTCGTGTGCATGGCCGCCACGCTGGGCGCCACGCTCGGCGCGCCGCTCACGGCCATCGTGTTCGCGTTCGGCCTCACGCACGACAGCAACGCGTTGCTGCCGCTGCTCGCGGCCACGCTGGTCGCGCACGGCTTCGCGACCATCGTCATGAAGCGCTCGATCATGACGGAGAAGATCGCGCGGCGCGGTTATCACATTTATCGCGAATATGGCGTCGATCCGCTGGAGCGCCATTATGTCGACGAAGTGATGACGGCCGACGTCGACACCATCGGCGCCGACGTGAGCGTGCGCGACGCGCTCGCGCGCCATTTCGGCCCGGCGCAGCGGCATCGCGCGTGGCCCGTGGTGCGCGACGACGGCGCGGTGCTGGGCATGGTCGACCGCGCGCTGCTCGACGCCGCGCGCGCGAGCGGCGCCGCCGAAGCGCTGGACACGCCGCTCGGCGCGCTGCTCGCGCAGCGCTCGCCCGACGTGGCGCTGCCCGAGGAGACCTGCCGCCAGATCGCCACGCGTCTCGCGGTCCACGGGCTGGAGCGCCTGCCCGTCGTCACCGATCGCGAGACGCGGCGGCTCGTGGGCATCGTCTCGCGCAGCGATCTCGTGAAGCTCTCGCTCTCGCATTTCGAGGAAGAGCACAAGAAGGAGCGCTTTCGGCGCATCGCGATCGGCGGCGGCAACAAGCGGCGTTTTCCGCCGGTGCGCAAAGCGGGCTGAGGCTTGCGCGATCCGGCTAAGGCAGCGCTGCGCGCGCGGCGCGCGGCGGCGCTGTCTCTCCGCGTGACTTTCTCCGCGTGACTTGCAACTGCTTGCGCCACGCTGGTGCGGTCACGATTCGCCCGCACTGTTGCAGTGCATCACGCGGCGTCCCGCTCGCGCCTTGCGCCGCCTGCGTCGCGCGCTCTTGCGCATTGGCCGCGTATTGGCCGCGTATTGGCCGTATATACCGCGCGTTTTCCCGCGTTTTCCGCGTTTTTCCCCGCCTTTTCCCTGCCCACGCCGCCGCGCGCTCGCACACCGCACTGGCACGCACCTTGCAGATACCGTTTGCGTTCACGCTGACGCGCGCCGCACCGTTTGTCCGCTGCCGCGAACCGATACCGATAACCGTCGAAGACGTCATGCCGTCGACCGAAGAATTTCCATGCTGCGCGTACTGCTCGTAACCGACACCGACAAGCCGATCGGCGACCTGCGCGACGCGCTCGCCAGACTCGGCTACGACATGCTGCCCGAGCCCGCCACGCCGCAGGCGCTGCATCGCGTCGTCGAGCGCGAGCGGCCCGACGTCATCATCATCGACACCGAATCGCCCTCGCGCGACACGCTCGAACAGCTCGCGGTGATGAACGCCACGGCGCCGCGCCCCGTGCTGATGTTCAGCCACGACGCCAATCAGCAACTGATCCGCTCGGCCGTGAGCGCGGGCGTGACGGCGTATCTCGTGGAAGGTCTCGCGGGCGAGCGCATCGCGCCGATTCTCGAAGTCGCGCTCGCGCGTTTCGCGCAGGAAGCGCAACTGCGCGAACGTCTCACGCAGGCCGAAAACGAACTCGCCGAACGCAAGCTGATCGACCGCGCGAAACGCATTCTGATGGAGCAGCAGAAAATGACCGAGCCCGCCGCTTACGCGCATCTGCGCAAGCGCGCGATGAACCAGAGCCTGAAGCTCGCCGAAGTCGCGCGCCAGATCGTCGCCGCGGCCGAGGCGCCGCCGCGCGACGCATGACGAACGCGAACGGAAACGGAAACGCCGCCGCGCGCGGCACGCGCGAGCATGCGCAAGCGCACGCACGCCAGGGAACGCGCAGCATCGAGAGCCGCCCATGAACGCCACCACCACACCGCAAACCGCCGCGCCCGAAAAGACGCATCTAAAGATCGGCTTCGTGCCGCTCGCCGACGCCGCGCCGCTCGTCGCCGCCAAGCTGCTCGAATTCGGCCACGCGCACGGCCTCACGCTCGAACTCTCGCGCCAGCCCTCGTGGGCCGCGTTGCGCGACAAGCTCATCACGGGCGAGATCGACGCCGCGCATTCGCTTTACGGGCTGGTCTACGGCGTGCAGCTCGGCCTCGGCGCGCCGCAAACCGACATGGCCGTGCTGATGGTGCTCAACCGCAACGGCCAGGCCATCTCGCTTTCCAACCGTCTTTCCGCGGCGCTCGCCGAGCACGGCACGCTGCCGCGCGCGCTCGCCGCGCTCGGCGGCAAGCCCGTGTTCGCGCAGACCTTCCCGACCGGCACGCATGCGATGTGGCTGTACTATTGGCTCGCGTCGCAAGGCGTGCATCCGTTGCGCGACATCGAAAGCGTCGTGATTCCGCCGCCGCAAATGGCGGCCGCGCTTGCCGAAGGCAAGCTCGACGGCCTGTGCGCCGGCGAACCGTGGCCGTCGCTCGCACAGGCGCGCGGCGTGGGCCGCACCGCGATCCGCAGCGGCGAAATCTGGCCCGATCACCCCGAAAAAGTGCTCGCCTGCCGGCGCGATTTCGTCGCGCGTTATCCGAACACGGCGCGCGCGCTCGTGCGCGCGATGCTCGAAGCGTGCCGCTGGCTCGACGGCGCGGGCAATCGCGACGAAATCGCGCAATGGCTCGCGCGGCCGGAAATGCTCGACGTCGATGCCGCGCTGATCGCCGGCGGGTTGAGCGCCGGTTTGCCGGCCTCGATGCAGTTCTTCGAGGCGGGGCGCGTGAACTATCCGCACGAGTCGGAAGGCGTCTGGTTTCTGACACAATTCGAAAGATGGGGCATGCTCGCGCGCCGCGGCGACTACCGCGAGATCGCGCAGGCGCTCAACCAGACGGCGCTCTATCGCGAGGCGGCGGCGCGGATTCACGTCGCGGTGCCGCCGGCCGCCGCCGCCCGGCCTTTCGTCGACGGCCGCGTCTGGGACGGCGGCGACGCCGCGCGCTACGTAGACGGCTTCGACGTGCGCGCCTGAGGCCGCTTGATCACGCTTGATTCCGCTCGATCCCCCGCTCGGCACGCGCGCGATGGCGACCCGGCGCGCGCGGCGCACCCGGCCGGAATCGCCTTAGGGCTACGCGCAGCTTGACGCTGACCGGCTTCCGGCGTACGTTGCGCGTCGCCGGCGCGCAGCCTCGCCGCGCCCCGTGAGGGCGCCTGCGGCGCCGGCATTGAGCGTGTGATGCCTATGCGACGTCTTCCTTCCCTGATTGCGCTGCGTTTCTTCGAAGAAACCGCGCAACACCTGAGTTTCAACCGCGCCGCCGCGTCGCTGTGCGTGACCCAAGGCGCCGTGAGCCGCCAGATCCGCATTCTCGAGGAATCGCTCGGCGAAAAGCTGTTCGAGCGCGATCATCGCGGCATCAAGCTCACGGCGGCGGGCGCGCGCCTCCTGCCGTGCGTGAAGGAGGCGTTCGACACGCTGGAGCGCGGCACGCGCGCGTTTTCTTCGGCGCAGAAAACGCGCAGGCGGCTCGTGCTCGCGCTGCCGCCCACCTTCGCCACGCAATGGTTCTCGCCGCGCCTGCCGCTGCTTTCGGCCGCGCTGCCCGACGCCGATCTTTCGGTGCGCACCGCGCCGCACGCCGACGCCGACTGCACGATCCGCTTCGGCCGCGAACCGCTCTCGGGCGCATATTCCGAACTGATGGCGGTGGAGCGCCACACGCTCGTGGGCGCGCCCAAGCTCGCGGGCGCGCCGCTCGAGACGCTGCTGCGCACGCTGCCGCGCCTGCACGTGCTGCACGACGGCGAGCGCCTCAATCTCTGGCCCGACTGGCTCGCGAGCGCGGGCATCCCGTTCGACGACGACGAAGCGCGCGAGGGCATCGAATTCTCCACGCTCGAACAGGCGATTCACGCCGCGCGCAAGGGCGCGGGCCTCGCCATCGTCGATCGCAACATGATCACGGAGGAACTGGCCGAAGGCACGCTCGTGGCATTCTCCGACGTGCAGGTGGACGGCCCCTACGGCTACTGGCTCGACATCGCGCGCGAGGACGTGCAACTCGCGCACGTTCAGGCGTTCGCCGACTGGCTGCGGCAGCAGATTCTGGTCGCCGAATAACGCTTCGGGATCGAGGCAGCACGCGCTGAAAACGCGCTGACTACGCGCAGAAAACGCCTCGGCACAACCGCGGGCGACGAAAAAAAAAAGCGCCGCCCGCATTCGCGAGGCGGCGCTTTCCTGTCGCCCGAAACAGCGCGCCGGAAAACAGCGCGGCTTAACCGTGGCTCGCCTGGTTGAGCGTGAGATGCTTCGTTTCCGGCGCCCACATGATCGACACGATCATGCCGACGATCAACACGGCCGCGAGCGCCATCATGGTTGCGTGAAAGCCGAGCTGCGCGATGCCGAGCGGCAGCAGGAACGTGCCAATGGCCGAGCCGAGCCGGCTGCACGCGATCGCCACGCCCACGCCGCAGGCGCGCACCGAAGTCGGAAAACACTCGGGCGGATACACGCCCACGAGATTCGAGAACGCCGACATCGTCACCGTGAACACCGCGAACGCCACGATCATGCCGAGGCGCGCGGAGTCCGGCAGCCAGCTCAGCATCGCGAGCGAGCCCGCGCAGATCGCGAACGAGCCGATCAGGAACGTGCGCCGCGGCAGACGCACCATCAGCCAGATGCCGAGCAGCGCGCCGAAGATCAGGAAGCCGTTGAGCAGGAAGTCGGCGCCCGAGCCTTCGTTCAGATGCACGGCTTTCAGCACGGACGGCAGGAACGTGTAGATCGCGAAATACGGAATCACGAGGCACACGAAGAACGTGCAGTTGAACAGCGTGCGGCGCAGCATGTCGGGCCTGAAGAGGCGCGCGAAGCCGTCGTTGGCGTGCTTCGGCGTGTCCGCGGGCACGTCGAGCACCGCGTTCGGGCCGAAATACTTGAGCACGATCGCGTTCGCTTCGGCGTGGCGCCCCTGGTTTTGCAGCCAGCGCGGCGACTCGGGCGTGCCCATGCGCGCGACCAACACGGCAAGCGCGGGCACGCCGGCCGAGGCGAGCAGCCAGCGCCACGCGTCGGGCGCGGCATCGGCGTAATAAATGCCCAGCACGCTCGCGACCACATAGCCGATCGTCCAGATCACGCTGAACGAACCGAGCAGCGTGCCGCGATGCTTGCGCGGCGAGAATTCGGCGAGGAATGTGTGGCCCACGGCGAAGTCGCCGCCCATGCCGATGCCGATCAGCACGCGCAGCGCGCACAGCATCGCCGGCGAATTCACGTAGAACTGCGCGAACGCCGCCACGGTGATGATGAGAAAGCTCAGCATGAAAATGCGCTGGCGCCCCATGCGGTCCGAAAGCCGGCCGAACACGAGGCTGCCGAGGAACACGCCGATCAGCGCGGCGCTGCCCACCATGCCGGTCCAGAACGTGTCGAGCGGCATCTGCCGGTTGAGCGACGCGAGCGCGTAGCCGATCGTGCCGAGCGCATA
This sequence comes from Paraburkholderia sp. J41, assembly GCF_905220235.1. Lineage (NCBI taxonomy): Bacteria > Pseudomonadati > Pseudomonadota > Betaproteobacteria > Burkholderiales > Burkholderiaceae > Paraburkholderia > Paraburkholderia sp. J41. The sequence continues at coordinate 14,995 of NZ_CAJMZE010000004.1, read as the reverse complement.
GCCTTCCGTGAAGTGCGCGCCGAAAGTCAGGCCCGCGATCTTGATGTGGAAACGGTTGACGGGAATGTCGTCGAAGGCAATGCGCTGCGGGCCGTGCGCGCGCCCGGCTTCATGCACCGGCTCGCGCGGCGGCGCGTCGGCGCTCGTTTCGTCGAGCGTGGACGGAAGGATCTGTGGTTGGCTCATGCTGTCTCCCTGCCATGTTCTTGTCGGCCGCGCGCGAGAGCCCGGGCCGTAATCGATGAAAGCGCGCCGCCGCACGCGCCGGCGGCGCGGCGGGCGGCGCGCGCGACGGCTAGCGGTCGAGGCCGGCCATCAGCACGTACTTGAGTTCGAGGTATTCGTCGAGACCGTACTTCGAGCCTTCGCGGCCGAGGCCCGACTGCTTCACGCCGCCGAACGGCGCGACCTCGGTCGAGATGATGCCGTCGTTGACGCCGACCATGCCCGACTCCAGCGCCTCGGAGACGCGCCACGCGCGGCCGAGATCGCGCGTGTAGAAGTACGCCGACAAACCGTAGGGCGTGTCGTTGGCGAGCGCGATCACTTCCTGTTCCGTGCCGAAGCGGAAGCACGCGGCCACCGGGCCGAAGGTTTCCTCGTCGGCGACCAGCATCTCGCGCGTCGCGCCGCCGATCACCGTGGGCTCGTAGAACGTGCCGCCGAGCGCGTGACGCTTGCCGCCCGTGAGCACTTGCGCGCCGTGGCGCTGGGCGTCGGCGACGTGCGCTTCGACCTTGGCGAGCGCGGCCTCGTTGATGAGCGGCCCCTGATCGAATTCGCCCTTGAGCGCGTTGCCCACGCGCAGTTCGCGCACGGCTTTCGTGAGCGCCTGCGTGAACGCGTCGTAAATGCCGTCCTGCACGTAGAAGCGGTTGACGCACACGCAGGTCTGCCCGGTGTTGCGGAACTTCGAGGCGATGGCGCCTTGCACGGCCGCTTCGAGATCGGCGTCGTCGAACACGATGAACGGCGCGTTGCCGCCCAGTTCGAGCGAGAGCTTCTTGAGCGTGTCCGCCGACTGGCGCGCGAGCAGCTTGCCCACGCGCGTCGAGCCTGTGAACGAGAGCTTGCGCACGACCGGCGACTCGGTGAGCGCGTTGCCGATCGCCACCGCGTCGCCCGACACGACGTTGAACACGCCCGCGGGCACGCCGGCCTGTTCCGCCAGCACGGCGAGCGCGAACGCGCTCAACGGCGTTTCCTCCGACGGCTTGAGCACCATCGTGCAACCGGCCGCCAGCGCCGGGCCGGCTTTACGCGTGATCATCGCGAGCGGGAAATTCCACGGCGTGATGGCGGCGACCACGCCCACGGGCTCGCGCGTCACGACGATGCGCGAATGGGGCTTCGGGCTCGGAATCACGTCGCCGTAGCTGCGCTTCGCTTCTTCGGCGAACCATTCGAGAAAGCTGGCCGCGTAGGCCACTTCGCCGCGCGCTTCGGCGAGCGGCTTGCCTTGTTCGCGCGAGAGCAGTTCCGCGAGCGCGTCGCGATGCTGGAGCATCAGCTCGCCCCAGCGCTTCACGCGCGCGCCGCGCTCCTTGGCCGTGAGCGTGCGCCAGGCCGGAAAGGCGCGCTGGGCGGCGGCGATGGCTTCGCTCGTTTCTTCCGCGCCGCCCTTCGCGACCTGCGCGATCACCTCGCCCGTGGCCGGATTGCGAACCGCGTAGGTGGCCGCGCCCGTGCGCCAGGCGCCGTCGATGTAATGGCCGGTGCGCAGAAAATCGCTCATGCCGCCTCCTGGCCGAGTTCCGCGAGCGACTGCGCCGGGCGCGGCTCGCGCGGCACGCGGCGGCCCGCCGTGTAGTCGTTGATGAGATCGCACGGCGTGTAGTTGCGGTCGATCTCGTAGTGTTCTTCGTCGGTGAGCTTAGTTGCGAGCGCGGCGAGCGCGCTGTCGAACTGCGCCGGCGAATCCGCGCCCACCAGCATGCTCGACACGCCCGCGCGCTCCAGCACCCACGCCTGCGCGATCTGCGCGGGCGTCACGCCGCGCGCACGCGCCACGCGCGCCACCGAAGCGGCGATCTCGCGCGAAGCCGTATCGCCGTACATCTGCGCGGTGAAGAAGTCGGTCTGGTTGCGCGTCGAGTTCGGATCGCTCGACAACAAACCGCGCGCCAGCGGGCTGAACACCGAAACGCCCACGCCTTGATCCACGCAGTACGGAATCATTTCGCGCTCCTCCTCGCGATACGCGGCGTTCAGTTGCAACTGCATGTTGATCGGCTTGTGCCAGCCGTTCTTCTCGCAGGCCTGCATGATCTTCGCGAACTGCCACGTGTACATGGTCGAAACGCCCACGTAGCGCGCCTTGCCCGAGCGCACGATGTCGTCGAGCGCGCCCATGGTTTCTTCGACGGGCGTGTTCACGTCGAAGTAATGGAGCATGAAGATGTCGACGTAATCCATGCCGAGGCGCTTGAGCGAACCGTCGATGCCGTCCATCACGTGCTTGCGCGAATGGCCGCCCGCGTTCTGGTACGCGCCCATGTCGTAGCCCACCTTGGTGGTCACGACAATTTCCTCGCGGCGCGCAAGGCGCTTGAGAATGCGGCCGACGACCTCCTCGCCCACGCCGGTCGAATAAAAGTCGGCGAGATCAATGAAGTTCACGCCCGCTTCGAGCGCGTGGCGCACGATCGGCTCGCTCTGCGCTTCGTCGAAAATCCAGGGCTTCCAGTCCGGCGTGCCCATGTTCATCGTGCCGAGGCACAAACGCGAAACCTTCAGGCCCGACTGGCCGAGACGCACGTATTCCATTTGGCGGTCTCCTTACTTTTTCGGCGTGTAGAACGGGTTCGAGACGTCGCGCGCGGCGGCGAACACGTCCGCCTTGCGCGGCAGCCCTTCCATTGCGGCGACGATGGCGTTCTTGCAGGCGCGGTAGTTGTTCTCGAACACGGCGTCGAGGTCGTCGGTCCTGGGGTTGACCCAGTTCGCGGACACGACCACCCAGTCGTTCTCGGCTTCGGGCGGCAGCGTGCCGTTTTCGAGCGATTCGGCAACGGCCTTGGCGATGCCGGCCTGCGAGGCGCCCCAGGTGGCGTTGCCGTGGAAGTCGCCTTCGATCTGCGCCTTGTTCACGTAAAGCGTGAGCGGCTTGGTCGGCACGCCCGGCTGCGCGATCACGACGAACGGCGCGTGACCGGCCGAGGGCGTGGCGAGCGCGGTGGCGAACGCCTGACCGGCCGGGCCGTTGCGCGGGCCGACCAGCACGTTGATATGAGCGAGATTGACGCCCGGGCCTTCGAAACCTTCGCCGATGAAAAGCTGCTTGTCCATCCGTCTGCTCCTGTCCTGTCTTTCTTGAGGAAAAATCGTGGACGGATTGTGCGCGGGCGCCGCGCGGCGGATGAATCGATGATTTCTCGGCGGGGCGTGAGATTAACTCATATCCGGGTTATTGCTGATGGGAGCGCTCGCCGCGCGCCCTGGCGGCGCAAGGGCGGCGGCGAGCGGCGGCGCTGGATCGAGGCTTTTTTCGGCCTGCGGTGCGGCCTTCGGTGCGGCCTTCGGTTACGGCGTTGGTTACGGCCTGGGGTTACGGCGCTGGATTGCGCCTTACTTCACCACGACTTCCGTATGCCCGACGGCGGGCGGCTTCTCGAAGAACGGGCCGACCAGCGCGCGCCATTCCTGGAAGTCGGGCGATTCGCGGAAGTGGACCATGTGGTCTTCCACGCTATCCCATTGCACGACGAGCACGTACTGATTCGGCTCCTCCACGCTGCGCTGCAATTCCACGGCGCGGCAGCCGCGCGCGCGATGGAACAGCGGCAGCGCTTTGGCGACGTTCGCCTCGAATTCGGCGTTCTTGCCCGCGCTCACGGTGATGTGCGCCATTTCGTAGACCATCTGCATATCCTTTCGATCGGTTAAACGTTGAGCTTGCCGGGCGGCTCACCGGAGCCGCTCGACCACTTCGTCGGCGATGGCGAGCGAGGCGGTCAGCCCCGGCGATTCGATACCGTACAGGTTCACGAGCCCGTTCGCGCCATGCTCGCCGGCGTCCTGGATCACAAAGTCGCCGGACTGCGCCAACTTCGGGCGGATGCCAGCATAACCCGGCAGGAGCGCGCCGTCAGGCAGCGCGGGCCAGTAGTTGCGGATCGCGGCGTAGAAATGCTCGGCGCGGCGCGGGTCGACGGTGTAGTCGATGGCGTCGATCCATTCGACATCCGGGCCGAAGCGCGCCTGGCCGCCCAGGTCGAGCGTGAGATGCACGCCCAGGCCGCCCGGCTCCGGCACGGGATACACCAGCCGCGAAAACGGCGCCGCGCCCGCGAGCGAATAGTAGTTGCCCTTCGCATAGCGCCACGGCAGGATCGACGCGGCGCGAATGCCGCGAAGGGTTTGCGCGACCTGCTGCGCGTAGAGGCCCGCGCTGTTCACCACGCGCGTGGCGAGCAGTTGCGTGGGCTCGGCGCCGCCCACCTCGAGCAAGATCGGCTGGCCGGCTCGAACCGCGCCGCCCACGACCGGCGAGCAGAACGCGATCATGCCGCCCGCCGCCTCGAAGTCGCCTTGCAGCGCGAGCATGAGGCCGTGGCTGTCCACAATGCCTGTCGACGGCGATTCGAGCGCGGCCACGCAATCCAGCGCGGGCTCCTTCGCGAGCGCTTCCTCGCGCGTGAGCCACGCGAGGTCGTCGACGCCGTTGGCCGCGGCCGCCGCGCGAATCGCCCGCAGTGCGTCGAGCTGCGATTCGCCGGTCGCGACGATGAGCTTGCCGCATCGGCGATACGCCACGCCTTTTTCCTCGCAGTACGCGTACAGCTTGCGTTTGCCTTCCACGCACAGGCGCGCTTTCAGCGAATCCCTCGCGTAGTAGATGCCCGCGTGGATCACTTCGCTGTTGCGCGAACTGGTGCCCGTGCCGATGGCGTTTTCGGCCTCCACGAGCACGGTTTCCCAGCCTTGCCGGGCGCACGCGCGCGCCACCGCGAGACCGACCACGCCCGCGCCGATCACGACGCAATCGATCGTGTCCGTCATGCCTTGCCCCTTTCCCGCCCGCGCGAGTCGTGTTGTCGATGGCGATATTGTGCCGTGTCGCGCCGCGCGCGTCGTATGATCGACTGCGTGATCGAACCCATGATCGACTTGCGCAATCGACCGCGCGATGGCAGCACACGAGCCGGCACTGAGAGCCGGAGCGATTTCACACCATAACGACATCATCGAGCCGTGAGCCAGCCCGAACTTCTGAACCTCGCGCATTTGCGCGCCTTTCGCCTCGTGGCCGACACCGGCAGCGCCACCCGCGCCGCGTCGGCCCTGTATCGCGCGCAATCGGCCGTCACGCGCTCGGTGCAGGAACTCGAAACCGCGCTCGGCGCGCCGCTGTTCGAGCGCAAGCCTTCGGGCATGCTGCCGACGGCCGTGGGCCGCGTCGTGCTCGACCGCTGCGCGCGCATCTTCGGCGAACTCGAGGAACTGGCCCAGTGGTGCGCGGCGCGCCAGGCGCGGCGGCGCGCGCTCGGCGAAGGCACGCTGCCCGCGTATCTGCTCAACACGCGGCGGCTGCAACTGTTCGTCGCGCTCGCGCGGCACCGTCACATGCCGAGCACGGCCAACGCGTTCGGCATCAGCCAGCCCGCCGTGAGCAGCGCGATGCGCGTGCTCGAAAGCGGCTCGGGCATCACGCTGTTCCATCGCGGGCCGCGCGGCGTGCTGCTCACGGCCGAAGGCGAAACCTTTTTGCTGCACGTACGCCGCGCGCTCAACGAACTGCGCCATATTCCCGACGATATCGCCGCGCTGCACGGCAATATCCAGGGCGCGGTGACGGTGGGCGCGCTGCCGCTCGGCCGCACGCTGATTCTGCCCGCCGCCATCGCGCGGCTTTCGGCGCGGCATCCCGGCGTGCGCGTCGTGACCGACGAAAGCGCCTATGAATTGCTCGTGGCCGGTTTGCGCGCGGGCGACATCGACTTCGTGCTCGGCGCGCTGCGCGAAAACGACGCCGCAAGCGGCCTCGCCAACGAGCGGTTGATGTCGGAGGACATGGTCGTGCTCGCGCGGCGCGATCATCCTCTCGCGAACGCGCGCGACCTCACGCTGAACGACTTGCGCGACGCGCAGTGGATACTCTCGCGCGCGCACTCGCCCCAGCGCGGGCTGCTCGAGGCGCAATTCCGGCGCTTCAAGCTCAAGCCGCCGATGCCGACCGTGGAAACCGCCGATCTCGCCGTGATTCGCGGCCTGCTGCTCGGCACCGACATGGTCGCCGCGCTTTCCGCGCAGCAATTGCATTACGAGATCGAATCGGGCCAGCTCGCGATCCTCGACGTGCCGTTGCAGCACACGCGGCGCGACATCGGTCTCACGCTGCGCGCGCAAGGCACGCCCTCGCCGGCCGCGCGCGCGTTGATCGACGCGCTGCGCCTCGCGGTCGCCGACGTCGCGCCCGCGACACGCGTGATCGAAAGCGGACGCACGCACTGAGCGGACGAGATTCGTGACGAGGGTCGGCGGCTGATTCGGCACGCCTCCGACTCGTTCTCGACGTTTCGATTCGACGTTTCAGTCCGACGTTTCGCCTGCGGAATCGACCTGTTGCATCGCCATGAGCCGGGCCCGGCAGTTTCACGCCGGGCTTTTCTTTTGTCGCCGCGCGCCCCGCGGCGATGCAGCCATCGCGCACCCTGATTTATGCAATCCGCATAGTTTGATAGTATGCGTTCGCTGACATTTCCTCGTGGCATGCGCCGCCATGCATTCCGGCGTAGCCGCGCGAACGGTCGATTCCATCACAAGGTGCTCCTTGGTTTCCTCTACGTCCGACGCTCCCGATCCAGAAAACGATCCAGACAGCGCGTCCAACGCAGCGCGCAATGACGTTCCCACCCCGCGCGGACGTGGCCGTCCGGTGACGATTTCGCGCGAGGCACGCCGCTGCCAGATTCTCAAAGCCGCGGAACGTCTCTTCAGGCAGGCGGGTTATGCGAACACGAGCATGGCCGACATCGCGCGCGCGTGCGAAACCTCGAAGCGCACGCTCTACGAAGTTTTCGCCACCAAGGAAGCGCTTTTTCGCGCGCTGGTTGCCGACGTGGAATCGTTCCCGGCGACTGTCGAGGAAACATCGGACAAAACGTCGCCCGAAACATCAGACGAAACCAACGGCAATGCGAGCGCGCACGACACGCTCGAAGCCGCGCTCAAGGCCATCGCTCATTACGTGCTGCGCGAGCGTCATGTCACGGTGTGCCGTCTCGTGATCGCCGAGTCGAATCTCTTTCCCGAGATTCGTGAGCACTACTACGAGCAAGGCATTCACCGCAGCAAGCTGTGGCTCGAAGCGCGCCTTGAGGCGTTGGTCGCGCAACGGCGCATCGCGCCGATCAACGTCGATCGCACCGCCGACATGCTGTTCGGCGCCGTGATCGGCACGCATCTGATCGCGGCCATCAGCAGCTATCGCGAAGCGCCCGACATGGCCGAAGTCGCCGCGAAAGCGCGCGAGGCCGTGGCGCGTCTTGTCGATTTATCGGCGTAATTCGAATGCAATAAGGCAAGCCGAGGAAACCGGCTCATTGCTTCGGCATCCTTAGCATGACATGGCGTCATGCTGACGCGGACTCGGCGCACCACGTCTTCCACATGTGCCGATACGCGGCTTCCATGTTGCGCGCGAAACGCGCGCCGTCCATGAGCGCGGAGCTTTCCATGCGCGCGCGCAAACCGGCGCGCAACGCGGCAAGGCGCGGCAAGTCGCGCGCGAGCGCGGTCGTGGCGGCAACGTAGCTCGCGTCACTTTGCGCCGCCAGTTCCGGCAAGCCGAGATTCGCGAGCAGGCAAAGCCCGGCGCGGCTCACCGCCGAACGCCCGTAGCGCGTGGGTACGGGCACGCCCATCCACAACGCGTCGAGGCTCGTGGTGTGGCCGTTGGCCGGAAACGTGTCGAGCGCGATGTCGATCTGCCCATAAGTACGCAGATAATCGGCGCGCGCCTGAAAACCCACGAAGCGCAAGCGTGCGGCATCGACGCCGTGCGCCGCGAAACGCTGCGTCAGGTGCTCGCGCGCCGTGCCTTCGGGCGCCATCAGCAGAAGTTGCGCATCGGGCAACGCGGCAAATACGCCGGACCATAGCGCCAGCGTGGCGTCGGTCAACTTGCAGGGATTATTCAGGCATCCGAACGTTATGTGCCCGGCGCGAAGCGCGGGGAGCGCATTCACCGGCATGTCCTGCGCCAGCGAGTCGTAACACCAGAACGTGTCGGGCAGGCGCAGCGAACGCTCGGTGTATTGATCGTCGATATGCGGCACGTCCACGGGATCGATCCACGGGTCCGTGAGACGCCAGCCGATCGACGGGCTGCCGGTCGTGCCCGGATACGCGAGCCATGCAAGCTGCACGGGCGCGGGGCGGCGCGCGAACAGCAGGCGCCGCGCACCGTCCATGTGCATCGTGAGATCGACGAGCACGTCGATGCGATCGTCGCGAATCTGCTGCGCGAGGCGTTCGTCGTCTAGTTGGTGCGCGTCGCGCCAGAGGTCGGCGTGACGCTTGAGCTGCGCCGTCACGTCGTCGGTCTGCGCGCCGAGCGAATAGCAGACGATCTCGAACGCCGCGTGATCGTGATGGCTCAGCAGCGGCGTGGTAAACAGCGACTGGCAGTGATTGCGAAAATCCGGCGACACGTAGCCGATGCGCAGCCGCCGTTCGGGCTCGCACGCGTTGTCGTGGCGCCGCGCGACGCTCGCGGTCAGCAGCGCCTGCTCGTGGCGCGCCGCGAATTGCTCGGCTTCGGCGCGCAGCGCGTGACCGTCGTCGGTGGCGAACATCAGCGACCAGAGCAGATTGCTGTGCGCGCCGAGATGCGCGGGATTCGCCGCCATCGCCCGCCGGTAGCACGCGATGGCTTCTTCGATGCGGCCGGCCTTGCTGCTTGCGTTGCCGAGATTGAGGAGCGCATCGGCAAAATCGGGCTTCAGTTCGATGGCGCGCAGGAACGCGGCGCGCGCTTCGTCGATACGGCCCAACTGCATCTTCAGATTGCCGAGGTTGTTCCACGCCGACACGCGGCCGGGTTCGCGCGCGAGCGCGCGTTCGAGCGCCGCCTGTGCCTCGTCGATACGGCCGGCGCCCAGCAGCACGCAACCGAGATTCGTGAGCACCTCCGCGGAATCGGGCGCGAGCGTGCGCGCGTGTTCGAGCATGGCGAGCGCTTCGGCGTCGCGACGCGTGGCGAGCAGCACCTGCGCGAGATTGTTGCAGGCGCCCGCGTGGCCAGGCGCGAGTTCGAGCGTATGGCGCAGCACGGCTTCCGCGCGCGCGAATTCGCCCGCCTTGTACAACATGGTGCCGAAGTTGAAGTGGATGGCCGCGTGCGCCGGCGCCAGCGCGATCGCGCGTTCGAAGCAGAGCGTCGCCTGTTCGCAATCTCCCGCTTCGCCATGGAGATGGCCGAGGTTGTTGAGCGCGATCGGGGAATCGGGCTGCAACTCGACGGCGCGACGTAGCGCGCGAATGGCGAGATCGCGATCGGCGGCCTCGCAGGTCATCGCGAAATTCATGAGAAACGACGGATCTTCGCGCACCGAGAGCGCACGCGTAATGAGCGCGCGGGCGGCCTGTCGGTCGCGCGCGAGTTCGACGAGACCCGCGAGATTCAGCGCTTCGGCGTGATCGGGATTGACGGCGATAAGGCGCTCGCACAGCGCGCGGGCCGTTGCCGTGTCACCGCGCTGCCAGGCCGCCTCGGCGGCGGCGAACGACGCTTGCGCGCCGTCGATGTTGGGGGGAGTGGACATGATCGGAAACGCTTCCGCTCGCGCCATCGAGCCGCGCACGGAGGAGCGATAAACGCATAACAGCCGATTATCGCCGCGTCTCAAAAGCGCGGATCGAAACGTGCGCGAGCCGCCTCAGCGCGGCGGCCGGCGAGGGCCGTCGGGCGCGCAACCGGGACGCCACCGGGGCGCAACCAGGGCGCAACCAGGGCGTTAGTGATCCTTATGGTCGGCGCCCCAGCGCGATTTCAGACACGCCACCGCGCGATCACCGAACGTCACCGAATCGAACCAGGCCTGCGCCCGCGCGAGTTCGTCGAGCGCGCGATCGAGCCGGGATTGCGCCGCGCCGTGCGTGGAGGCGGCCGAAATCGCACTGGAACCGGAACCCGCGCCGGCGTCCCCGCGCAGCGCGCGAAAGGCGCGGTCGACATTGCGGCTGGCCTCAAAAAAGCGTTGCGCAGCCTCGGCTTCGCGCGAACGGGTGTGTATCGCCATGGAGCAGTTCCATCGTGAGCTGGGTCCAGTCTCCCGCGAGGGAAACCTTGCGCACGCCATGCCGCGCCGAGGCGTGGTCGGCCGGCGGCACATCGAACAGATCTTGCGTGTAACCGCGCCCTTGCTGCGCCGGCGGCCGGGTGCGCAGGCGCCGGGTGAGATCGGCATAAGTGTCGAAGTCGCCCATGCGCGACGCCTCGTGAATGGCCGCAAGTTCCCGCGCCGTGACGAGCGAGGGCTGCGTGAGGCGCACGAAATACGGCGCTTCCAGCTCCGCCGAAAACACGAGCGGATGACGCTTGCCGCCCGCCTCGCCGTCGCGCTCGATGCAGTCGACCACGACCGTGCCTTGCGACGGGCTGGGCGCCTTGCCCGTGTTCACGCTGCGCAGCCGCTCCGGATGCACGCGCAGCGAACTGCCGACGCTCAACTCCGTGGGCGAAACGCATACGAGCGCGTAGTAATGCTCGCGCGGGGCGCCCGACGGCAACGTGGCCGAACTCGTGACGAATACGTGGCGGGGAAGCTGGCGCACCTGGCCGCCCGCGTCCACCCAGGCGTTCCAGACCAGCGCGTCCGGCTGCGGTGCGCGCTTGCCGGCTTCCCTGCGCGGGCGGCCGGCCGCCGCCGAGAAAAGCGCGAGCAGCGAACCGGTGCGCAGCGCCGCGACCTGCGCGCTGCTGCCGAGCGACTGACCGATCCCCCACAGAAAACGCCCGCCGCCCAGCCGGCGCTCCCACTCCTTGCGCAGGACGAGGGTGGGGAGATCAGCGCCTGCCTCGGCCCCGATACGGGACCAGCAAAACGTGGGCGGTAGGTGTTTCAGTGCCATCGACTTCCTCGGAGTTGCTGCCGCTCGCTCCATTCGCGAGCAATTCAATAACCGTTACTGTATAGGTATAATGCATGACATGGAAGCCCCAGACACTTCTTTATCAGCGCGTTTTCCGGTCCAGGAACTGCTGCGGCAGCTCGCGGACGATTCGCGCTCTGCCAGTGAAATAGCGCGTCTCGCCGGGGTGAGTCAACCCACGGTTTCGCGTCTGCGTGCGTCCAGCGGGAAACGCGTGAGACGCAGCGCGTCATTCAATAAGCTATGCAATTTCTACGGTGTGAGGGCGCCTGCGGCGGCGCGGCCGGCAACCGCCTATAACGAATTGCTGCGCAATGCGATCGTCGAGGCGTGGGACGGATCGGAGGAACACGGGCGCGCGCTGCTCGTCGTCATCAACGGCTTGAAGGAATTGCGGGAGCGGCCGGGGTAACCCGTAGCGGGAAAAAAAGCGCAAAAGGTAACCGCTTATGGGACCGACTCTGCGCCGGGACGGCCTGTAGCGGCCTGCGAGCGCGCCGAAGCGCGTCGGACGGCGCAAGAAGAACGCGAAATCCCCATAAACGGTGACCTTTGAATTTCACCTTCGACTCTCGCGGCGGCACCCGCAGCGCTTGCGTAAGATGGGCGAATCCAGAGGAAATATGCGATGACGCCTGGCGCTCCGGCCGTCGCGTCGCGAAGTTTTACATTGGCTCCTCCCGACCATGACCGCCGATCTTCACGCCGCTTCTGACCCTCCCGCACCGTCGGCCGCTGTGCTGCGCGGACAATGCCTGTGCGGCGCCGTGCGCTACGCCGTCAAGAACGCGTTTCGCTATTCGTTCAATTGCCACTGCTCGAACTGCCGCCGGGCCACGGGTTCCGCGTTCAAGCCTCTGGCCGGCATCGAGCGCGACGCGTTGCGACTCACGCAAGGCGAAGCCGAATTACGGCTTTATGGCGATCCAATGGCGGCGCACGACGCGATTTGCGGCCGATGCGGCTCGCGCCTTTATTCCGTAGTGCGTGAAGGCAAGTGGGTGCATGTGACGCTCGGCACGCTCGTCGATACGCCCGGCATCCGGCCGACGGCGCACATCTTCGTCGGCTCGAAAGCGGCGTGGTTCGAGATCACCGATACGTTGCCGCAATACGATGAATTTCCGCCGTAACGCCCTCGCCGGTTCGGTTCGGCGACTTTGCACAAAGAATCGGGCCTGGTCCGCGCTCCGGCCATTGCGGCGGCGTGCTGCGTCTGACTGACGCACGAGGGCTGAAAATGGCGCGCGACGGGGCTGGGCTGCTTTGTAGCGCGTTTGCGCCCCGGTTCAAGTCCCAGCGCTAGCGACCGGTCCGCCGAAACGCAGCACGCAAGCTTTGCGCGCGGGTGCCGTCAACGCGGCGTCGACGCGGTGCGTTCAACGGATATGCAATTGCGATGCGGAGCGCACCAGCGCCGCATTCACGACGGGGAACAATTGAATACGAGGCCATCGTCACCATATCGAAAAAGACAGGTTTTACGCGAACCATCGCAAGCGTGAAACGTCCAATTGGCCTCACAGAAAATTCGCGAACGGCTTATGCGTCTTTTCGGTATGGTCCGACCCTGGGAAGGCGCCAATAAGGGCGCCAATGTGCCGCAAACACCACGATTCGGGTTGCCTCTCATGCCGTAACGCACTACCATACGCGATCTTTCTGCATTGCACGAAAATCCAGGCTGCCGCTCGTGCGGCGCTCGCTTGGCGGGACCGGCATGCGCCCCCGCCCACTCCCCTGCAATTTCGTCATCGCCAGGACGCCACGCCGCTGGCGCGTGACCCTTTTTGCCCTTGTCGGGCTATCCCTTCGAGGAGATTGTATTGACAAGCCATGACCGGGACGACACGGTGACCTCGTCTGCCCGCCCCGCACGCCGCTCGGCGAAAGACAAGAGCAGCGATGCGACTCCAATGGACGCAAGCTCGCAACTCGAAAAGCGCCAGCATCAAATGCGCGCGCTGATCAAGCTCGGCCGTGAACGCGGCTATTTGACGCACGCCGACATTAACGACCATCTGCCCGACAACTTCGCGCAGACGGCCGCGCTCGAAACCATCGTCGCGACGTTCAACGACATGGGCGTGCAGGTGTACGAGCAGGCGCCCGACGCCGACACGCTGCTGCTGAACGAAGATTCCCGCGCCGACCAGCAAGCCGACGACGAAGCCGACGAGGAAGTCGAAGTCGCGCTCTCGACCGTCGACTCGGAATTCGGCCGTACGACCGACCCCGTGCGCATGTATATGCGCGAAATGGGTTCGAGCGAGCTGCTCACGCGCGCCGGCGAAATCGAAGTTGCCAAGCGCATCGAAGACGGCCTCCAGGAAATGATCCAGGCGATCGCGGCGTGCCCGTCGATCGTCGCGACCATTCTCGCCGACGCCGACCGCGTTGCCGCCGACGAAATGCGCATCGACGAACTCGTCGATGGCATCGGCAGCGACGAAGCCGCGCAGGAACCCGCGCTGGCCGACGCCGACGCAAGCGAAGAAGTCGAAGCGCAAGCCTCGGACGAATCGGACGACGACGAATCGGACGACGACGAAGACAGCGACGGCGACAACAGCAAGGCGAACGAAGCGCTGCTCGCGCAGCTCAAGGCGGATAGCCTCGGGATCTTCGCGCGCGTGCGCACGCTGTTCGAACAGATGTCGTGCATAACGGACGACAACGCGCGCGCCTCGGCCGCCGAAATGAAGATTTGCGCGGAAATCCAGAAGGAACTCGCGCCGATCCGCTTCACGGCTCGCACGATTGACCGCCTGTGCTCGCTGCTGCACGAGCAGGTCACGCAGATTCGCGCGATTGAGCGCAACGTGCTGCACATCGTCGTGGACCGCTGCGGCATGCCGCGCGAAGCGTTCGTCGAACAGTTCCCGGGCCACGAAACGGACCTCGAATGGGGCGTGCGCGCCGCCGCCGCGTCGAACAAATACGGTGCGTCGCTCGAGCGCGCGTTGCCGGCGGTTCAAGCCGAGCAGCGCAAGCTCGCCGAAATCGAAGCGGCCGCTTCGCTTTCCCTACAGCAGATCAAGGCGATCAACCGCCGCATGACCGTCGCCGAATCGAAGATGCGCCAGGCGAAGGGCGAGATGGTCAAGGCCAACCTGCGTCTTGTGATTTCGATCGCGAAGAAGTACGTGAACCGCGGCATGCAGTTCCTCGACCTGATCCAGGAAGGCAACATCGGCCTGATGAAGGCGGTGGACAAGTTCGAATATCGCCGTGGCTGGAAGTTCTCGACGTATGCGACGTGGTGGGTGCGTCAGGCCGTGACGCGGGCGCTCGCCGACCAGGCGCGCACGATTCGCGTGCCGGTACACATGATCGAAACGATCAACAAGCTCAACCGCATTTCGCGCGAGATTCTGCAACAGACGGGCATGGAAGCGCACCCGGCCGATCTCGCCGCGCGCATGGGCATGACCGAAGAGAAAGTGCGCGGCATCCTCAAGATCGCCAAGCAGCCGGTTTCGCTCGAAAGCCCGGTGGGCGACGACGGTGACGCGACGCTCGGCGACATGATCGAGGACGCGGGTTCGGCGTCGCCGGCCGACGCGGCAATCCATGCGAACATGCGCGCCGCGATCGACGAGGCGCTCAAGGCGCTTTCGCCGCGCGAGGCGAAGGTGCTGCGCATGCGTTACGGCATCGACACGACTTCGGACCATACGCTTGAAGAAGTGGGCAAGCAGTTCGACGTGACGCGCGAACGTATTCGCCAGATCGAAAGCAAGGCAATGCGCAAGCTGATGCACCCGAGTCGCGCCGACAAGCTGCGGCCGTTCCTGGAGCGTTGATTCGCGCGGATTGCACGCAGTTTTGTGCAGCCTTGGTTTTGGAACAGCCGCCCTAAGGGGCGGCTGTTTTTTTATGTGCGCTTATTCGATGA